>JAIPDT010000025.1 GCA_021737545.1 Desulfobacteraceae bacterium
GGGGATTACCCTTGATCTTGCCAAAAACCACTGGATAACCCGGACCGTGATTGAATTCCAGTCCGTGGGCGTGCTCCAGGTGGAATCCCGCCTGGCAAGCCTGTCCAGACGCCTGACAGGCGAGTCGTTTAACAGATGCTGCGACAGATAAAAACAAGGAGCGAGCAAAGAGGCATCCGGGGAGATGAATCCCTGATTTACCGCCAGATCAAACATGGACGTGTGCTCGTAAATCCGGATACCCAAAGAGGCAAACACTGCATTTGCCTTGCCGAAATGCTGAAGATTCCGTTGGGTCTGTTCCCAATCTTCATAGGTTTCACCCGGCCCGCCGAAGAGCAAAAAAACCGCAAAAGGCAGACCGGCCCGGTGCAGGGCCTGGTAAGTTCGCTGAATTTCCCCGACTGTAAAACCTTTATTCAGGTTGGCCAGCATTTTTTCAGTTGCCGCATCCAATCCCAGTTCAATACCCGCACACCCCGCGGCCTTAAAAAGCTCCGCCGTCTCGTAGTCCAGCCCGGAAGGATTGCAATAGGCAAGCCAGCGGATTTTTAAGTTGCGCCTAATAATCTCCTTGCACACTGCCGCAGCATGAGCCGGCGGAAAATTAAAAACCCCGTCTACAAAAAAGAAATCCGACTTATGTGTATCCCTGACGATTTTCTCAATTTCATCCACGCACAGTCCCGCCGGCAGAAAACGCTGCCTGCGACCCTCGAGTGCGGAATAGCTGCAATAAATACATTCAAAAGGACATCCACGCTTGGTCTGGATCGCCACGAATCCGCCGGTGGAAAAATACCTGCCGAAATCGATGCGGTTATAGGCCTGAATGGGCAGGTCGGACAAGGAGGCGCCGAAATCCGGCTGATTTGCCCGCCACCTGCCGTCTTGGCGGTACCAGAGACCGGGAACGGATTCAAAATCGGACTGATTTGCCAATGCAGACAAAAACGCCGGCATGCTACGTTCGCCTTCCCCCGCGATTGCATAATCCACGCCCAGGTAAGCGGTTAATTCTCCGGGGGCCACGGAGACTCCGCTGCCGCCTATTACAATAGGAGCCCGGCAGCAGCGCCTTATCATTTCAACAATCCTGCGATCGGCAGGAAAATAAGCATGGGGACGCACGTATGCGCAGTTGTCCAGGTTGCGGATGGATAATGCAATAATATCCGGAGAAAAGCCATAAACCGCCTTTTTGATGCTGCGCTGTATACTGCGGCTAAAGCACAGATCCAGAAGACAGACTTCATGACCGGATTTTTGAAGCGCGGAAAACACCTTTGCCGCACCGATCGGCGCTACTGCAAAAGGGGATTTCTCCCTGTTCGTGGAAATCATCAGGACTTTCACGTCAATCTGCCCCACATAAGCCCGACATAAGATGGTCCCCGACCGCCTCCAAAAACGCCTCTGCTTCGCCCGGAACAAGCAGGGATTCAACGTAAACCAGGGTGATGTGCAGGCGGCCGGAAAAAATATAAAACACAATCCCCATGCCCGGCGGCACCACCACAGTGGGCACATGATTCAAGGATTTGACTGTATGCCCCATGAACTCGTATAAAAATCCCGGTGTTGTACCCGGATTTGCAAATATCAGCGAGGCAATCTCCCCGGCAAATGCTTTGCGGATTTTTGAGGCATACATCCGGGCCGGAATAAAACGAGCAAATTCCATGGCACAGGTATTGGATATAATCAGATCCTCGCGCACAGCCGCCCGGGTCTGCTGCTTAAAAGATTCCAGAATGGCGTCGAATTCGCAGAGCAGTTCCGGGGCAAACCCGCACAAAAGCGTGGCTGCCTGATTGGTAAATACCGGCAGGTAGGTGCCCTTTTTCCGCAAATCCACTGATATGGGGACCACGCATCCGTAAGAAGAGATTTGCCTGTCTTCCAGGAGTTGATAAAACCGGCCCACTGCGGCGGCCGCATAAAAGGCCGAGGAATTTAAAAACCCGCTCCATTTTTCCGCCAGCGTCAGTATCTTTTCGGTCTGTTCCGGCGAAAAGGAAACCACCCGATAATCGAATCCGGAAAAAACAGTCTGGGATGCGCAGGTATAAAGGGAAACCGGCGGATAGGCGGCCAGCTCGTCGACACGCGCAAAGGATTTTTTTGCCCGGGGCAATTTGGCGCCCTCAGGCAGTCGTTCGGTGTAGCTGCCTGAAAGCAAATCGGCCTGGGTGTATTGATCCTCGGCAGGCACGGATTTGCCGATAATGCCCAGCAGGTATTGCGCGCCGTGGACATCCATGAGCATGTGCGACCATGTCATTATCACTTCCGTAGCCGCCTCTTTCATGTGGATCAGATCAAATCGCACCAGCTCCCCGCTGCCGGTATTGAGCGGGCGGTTTAAAATATCGCACTTAATGCTGTGCAGCTCTTTTTCGTCGACTGCCTCATGGGACCGCACCCCGGGATAATCTTGTTTTGCAGGAGACATGAACCGCCACCAGGGATGCACCATTCTTTTAATCCTTGCGGCAAGGATGGGAAAGCGTATCCGAATAGCATTAAGACGGCTTTCCAGTTCGGAATCGGACAGCCTGCCGGAAAGCCCCAGCACGATCTGGGCCTGATTGCCGGCAAAGCCGAGTTGCCGCATCTGGCAATCAAAAGCCAGCATCATGCAGTCCGAACCGTTTAACGGTACTTTATGTGTTTTGCCAGAGCTCATCAATCAGACCGGCCATGTTTTTGACACTGCACATACGCTCTTCGTTGATCTCGACTTCCGGAATCCGCAGGCTGAAATTGTCTTCAATAAAAACCAGGATCCGCAGCAGGGAAAGCGAATCCAGCCCTGCTGCAATCAGATTAGTATCGGCATTTATTTCCACGCGGGGATCAAAAATATCATTTTTCAGAAACGCAAGCAGCGCCGCCTCAATATCATCATACTCCATTATAACCGCCCCCAAATCACTTATCCTCTACCCCATACCACTTATCTCATATCACTTACCACTTACCACTTCCCTGCTGCGGCCGAACGATCTTGCCGGTGGCGGCTGTTTTCTCAATATGATCCGTAAAATCTATCTTTTCAGGCACCTTGTATGTCGCCAGGCTCTGACGGCAAAAAGCTTTTAGCCCGCCTGAATCGATTTCGGCATCTTTATGATGCAGGACCACTCTGGCGGCCACGATCTGCCCCAAACGTTGGTTATCCCGGCCATATACGCATGATTCGGCTACCTCCGGATGCCTGTTTAGTTCGGCTTCTACTTCCCGGGGAAAGACCTTCATGCCGGCTGTGTTGATAACATGGTTTTTTCTTGCATGCAGGTAAAGATATCCATCCGCATCAAGCCCCCCTATATCCCCGGTTTCAAACCAGCCGTCTACCAGCGCGTACTGCTCGTCAATCCATGGATCAAAATAGCCGTTGAAAAAACCCGGGCCCCGAAAAAACACCTCCCCGCATGTCATGCCGGCAGTATCCGGATAAGCTTGCGTATTTCTGGTCCCGAGCTGATAATCCGGCAGAACGGGACCCACTGAATCCGGTTTTTCCCAGGGGCGGTCAGTGTTAATGCAAACCAGCCCGATTTCTATAATGCCATAAGCCTGTGCCAGTGGAAGTTGATAACGATGATAAAAATTCTTACAAATCCACGCCGGCAGCCCGCTGGCAGTGGAGATGGCCAGCCGTACACCCGGCATCATCATATCTGACGAATCTGCGGCCAGAAGGGAATAATAAAAAGGCGATGCATAAAGCAGGGTAACATTGCGGCGCTGAATGGTTTCGAGAATGGAACGGCTCCAGATCCCTTCTGCCAGCACGATGCCTGCCCCGCATGCCAGGTAGAGCACAATGGTGGAAACAAAATGATGGCTCATAGGCAGCGTCCACAATACCCGATCCTCTGCCGTGATTTTGAGCATCTTGTTTACCGAGCAAATTCGTTCATAAATCCGCTCATGTGAAAGCACCACGCCCTTGCGGGCGCCGGTGGTGCCGGAAGTAAATCGCACAAAAGCCATATGTATTCCGGATTCTACCCGGACATTCGGATATAAGGGCTTAAAATAAAAAGGCACCTCCACCTTCGGGCACTTGCCGATATGCCAGCCCTCACCTTTTCTTTGATGATGAATCATGGCCGAAAGCTGCATCCGACTGCAGACCTCTCGTATTTCGGCATCCTTGAAATCCGCATCAATGGGGACTACCACGGCCTCAAGCTTCCACAGGGCATAAGTGATGACAATATATGCGGGGCTGTTTACAAAACACAGACCGATCAACTGTCCCGGCAAAACGCCGAAATCCCTGAGGCAATCCGCGACTTCGCAGACCATGGCATCGAGATCCCTGTAGGAAACTACTGTGTCCTTGTCGATTACCGCCGGATTTTCCCCATATCGAAGGCCTGCATCTTTTAAAAGTGCATAGAGATTCATCAACGATCCGGATGCTCCCGGTTGTTCCCGGAGTTTAAATCCAGGTGATTTTCCATTATTTCCCGCACCCCGGCCATCATTTGATCAACAGGCAACCGGCCGACATCACGTGCGGATATGCGGCCGACCCGCCTTACCTGTATCCGGTTTTTCACACAGGTGTTAAACAAAAACCTGCCCGGTGTAAACAGCTTGTCAGTATTGGTGATGCAGAGCACCTCTATCGGAGTCTCACAGCTTCGAGCAATTTTAAAGGCGCCCTTGTTAAACTGACCGATCCGGCCGGTGCGGCTGCGGGTGCCTTCAGGAAAAACAAACAGCACCCCCCCGCCTGCCAGGTAATCGTGCATCCATTCAATGCGGCTCATCAAAAGCGATGCCAGCCTGCCGTTTCCTTCAGACGGAATGTAGCCCGCGGCCCGGATCACCCACCCGAATATGGGCACCCGGAAAAAGTCCTTTTTCACGATCGTGCTCTGCTTTTCAAAACAGGCGATCATGATCAACGGGTCCAGATAGGAACGATGGTTTGAAACCACCACACAGGATTCAAGTCCGGAGATACGGCCGTCGATTTCCACTGCAAGGCCTGGGACCGCGGTTTGCAAAAGCCAAAAAAATCCTCTGAAAAACCGGTGATTTAATTTCTGAAAGGCAATCCTGTGGTCTGCGGCAAACAAGCAGGCCGCAATATAGACCGGCGCAAAAAAAAAGACAAATCCCAGGGTGAAATAAGTCCATAACATCAGGGTAACAGCCACATCCATGAAGACCTTGAGATATTTGGAACAAAGCGGCATGCTATGGAGAAAAGGCCTTTACAATCAGATTGGTGTTAACACCGCCGAATGCAAAATTCTGGACGGCCGCAGTGTGAATGGGATCGTAAGTCAGGTGCCGCACATGATTGATGCCGGCACAGCGCGAATCGACATGCTCCAGGTTAAGGGTGGGTGCAATAAAGCCCTTTTCCATCATGTAAAGGGTCAGAATCGTTTCAATCGCCCCGCAGGAAGCCATTGTATGGCCCATGTAACTCTTTAGAGCGGTCACAGCGGGAGAATTGCCGTAAATTTTTTCAATGGCCTGTGATTCAATGATATCCCCCATTTTCGTGGCCGTGGCATGGGCGCTGACAAAATCAACCTCTTGCGGGCCGATGCCTGCGCTTTGCAGGCCAAGCCGGATCGTCTGGCATATGCCTTCAAGATTCGGCAGAATCAGGTCTCCCCCGTTGTTGTTGCACGAAAATCCGATCACCTCTCCGATAATATTGGCTCCGCGGTTTTTGGCAAATTCATATTCTTCCAAAAGAATTGCACCTGCGCCCTCGCCTACCACCAGACCGTCGCGATCAGCGTCAAACGGCCGGGGAGTCAAATGAGGCCGATCATTGTAAGCCGTGGAGCAGGCCAAAAGATTATCAAACACCGCCACGGTGGTGGTATCATACTCATCCGCCCCCCCGCAGACCATGGCGTCCTGCATCCCGTATTTCACCATTTCATAACCGTAACCAATGGACTGACTGGAGGTAGTGCATGCCGTGGAAGATGATATCACACGGCCTGTAATATTAAACATCTTGGTGATATTAACGGCAGTGGTATGCACCATGGATTTTAAATAATCCACGGCACCGATTCCACCGGAACCGGAGTCCGAAGAATCCTGATGAAAAAACGTCCGGTAAATTTTGCGCTGCACCGAGGGGCTGCCGTGAGTGGAGCCGAAGGCCACCCCGAGCCTGCCAGAAGAAATAAACTCCCGGTCAAGGCCTGCTTTTGCCAGCAGTTCCCCGACCACCCGACAGGCGTAGTAGGAGACCGGCCCCATGGTTTTACGGTATTTGCGGGCAAAATCATACTCGATCGGGTAATCTACGGTACCGTAGACTCTGGAATGAATATAGTCGCTTAAAAGATCGTCTTCACGCAGCGGCTTGACACCGGAAACTCCGTTATGCAGGTTTTCCACGATTGTCTCTTTTGAATCGCCGATGGGGGTAATAAGGGCCCCGGAGGTTATGACGACTCTTCTATCCATTATTGATGTAAAGCGTCTTGATTGGGAGCTTGCTGCCGGGGCATCAGTTCCTGGACATAGTCGCAGATCTGGTTGACTGTCCGTATATGCAGCATGGCATCTTTTTTGGTTTCCTGGCTCAGGGAAACATCAAGAACCTTTTCAAGCTCAATTAACAATTCGATGGCATCAATACTGTCAAACCCGTGCATGTCTTGTAAATCATCATCAGGCCCGGGATCGTGAATATCGAATTGCCTCCTAAATATGCTGCATATTTCTGTTTGTAATTCTTCGCGAGTCATAATAACCTATAAATTTAAAGATTAAAATCGTATTCCCTGCAGACGCAGGCATTCAAACCGGTATGGCCCGGATGCCGATTTCCATCCGGAAATATGCCCATAATCTTTTATTTTTAAGGCAAACATCGTCAATAGTCAAGACAACATTTGATCCGTCAGGGAATCCGGACATTTGAATTTTGCAAATACCGATCCGCTTTCCCAAAAAAGGAGAAGGCCCATGAATGAAGATTCATACGTTAAGCTGGCACGCGTATTAGACACCCTGCCCAACGGTTTTCCGGCCACTGCTGACGGAATCGAGCTCCGCCTGCTGAAAAAAATTTTCGACCCGGACGAGGCGGAGCTGTTCTGCCGATTAAAGCTTTATTTCGAGACATCCGAGCAAATAAGTCAACGCACCGGCATCTCTGCGGACGAACTTGTGGAAAAACTCGAGGTAATGAAAAATAAAGGCCAAATCCTGGGCATTGACGTGGCAGGCATTAAATTGTACCGAATGGTGCCGTGGGCCTTTGGCATTTATGAACTGCAGATGTCGCGCATTGACCGGGAAATGGCTGAAATGTGCGAACAATATGAAAATGCCTTCGGCAAACAATTTTTTGAAAACAGCCCGCCGCTGATGCAGGTCATTCCGGTGGAGACCGAAATTGCGGGCAAACACCAGGTACTTCCTCATGAGAGGGTTTCAACCATTATCGAAAACAGCAAATCTTTCATGTATATTGACTGTATCTGCAAAAAGGAAAAGGCACTGCTGGGAAAACCCTGTGACCGGCCCGTACAGGTCTGCACCGTTTATGCCCCAATTGAAGGAATGTTTGATGATTACCCATTTGGAACCTCCATGACCAAAAAGGAGGCCTATGACCTTTTACAACGCACCGAGGAACATGCTCTGGTACATTTGACATGGAATATACAAAACGGACATTACTTTATCTGCAACTGCTGCGGATGCTGCTGCGGGGTGCTTCGCGGGATTAATGAAATGGGATTTGACGCCTCCCAGGTTGTAAATTCATATTATTATGCCCGGATCGATCCTGACGCCTGCACCGCCTGCGGCCTCTGCGCAGACGAGCGCTGCCAGGTAAATGCCATTGAACCGGCGGAAGAAAGCTATACGGTAATTTCTGAAAAATGCATAGGCTGCGGCTTGTGCGTTACCGCGTGCCCGGCCGGTGCGATCTCACTGATACGCAAGCCTGAAGAACAAATACAGACTCCGCCCGAAGACGAGATGCAATGGTATGAATTGCGGGCAAAAATGCGGGGAGTGGATATCAGCAGGTTTACCTGATGGCGTGCAAAAACGCTTTTTTAAAAATACAACTTCTGCTCCGGCAGTTTGTCGGGCGCATGGCGTTGAATAAAGATGCGCACCAGATATTTTACCAGGGCTTTTGAATGATCCGCGCCGGCCAGATACACCCCCAACATGCACAGAAAATGATTGACCGTCCATACGATCGGCCCGCCGATTGCAATCAGTACAGGCTTGTTGATATACAAGGCAAGCACACCAAGTCCGCTGATCACCGGCCAACAGGCAATATAGCTCACGGCAATACAGGCCAGGCCCCCAAGCATCTTGCCAGAAGGCTTCTGCCGGAAAATGCTCAAGTCTGCACCTTCATTAACAGCCCGGCGTACAAACCCGATTTTAAGTAATTGTTCTGCCAAAAGCCTGGAAATACCCAAACTTCCCCCGTTCACAACAATTTGTGCACATAATAAGCACTTGAAAAGTAAAATTTAATATATTATATCCACTCCGCTTATGGCAAACATAAAATTTATGTGTAGCAAACACATTTAAAATACCGGCATTCTGTTATGAAAACGACCTCCTTTTCCACTGATTTAAAAAATATTGCCGCCGGCCCCTCAGACGCAAGGCGGGCCTATGTATTATCCGGATATACCTACGAAGATATCTATGCCATGGCCGCAGATCTCCAGCAGCGCCATTTTTCCGCCGATGCCGCGGAATCCGTGTGCCTGTGCACAAAGGACCGTGCGGTGACGGCTGCAGCGCTGCTTGCAGCTCTGAGCCGTCCGGTCACCCTGGTGCTTCCCTATGCATTCTCGGCAGAGGTGCTTGCCCGGACCTACAAGAGCCATACATTTTCAAAGGCTATTGCGGACAGCTCCGTCGAGTTGCCCGCGGGTATTAAAACCGTATATCCGGACTCAAACCTTCCGGGCGAACGTAAACTCGATACCACAGGAATGCGCCATCCTGACAGCGTGTTTGTCAAACTTTTTACCGGAGGCTCAACCCAGAGGCCCCGGACATGGTCCAAAACCATCCGAAACCTGTTTGGCGAAGCCATTTATCATGCCCAAAAGCTGGAAGTATCGCCAAATGATATATTTGCGGCTACCGTACCTCCTTACCATATCTACGGACTTTTATTCTCGGTGCTCACGCCCCTGGTGGCATCTGCGTCGGTTATTAACGGAGAGTTGACCTATCCCCACGAAATCCAGGAAGCAGTCAACGGCAATCGGGCAAGCATTTTAATAAGCATCCCGCTTCATTACAAAATGCTTTCAGGCATGAATTTTAAGGCCGATCCCCTCCGCTTTGCGCTTTCATCGGCAGCCAAACTGGAACCGGCGGACAGCCGGGCTTTTTACCTGCAAACCGGCTTGGGGATCACGGAAATATTCGGATCCACCGAAACCGGGGGCATAGCCTCACGCCTGTGCACCCGTGAGCAGCCGCATTTCACACCGTTTGACTGCATTGACTGGAAAATCGCGGACCGCCTGCTGGCGATCCGCTCGGATTTCATCTCCCCTGAACTGCCGGTAGACAGCGAAGGTTTTTTTATTACCAGCGACCGTGCAAACGCTGTGGGACCCAATGGCTTTGAACTTGCCGGACGCGCGGACCGGATCGTCAAGGTGGGGGGCAAGCGCGTGGATCTGGAAGAAGTCCGATCAGCTATTACCGGCATTCCGGAAGTGGAAGACGCTGCGGTAATCTGCACCGAAAACAGCGGCACCCGCGGAAACGAAATTCAGGCACTGGTGGCGGCAAAACTGGAGAGCAGCGAAATCCGCCATTATCTCCAAGACCGCATTCCTGACTACGCAGTTCCCCGCCGCATCAGGGTAGTGGAGCAAATTCCGGTTTCTTCCGCCGGAAAATACGATAACGCCGGGATAAAAAAATTGCTTTTTTAATAGAATAGAAAAAAATCCTCAGCGAGTTTCCCGGATCCACACAGGCGGCTTTTTCCGTCCGCCTGTGACATCACGCATATGCAGCCCCTCGACTACTTCGAAAACCGAGTTCCCGGGCCCGAAAATCCACAGATCAAAAATATTTTCGTTGCGATCAAGACTTGTCGGGACCACGCGGGCGGTATATTTCCCGCCCGGCTCTGCGGGCTTTATGACACGCCGCCGCTCAAATCCCACCGGAAATCCGATAAAACCTGAATAGCGCTGCCCCCAGACGCATGCGGCATGGAAGGCTGCATCCAGCACAAACGGAGAACCGAGGGGACCATTTGCTTTGTGCAGATCCGGAGCGCGGATTCCGGCTGACGCACCTTCGGCGGAAAGCCTCACGCTGCCGTCCAAATTTTGATATGCAGGCCCCATGGGCACCAGTTCTTTGTATACGGTTGGCGCAGACACCTGAATTTCAGTTTCTTCTTCAACAGCAGCCGGAGGCTCCTGATAATCTGAAGACAGGACAGCACGGTCAAAACAAATCCTGGCATGCTCCTTGGTGCGGGTCATCCTTGATCCGGAAACACGCTTCCGGGAAATCAGCCCGGCATTTATCCTTCCGTTATCGAGCCTTTCAAATTCCACGAAAGCCTCTATGGTTTGTCCGCGCTCATCCATCGGCAGGAATTTATCAAAGGCAGCATTTGACTGTGACCTGACATCCATCTCCTCTTCCAGATTCAGGACTGCGCGGGCAAGCAACTGCACGGATTCTACTGCAGGAAAAACCGGCAAGGATTCAAACATATGATCCAGCAGATACGCAAAGACCCTGATATGAACCGGCAGACGATTGTTATCGCCTATTTTGGAAAGATCTCCCATAGATGTTTGGTTCTCTCGTCAATAGCCACCGGTTTTCCAGCGGAATTCAGCGCGCAGTGCTCCGTAAAACCCATACACACAATCCTGCCGGTCTCGCCGTGCGTAATAATGTAATGGAATTTCAGCCTCACCCTTTCCAGATCCCCCGGCCGGGTATGAACCCACATGGGATCGTCATAATGCAGAGGGCTGTAATATTTGACCCCGATTTCTATAATGGGATAAACATACCCGCTGGCCTCGATTTCCGAGTAGGGATAAGACATATCCCGCATCAGGGAGGTGCGGCCGAATTCAAAGTACCGCAGGTAATTGGCATGATAAACCACGGCCGAGCGGTCTGTGTCCGCATACAGTGTCCGGTAGTGGCTTCTGTGCCAGATGAAACCGTCTGCCAGGTTTTTCACAAAACGCGGATCATCTTGACATATCTGCGGGGTAAACGGCTTGGGCTGCATGATCAGACTCCTCTAAATACAATACAACAGTTTGTGCCGCCGAAACCGAATGCATTTGACAAAAAGCATGCATACCCGGAATTGCGGGCATGATTTGCCACCAGATCGACATCTTCCAATTCCGGATCAGGGAGATAGTTGATCGTGGGCAGCAAAACACCTTTTTGCATCCCCTCGATACCAAAAGCGGCCTCAATTGCGGCGGAAGCCCCCAGGGTGTGTCCTATCTGGGACTTATTCGAAGATACCGGGATATTTTTCAGGCCGTTGCCGAATACGCTGTGCAAACATTCAATTTCGGTGCGGTCTCCCTTGTTGGTGGAGGTGCCGTGGGCATTAATGTATTCGATATCCTCCGGGCAAAGTCCGGCATCGTCAATGGCCCCGGCAATGGAGCGGATAATGGTGGGTCCGTTGGGCAGCGTAAAATGATGGGCGTCGGAGGTCCAGCCCACGCCCAGCACCTCGGCTTTAGGCAAAAGACCATGTGTTTTTACCGCATCTTCGGCAGCCAGGACCAGCACACCGCATCCCTCGGATAATACCATACCTTTCCGGTCAATGCTGAAAGGCCGGGATGCCTGTGAGGGATCATTGTATGCGCGATCGTCCTTGTGGATCTTGATAGTGGCGTTCATATTGGCAAAACCGTGGATAATTTCCGGCATAATACAGGTGTCCACGCCTCCGGCCAGCACAAAATCGCAGTCCCCGTCCCGGATCATGCGCGCCCCAAGACCTATGGCGTGATTTCCCGAAGCACACGCCCCCTGCGGGGAAAAAATCGGACCGGTAAAACCAAGCATCATACCTGCCTTGCTCGCCGGGAGGTTGGCGCATAAATTTGGCAGAAGATAGGGGCTTACCCGCAGCGCACCGCGGTTTAAATAGGTATCCATTGCCGTGCGGAACGCATCCGTGCCGTTTAAGGCCGAGCCCACCAGGCAGGCGGTCTTCGGCCCGGTTTCCGCATTGATTTCCAGGCCGCTGTTCTGCAGGGCTTCACGGCAGACCGCCATGGTCAGAAGAACAAAATCCGCATTCCAGTTATAGGCTTCCTTGGCGTCTGCAAAATCCAAAGCCGCAGGGTCCCAGTCCGGAATCTCGCCCACCACGTTGCTTAAGCTGTTGACTTCGCACCGGGTAACCCGGCGGAATCCTGCCTTGCCTGCAGCCGCAGCCTCCCAGCTTCCGGTAAAGCTTTTTGCCAGGGGAGTGGCAGCGCCGTATCCGAGCACAAAAACCCGTCTGTTTTGGGGTGCTTTCATGTAAAAATCCGATTATTTTTTATCTGAATCTCTGAAAAACAATGCATGCATTACATCCGCCGAACCCAAAGGCGTTTTTTAAAACAAATTCCTGGTCCAGCGCCTGTTGGGAAACAACAATTTCTTCCATGGGCATTTCCGGATCAGGCACATAATTGATGGTCGGAACAAGCACGCCGGCATTCATACCCTCTATGGCAAACACTGATTCGATAGCGCTCGAAGCGCCCATGGCGTGGCCGGTCATCGATTTGTTGGCGGTTGTGGGCGGCACGTTTTTGCCGAACACCGCACGCATTGCGTCATACTCCACCCTGTCTCCCACCTGGGTGGAGGCTGCATGTGCGTTGACCGCATCAATATCCTGCGGTGTAATTCCTGCATCCGCGATACTTTCTGAAATACAGCGCCGTACCGTGGGCTCGTAAGGAGCGACAAAATGATGGGCGTCTCCTGTCATGGACCAGCCCCGGATGCCGATGTGCCAGTCAAGACCGTGGGTTTCGGCAAATTCCCGGGTGGACAGGATCACCGCGCCCGCCCCTTCTGATACCACAAAGCCACGCCTGCCCGCGGCAAACGGACGGCTGGCGGCCTCCGGGGCCTCTTCCCGGCCTGGCTTGTGCCGATATGCACCGTTCATGGTGGCGAAACCGGCCACAATCGGTTCGACCAGCGCAAAATCAACGGCTCCGCAAATAGCCACGTCCGCCCTGCCGGCTGCCAGCAACATCGCGCCGTTGATCATTGAGGTGGCCCCGGTTGCACAGGCGGTGATGGTCGATAAATTCGGGCCGGTAGCCCCGGTGAGCATGGCAACTTTGCCAGTGACCATGTTTATACAGGAATTGGGATTGGTGAAGGGATGGGGCATTTTGCCTGTCTCCCGCATCCGCCGGTCCGCTGTGAGCACAGCGTCCTGGCCGCCCACTGCGGAACTGAAAGTTACCGCCACACGCGGGGCCAGCTCTTCATTGACTTCAATGCCGCTTCGGACAAGGGCACGGTGTACCGCCAACAGGGCATGCTTGAAAATCGGGGATTTCCAGTTGGCGATTTCCCGGGGTTTTAAAAACGGATAGGGGCCGGTATCGATTTCAGGTACTTCGCCGGCAACGTGAACCGGAAAATTTTCGTCTGCGGCAAAACGCGTCAATTGCCCGATTCCGCTTTTTCCGCACTTTGCCGCCACCCATTGTTCGTCCAGCTCCGTTCCAAGCGGCGAGATGATATCATATCCCAGGATGACGCTTTTGCGGTTTCCCATTAATCCGCCCGAGGTCTACCAGGGTAGAAATTGATAAAGCTTGGCAAACATTTCATATACTTCGATCCAGTTCTGCAAATCTTCGGCCGAACGCATGTGGGCCCGCTTGTTTACCATGATCCAGCTCATGTGGGCCGCACCGTCCTTGCAGGTGGAGCAGTCCCGGGTGGCCGAAGTACAACACCGGTGTACGGTTTCAAGATCCGAGGCCCATCGGATAAAATGAATCAGGCGTCGGGGTTTGGGATCGCGGTTATCCAGAGGTTCGGTCACAGAAGGGCACTCACGCCAGCCGAATTCCCGGCCAAGCATTTTGCCGGTGGTGATCACATGATGATAATACTTGGAAGAAATCACGGTATCCGGATATGAATCGAGCATCTCGTCCATTTCCGCGCGCAGATCGTCGAGTTCTTCCTGGCGCCAGGAAAAGCCGTCCACTGCCTCGTCGTTGGACAATAGCTGCATGTGCACCTTTAAGCCGGCATCCCTTATTTTACGGATTATCTTTTCTGTTCTGCCCATCTGGTTCGGGGTGATGGTATACAGATAATAGGTGTGGGGATCGCCTTCATAGTTAGAACTGGAAATGCGGAAGGTATTTTTGCCGCGAAGGCGTTTTTCATCATCCTCGTCTCCCCACAGAGAAATGCCCACCATCATGTCCGGGAACCGGTCGCGGGGCACCTTTATTAAGCCGTTGGTTGCGCAGTAGGTCGGCATCCTGCGGTAGAAAGCCTCGATGCGGTCAAAACAGAGCGTGGGTTCACCGCCGATCAAAATAGCCAGGTTAACCCCCCGTTCTTTTTCTTCATCCACAAAAGCGGCCCACTTGTTTGGATCGGTTTCCTCCCGGGCGACCTTGTCTTCTCCTGAAGAGAAAAAAAAGCAACCCTTGCATCGCAGGTTGCAGCGATTGGTTACGTCATAGATCGAACTCCGGATATTGAGCTGCGAAATTCTTTTGTATCGTTCATACCAGTGGCTGTCCAACAGGGAACTTACGGTTTTCATTGATTTAGCTCCAGGTTCTGCTTACTTTTCGAAAACATCATGGCCGGGCGGAGCAATCAGGTCGGCACACAGATCAGGGCTTTTTTCATATCCCCTGACCCATACCGCCAGGTAAACGTCCACATAGTCGAGCCAGGCCTTAAACAGATCAGGATCTTTTCCGTGGCGAAACATCCTGGATGTAACAACCGCGCTTCCGGCGGCATAATGGCGGCAGTCTGAACAATCAGTATCCGGCACACAGCATGCGGCGCTTCTGTCCCAGGAAAGATCCGTGCGGTACTGACGAAAAGACCGCCCCAGGCCGATATCAGTTGAGGGATTAGCCCTGGGATAGGGACAGGAAAACAGCTCATGCAGACCCAGCATGTGCGTGTGGGCAACTATGTTATACCTTGAAAAGCAGGCATGATCGGGATACTGATTGCAGATCCGCTGCATGGTTTCGCGGGTTTTTTTAAGCGAGGCCGTATCATGGCAAAGCCCGCCGGAATATCCCACGGGCGCGGAAAACATGTTAAACGTAAGCCTGCAGTTGTTTTTAGCCAGAAGATCCGCGACCTCATCGACCTCATCAATGTTGTCCCTGGTAAAGGTGTAGACAAAAACCGCCCTCGAATCATTCAGGTAATTATCAATCTGCCTTTTGAGCATATTTTTGGCGCCCCTCAAACGGCGGCTGGTCTCATCGTTTCCCCACACCGAAATGTGGATCTGGTAATCCACCGTGCTGTCAATGCGCTTGATCCCGTTGGTGGCAATGCAGCCCAGGGGGATCTCTTCAAAGCAGACCCTGCACAACTCCGGCACCAGGGAGGGTTCGGCCCCTGCAAGCACCACATAGGTTATCCCCCGGTCCTTTTCATGCCGCATTAGCTGACGCCACTGGTCCGGGTTCCGGTTTTCCGGTACCGCGGCCTTGTCGCCCTGATAGTAATAACAGCCCTCACAATCTATATTGCACCTGCGGGTCATGTCATAGGTGGATTCCCTCAGAAAGAAATGTTTTCTGACTTTCTCCCATTTTTCCCGGATTTCCGGAACCGCGATTATATCGGAGAATTTCCAGGCCTGCACGCCCGGTGTTTCCCGGACTCCGGCCCCTTGCCGGTCAAATTCCGCCACGATTGCCCCTTTTGTTTGATTTCAATAATGATCTAACTTTTCACGGGTGCATGCGCAAGCACGTATTCGGCAATCAGTCTGAGGGATTTTAATTTGGGATAATCGTCCTCATCAATACTGACGCCGTATTCATCCTGAAGCACCAGCGCCACTGTGGCCAGATCCATGCTGTCTACCCCGACCTCGTCGATTAAGTCCAGATCAGGATCAAATGTCTGCGGAGTCACATCTTCGAGCTTTAACTCGTCGATAATAATTTTTGCCACCCCTTCAATGGTCTCCTCTGTTGTTAATTCCTGCTGCATGGCTTTTCCATTCTCCATAGGTTATTTACTATTCGACCAGATCCGTTTGAATCCGGCCCTTGCAGGCTATTTCTTTATCAACCGACATTTGAAATGAAAAGCTTCCTTTTTTGCCGTCCACCGGGGTGGCGGCAACATGGATGGCTTCATCAGGCCTGATTATGCGCCTGTATTTCACACGATTTACTGCACAGGGATTTTGCTCCCGGCCGGTCGCTTTTTTAATCAGGTCAAATACGATTGCTAACTGCGCAATTGCAGGCAGTATAGGGTTTCCCGGAAAATGGCCGAAAAACCAGGGGGAATCGGCGGGTACCAAAACCGTTGCTCCGATGTACCCCGAAGATTCGACTCCCAGATTTTCCAGACGGTACCAGTTACCCTGCATTTATCACACTTATTTATTTTTTTAAAATTGTATTATCATTGAATTGAATTTTTCAATCCTAATATCAACAGATATCCTTAAAGACCTTTAATCCGTTTGTCAACTTTGATGGCGACAATTGCCGGAGAAAGGCAAACTGATAAGCTGTTTGAAGTTATCTGGGCAAATGGAGACGATAGCGGCAATTGAACTTGACAAAAAGTTTTGCTCTCTATAAATTTTAAATTTTTCTATCAATTCAGGGGGGTTTTTGAACCCGCCCGGCTTGAGCCTCAGACAAGGACGGAGATGAAAAACCCGGACCCCGACAAAACATGCGAACGTAAATTCGCGGTGCCGTTCCACGATCTGGATCCCATGCAGGTAATGTGGCACGGCAACTACTTAAAATATTTTGATATCACCAGAGACGCCCTGTTTCGCAAGCTCGGCATAGATCTCTACCAGGCATACAAGGATACCAGGTATATTTTCCCCATTATCCGGACCAGCATCAAGCACGTATCCCCGCTTCGCTTCAGAGACGAGTTTATATGCCGGGCAGTGTTAAAGGATGTCAACTACAAGATTACAGTCGCATTTGAAATCCGTGTCGCCGAAGATAACCGGGTCAGCGCCAAAGGCCAAAGCGAGCAGGCCGCGGTCAAGACCCCGGAAATGGAAACCATGCTCAAAATACCGGAGCATATTAGAAAGGCGCTTGGATTTTAAACATGGATCAGCAAGGCGACACAGCAGAAGCATTTATTACCGGATACGAGCGGCTGGGCGCCTGGTCGGGGGTGTTAGACGAAATCAATGTATTTCCGGTGGCTGACGGAGACACAGGGCGCAATCTAATGATCAGCCTCGCTCCGCTGCGCGGAATCCAAGAGCGTGACTTACCGGAAACCCGCCGGTTGCTGTTGTTTGCGGCAAAGGGAAATTCCGGCAACATTGCCGCCCGTTTTGTCGCCGATCTGCTCGATGCAGATTCTTTGGACCGGCTGCCGAATGCGGCAAAAACAGGCGCTCAAAATGCTTGGAATGCGGTGCACGATCCCACGCCCGGGACCATGCTCACGGTGCTCGATAGGTTTGCAGATGCGCTTGGCACTCTTACGGATCCGGATTCGCGAAAGAATTCCCTTGAAGCGGTGATTGACCGAATCCAGGCAGCGGTACACGAAACACCCGATCTGTTGCCTGCGCTAAAAGCCGCAGGCGTGGTGGATGCCGGCGCTCTGGGAATGTTTTTGTTTCTGGAAGGCTTTTTAAAAACCTATTATAATCTGACGGAGCATTTCCGCTCTATTCCGGATATTTTCGGAAATTACCTGAAAATCGACACAGACTTTGATCAATCGAAAGAAAAAGGATTTTGCGTTGATTTCGTGGTGCGCCTGGACGCAAACACCGGCCTGTCGCCGGACCGGCTCGCGGATACCGAAGAGAGCCTGCTGGTCTACACGGACAGGGACTACGCCAAGGTCCATCTGCACACAAACGATGTGCAGACCCTGAAACAAAGGGCTGAGAGCATGGGAGAGATCGTCCGCTGGAGCGAAGACGATCTTGCCCGGCAAACCGCGGATTTCCGGATACCCGAAACACAGGGCCCCATTCATATCGTCACCGATGCGGCGGGCTCGCTTTCCCGGGACTTTGCGCGCCGCCTGGGAGTGACTCTGCTGGAAAGCTACGTTACTCTGGGCGAAACGTGTGCTCCCGAGACATGCGTGGACCCTGAGACTTTATATAAAGCCATGCGCAGCGGCACTCCTGCTTCCACCTCGCAGGCTTCGGTATTTGAACGTCACCAACATTATGCGCGACTGCTGGCCCAGCACAAACACGTGCTTTACCTGTGTGTAGGCTCAGTATACACCGGCAATTACCAGGTGGCGGGAGACTGGAAAAAACAGCACGACCCCGACAATCAGCTCACGATCATCGATACCGGTGCAGCCTCGGGCAGGCTTGCCGCAGCGGTTATTACGGTTGCCGAATATGCGGCGCGCGCTCAAACTGCAGAGCAGGTAATTGAGTTTGCACAAAAAGCCGTTGAAAAAAGCGGAGAATATATTTTCCTTGACGAGCTCAGATACCTGGCGGCGGGCGGGCGCATGTCTAAAACAGGGGCGTTTTTCGGAGACATGCTCCACATGAAGCCGGTTATCACGCCCACTGCGCGGGGGGCAGAAAAAGTCGGAATAGTCAGAAACCCGGAAGCCCAGCTTAGCTTTGCAAAACAACACCTATCAAAAAATTTGCAGGACAGCGGCAATTCCCTTATCCTGCTCCAATACTCGGATAACAGTAAATGGGTGGAAAAGCGGGCCATGGCAGAAATCCGCCGGCTTTTTCCGAATACCGAAATTCTTTTGCAGCCGCTTTCGCTTACCTCGGGCGTACACATCGGCCCGGGGGCATGGGCGGTGGCTTATTGCTGAAAAAACCGATCCATATCATGCAACCCTTTGTTTCAAATACAGAAGAACGACCCGGGACCGAGGGGAAAAACCGGTTCGCGGTTGTCATCCCTGCATACAACCACGGCCGGACCGCGGAAAAGGTAATTGCCGAAGCCCTGAAACTTGATTTGCCGCTTTTCGTAATAGACGACGGCTCCACTGATGATACGTATGAACGTATTTGCCGGTTTCCGGAGATACATATCCTGCGCCACAAAAAAAATCTGGGAAAAGGTGCTGCCCTTATGACCGGTTTTACAGAGGCCTCAAGGATCGCGGACTGGGCTATTACCATAGATGCCGACGGGCAGCACAATCCACGGGATGCACAAACTTTAATCCATGCGGCCCGGCAGTACCGAAAGGCCCTGATTGTCGGAAACCGAACCGGCATGGACAATCCCCACGTGCACTGGACCAGCAGGTTCGGCAAATATTTCTCCAATTTCTGGGTCCGGGCCAGCGGGGGGCCCAAGATTTCGGATTCCCAAAGCGGATTCAGGATTTATCCGCTGCCCGAGGCCGCGGCATGGGAAGTGAAATCAAAAAGATTCGAATTCGAGGTGGAAGTTCTTGTACGGGCGCACTGGAGGCGCGTGCCCGTAGTCGAGGCGCCGGTGGGCGTAAATTACCTGCCGCCGGCCGAACGCATCTCCCATTTCCGGCCGTGGCGGGATTTTTTAAGAAACGCCAAAACCTTTACCGGCCTGATGGTGCAAAGATTTCTTGCAAGGCCGGGCAAAACCGTGCCTGAAAACAGAACGTGAAGCCATTGCCCCTGTTGTCCGGACATAGCCCGATTAAAGGTTTTTTATTTACCGTTGCCATTGTAATAGCCGCCGCTTGCTTGATCTTTGTGTTTAACCTCAGATTCGAAACCAATATCATCAATTCCCTGCCCAGAGGCAACCCGGTAATGGAAGAAGGTGCCCGCGTTCTTCAGAATCACCCATATCAAAACCGGGTTTTTATCGATCTGGGGACAGAAGAAAAAAATCCGGACAAGCTGGTGGCAGCAGCGGAATTTGTCGAGAACCGGCTGCGTGCAAGCGGTCTGTTTCAAACCGTGGGCACAAAACAAATGGGAAGTCTGTTTCCGGAACTCATATCACACGTGACAGAAAACCTCCCGGTATTGTTTACAGCCGGGGAACTGGAAAACCAAATCGCCCCCCTGCTTGAAAATGACGACTTAAAACAGCGGGTCACCGACAACCTTTCCCGGCTGTTTACAATGGAAAGCATGGGCCGGTCCGAACTGATCCTAAAAGACCCGCTGGGGCTAAGCGGACAGGTACTTGAAAAACTCAGTCATCTCGTGCCCGCAGAAAAGGTACGCTTCTACAAGGGCCGGTTATTATCCCCGGACGAACGTCACCTGCTTGTCATGGCCAACCCGAAGGACGCCAGCACCGGGGCGGAACTGGCTCACAAAATAGATGATACCATCGAACAAACCACCCGGGAACTAAAGAAAAAGTATCAGGGGGCGGGGGCCGGGTTCACTGTAACCCCGGTCGGAGCCTACCGGGCTGTAATCGACAATGAAACCGCGGCCAAAAAAGATACCAAAAACGCCCTTTTTTACGCCACTCTGGGCATTGCATGCCTGTTGATCCTTTCTTTTCCCAGACCTTATATCGGCCTGCTGGCTTTTCTGCCTGCAGTATTCGGAACCGTGTGCGCTCTTGCCTTTTATTCTATCTGGCACAGCTCTGTTTCCGTGATGACAATAGGATTCGGGGCCGCCATTATATCCATCACCGTGGATCATGGAATTTCCTACCTGCTGTTTCTTGACCGTCCGTATGAAACAAGGGGCAAAAACGTGTCCCGTGAAGTCCTGGCGGTGGCCCTGCTAGCCGCGCTGACCTCGGTGGGTGCTTTTTTTATGCTCAGCTTCAGCGGATTTCCGATTCTCGGGGAAATCGGACAGTTTGCCGCATTCGGCATCGCTTTTTCCTTTATTTTTGTCCATTCCTTCTTCCCTCTAATTTTTCCCAGGTTAAAACCGGCCAGGCGCACGAAAAGACTGCCCATGCAGGCAGCAGTTGACCGGCTCGCAGGGACCGGAGGCAAATACAAGCCGGCAGCGGCGCTTTTGTTTTTTGCCGTCATGGCTTTTTTTGCTGATCCGGACTTCAACATTGACGTATCTTCCATGAATACTGTGACCAAAGATACCATTGCCGCGGAAAACCTGGTTTCCAGGATTTGGGGCCAAAAGCTTTTTGACAGGATTTACCTTATGGCCGAAGCACCGGACATAGAGACCCTGCAGCAGCAAAGCGACCGGCTCGCGGGATTGATGGATGCGGAAATCAAGGACGGCACACTTTCAGAGGCGTTTTTCCCTTCAGCCGTGTTTCCGGGAAAACAGCGCTGCAAAAAAAATCTGGCCGCCTGGAAAGCATTCTGGCAGAAGCATGATCGAAAAATATTGCAGGAAAAAATCCAACAGGCTGCATCCGCGCTTGGCATGCCCGGGGCGCCATTTTCAAGTGTCTATGAGGACAAAAATGCATCCTGTGAAAAAGGAGCGGGTATCCCCCCCAAATTTCATGAAATGCTGGGAGTTTATCATTCCCGGGACACCGGCTCCTGGAGGCTTTTTTCCTCGCTTACCCCCGGGCCGGAATATGATCCAAAAACATTTTTCCAAACCTATTCAGCGCAAAAACAGGTTCATGTTTTTGACCCTGATTATTACTCCCGCACTTTAAGCGGGTTTCTTTCCCAAACATTTGTCCGGATGCTCATTATTATCGGCATAAGTGTTACGATCCTGCTGTTGCTGTTTTTTATGGACCCGGTATTAACTGCAATCTCGCTTTTGCCGGTCTGCTTTTCAATGGTGTGCACCATAGGGGTCCTGTCCATAATCGAGCTGCCGCTAAACCTGCCAGGCCTGATGCTCTCCGTGGTAGTGGTAGGCATGGGGCTGGACTATTCCTTATATCTTGTGCGCTCTTACCAGCGCTACCGGGACGAGAAACACCCATACCAGTCCCATATCCGCATGACCGTCTTTCTTGCAGGCACTTCAACCCTTATCGGTTTCGGCGCGCTGGCCCTGGGCGATCACAACCTGATGAGAAGCCTCGGCCAGGTGCTGGTGCTGGGCATCGGTTTTGTCCTGGTCGGAACTTTTGCTTTGCTCCCGCCGTTTCTCGGATACCTGTTCCGGCCGGTGCGGTTTTCGTCCGAACCCGTACACCCCGGCTCGGTGATGCATAATAAACGGATCAATTCCCTTTACAGACACCTTGAAGCCTATCCGCGCATTTTTGCCCGGATAAAGCGGCGCGTGGATCCCATGTTTTCCGAGCTGACCGGGTTGATCGGACAACCATCCGTTGTGCTCGACATCGGCTGCGGATTTGGGGTCACAGCGGCATGGATGCTTTCGGCAAAACCGGATATCAGCATTTACGGCGCTGATCCCGACCCGGAACGTGCCAGGATAGCAGGGCGGATCGTGGGGCCGTGCGGAAAAATATATGAAGCAGGAGCGCCTGATCTGCCCGATTTTAAAGTCAGAGCAGATCTTGTCCTGATGATAGACATGGTGCATTATCTTTCTGATGCGCAGTTATCGGCCACCCTGCAAAAACTTTACAAAAACCTTCAGCCCGGCGCAACTCTGCTCATAAGGGCCACGATTGTTTCGGGCACGCGTGTTCCGTTGCTGCGCAAGATTGAGAATTTACGAAACCGGCTGACACACACCAAAACATATTATCGTTCAACCGAACAGATCCAAAACATATTGGCAAAAAACGGATTTGTCCTTTGCCGCACCCGGGCTTCGGGGACCGGCAGGGAGGAAATCTGGCTTGAGGCCGGGATTTTGCGCGCAGAAATAAACAAGGACATGCAATGATAAACCTGTTTTACAGATTCCTGGTTTACCTGTCCCGGAAATGGGGCATATGGGTTTTCTACATTGCGGCCGCAATTATCGCCACCGGCTATTTTTTGTTTTTTCCCCGCAGGGTTGCCGTCAGCATGCGGTTTTACCGGGCCCTGTTTCCAAGACGATCAGTATGGTATATTTTATGGTGCGCCTGGAAGCAGTTCCATAGTTTTACCAACATATATATTGATCGGTACCTGCTGGAATTCTCGCAAAATTTCGATTATACTGCCGAGGGTCTGGAATATCTTAAAAAAGCCGTCAAAGAACAGACAGGCGGCATTCTTCTAATGTCCCATCTTGGCAACTGGGAGGTGGCCGCCCGTCTGCTGAAAAAAGAAGGGTTCCCGCTTCTGCTTTTTATGGGAAAAAAGCAAGGCGAACAAATAGAGGGAATTCAGAAAAACACTCTTGCACAAGACGGGGTTAAGATCATTGCAACGCAGCAGGGAGCGGGCTCGCCCACCGATATCCTGGAAGGGGTTAAGTATCTGCGCAAAGGGTGGATCCTTTCCATGGCAGGAGACCGTTTCGGGGATGCCGGCGGC
>JAIPDT010000026.1 GCA_021737545.1 Desulfobacteraceae bacterium
TATAGTCAAGGGCGAAACCCTGCTTGATACCGCCAAAAACCTCCGGGCCATGCAACCGGATATAATCGTGATGCGTCATTCCTCCGCCGGCGCGGCCCAAATGCTCGCCCGCAGCCTGGATGTTTCAATCATAAACGCCGGTGACGGAATGCACTCCCATCCCACCCAGGCATTGCTCGACATGATGACCGTAAAAGAGATCAAAGGAGGATTCGAGGGGTTAAAAGTAGCGATCATTGGCGATATCACTCACAGCCGGGTGGCACGGTCCGATATTCTAGGTTTTGCAAAAATGGGTGCCACGGTCCGGGTTGCCGGTCCCGCCACCATGATTCCGCCGGGCATTAACCGATTAGGAGCCGCGGTCGCAGACAGCGTGGACGATGCGATTACAGGGGCGGACGTGATTATAATGCTGCGCATCCAAAAGGAGCGTCAAAGGCGGTATTTGTTCCCCACGGAAAGGGAATATGCAATCCATTACGGACTTAATTCCTCGCGGCTTTCAAAGCTGAAATCCGATGTGTTGATCATGCATCCGGGGCCCATAAACCGGGGGGTGGAAATCTGCCCGGAGGCTGCCGACGGCCCTTTCTCTGTAATCCTTGATCAGGTGACAAACGGAGTGGCACTCCGCATGGCCCTTTTTTATCTGGTGTCAGGAGGTATGCGCGATGCAGATGCTGATTAAAGGCGGCCGTGTTATTGACCCGGGCGTTTTGGATTCCCCGGCCGATGTCCTGATTCAAGACGGCCGGATTTCAGAGATCCGGAAAAACGGCAAAGGGACCGGAACCGGATTAGCCGCCGCCGGCTTTCGCGAATCAGCCGGTTCCGATACTGTTGTAATAGACGCTGAAGGGCTTGTAGTGGTGCCCGGCCTCGTGGATATGCATGTTCATTTGCGAGAGCCCGGCCAGGAGTATAAGGAGACCATAGAAACCGGCACCAGGGCTGCCGCAGCAGGCGGCTTTGCCGCTGTATGCTGCATGCCCAACACTTTTCCTGTAAACGATTCGGCTTCCGTGACCAGATATATTATCGAGCAGGCCGCTCGGTGCGGTCCGGTCAGGGTGTATCCGGTCGGCGCGATCAGCGCGGGGCTCTGCGGAGACCAACTTGCTGAATATGGTGAATTGAAGGCGGAAGGTGCAGTGGCTGTCTCGGACGACGGAAAGCCGGTGGCCGATGCCCAGTTGATGCGCCGCGCACTGGAGTATGCCGGAGGTATCGGGATTTTGGTGATTTCCCACTGCGAAGAGCTGAGCCTTTCAGGCGGGGCAATGAATGAAGGTCCCGTCTCAACGCGCCTGGGCCTGGCAGGTATTCCCAATGCAGCCGAAAGCATAATGGTTATGCGCGATATCGCTTTAAGCGAACTTACCGGCACTCCGGTTCACATCGCACATGTCAGCACACGGGAGTCTGTGGAAGCCATCCGGGCGGCAAAAACCAGGGGAGCCCCAGTCACCGCAGAGACCGCCCCGCATTATTTCACTTTGACAGATGAAGCCGTGGGTTCCTATGACACCCGGGCCAGGATGAATCCGCCGCTTCGCGCCGAGGCTGACAGGCTTGCGGTCGGGCAAGCTCTGGCAGACGGCACCATTGATGCAATTGCTACGGATCATGCCCCGCATTCGCAGGTTGAAAAGGAAGTTGAATTCGACATGGCAGCAAACGGGATCATCGGCCTTGAAACCTCGCTTGGCCTCGGGCTTGACCTGGTGGAAAAAGGCATTTTGTCTTTGGAGCAATTGATTGCCGCTATGTCGAAAAATCCGGCAAAAATCATTGGCAAGTCCTGCGGGCTGGCTGCCGGCATGCCTGCGGATATTACTATTATAGATCTTTCTGCAAAATATACCTACAAAGCCCGCAAGGGGCGATCCAAAAGCCGCAACTCCCCGTTTGACGGCTGGAATCTGAAAGGCAGGGCGGTATATACAATTGCAGGCGGAACAGTCGCATTCGACCTTTCAAAAGAAGTATAACCAGAGTTTTTCTTCAATATGACAGAATGACAGACAGGGTAAATCTTCTGGTAGTCGATGATGAGCTGAGCATGAGGGAATTTTTAGAGATCATGCTCGGCAAGGAAGGCTATCACATAAAAAGCGCAGAGACGGGCAGGCAGGCAAACGCCATGCTGGATCAGGACACCTTTGATCTTGTGTTATGCGATATCCGCCTCGGAGATATCAGCGGCCTGGATGTATTGAGAAAAGCCAAGAAAGCGAATCCTGATACCGTGGTGATCATGATTTCAGCCTATGCAACTGCTGAAAATGCGGTTGAGGCCATGAACGAAGGCGCGTATGATTATCTGCCCAAACCTTTTGACAATGACGAGTTAAAGCAGACCATTTCAAAGGCCCTTGAATTAAAGACCCTTTCTGACGAAAAAAAGCAACTCGACGACGAACTTCGCGAAAGTCTTCATTTCGGTCTGTTGGTGGGAAACAGCCCCAGGATGAAGCATATTTACGAGCTCATCGAGCAGGTGGCCCCAACCAAAACCAGCGTGATGATTACCGGCGAGAGCGGCACGGGCAAGGAGCTCATTGCACGCGCCATACATGCCCAAAGTAACCGTGCGGATCTTCCGTTTGTAGTAATAAACTGCGGCAGTATTCCGGAAACCCTTATGGAAAGCGAGTTTTTCGGGTACAAGAAAGGTGCTTTCACCGGTGCCAGCCATGACAAGAAGGGGCTGTTTGAGGCTGCTGACACCGGAACGGTTTTTCTCGACGAAGTCGGGGATTTAAGTCCTCAAATTCAGGTCAGACTGCTGCGGGTGGTCCAGGAGCGCTCCTTTAAGCCGGTTGGCGGAAATGAGGATATTTCCGTGAATATCCGGATTATCGCGGCCACCAACAAGCGCCTGGAAGACGAGGTGATCGCCGGGCGTTTTCGCGAAGACCTTTATTACCGGTTAAACGTTGTGGAAATCAAGGTTCCGCCGCTGCGCGAGCGCAGGGCAGATCTGCGGGCACTGGCCCAGCACTTTTTGGAAAAATATTCCGGGCAGGCTGGCAAGGAAATTACCAAGATTTCTTCTTATGCTGTGGATCTGCTCCAGAGATACGATTTTCCCGGAAATATCCGGGAGCTGGAAAATCTCATCGAGCGAAGTGTTGCCCTGTCGACCACCAATATTTTACTGCCTGACAATCTTTCACTTTCTATTCACAAACGGCGGTGGATCGAAGGAATTGAAAACCGCAGATTCGATCTTGACGAGGTTCCCACTGGCGTTGCCCTGGACAACATCCTGGAGGAAATCGAGCGGGCCTATCTGGAAAAGGCGCTTTCATGCTCGGGGGGCAACAAACACAAGGCAGCAGAGCTTCTGGGAATTACTTTCCGCTCCTTTCGCTACAGATGCAGCAAGCTGGGAATAGACAAACAGGAATAATGATTAACATCGAAGGATTGACCAAAAGTTACGGCGGAAACATTCTTTTTGATAATATCAGTTTCCGTGTCAATGCGGGTGAGCGCGCAGGACTGGTGGGCAGAAACGGCCACGGAAAAACCACTCTCTTCAGGATGATTCTCGGCGAGGAATCTCCTGATTCGGGGACCATAAGCTGTCCGAAAAATTATCGCATCGCTCATGTCTCCCAGGCTATAGAATTTTCTTCGCCCACGGTCTTAGAAGAAGGTATGCTCGGACTTCCCCCGGATTCGGAAGGCCAGCACTGGGAGGTGGAAAAAATACTTGCCGGTCTTGGTTTTTCAGCTTCGGATATGTACAGGGCGCCTTCAGAATTTTCAGGCGGCTACCAGGTGCGCCTCAATCTTGCAAGAGTGCTGGTATCCAGGCCTGACATGCTTTTGTTAGACGAGCCCACCAACTACCTGGACATTACGTCTATCCGCTGGATCAGACGGTTTCTGGTAAACTGGCCCGGAGAGCTTTTTCTCATCACCCATGACAGAAGCTTCATGGACCGGGTGGTCACCCATATAGCCGGCATACATAGGAGAAAGGTGCGCAAGATCGCCGGCAATACTGAAAAGTATTACAGTTGGATCGCACAGGAAGAAGAGGTATACGAGAAAACCCGGCAAAACGATGAGAAGCGGAGAAAGGAGATCGAGCGCTTCATCAGCCGATTCAGGGCCAAGGCAAGGCTTGCCAACCTGGTCCAGTCCAGGGTTAAGACGCTTAATAAGCTTACCCGTAAACAAAAGCTGGAAAAGGCCAAGACCCTGGATTTTTCCTTTACCGACGCGCCTTTTACCGGCAAATACATGCTCAGCGCCGAAAATCTTTCGTTTTCTTATAATTTTTCCCGAGCCGGCGGCGAATCCTTGTTTTCGAACTTTTCCATTACCATCGGCCCGCAGGAGCGGATCTGCATAGTGGGCAGAAACGGAGCGGGCAAGACAACTCTGCTCCGGCTGCTGGCCGGCGAGCTCAAGCCGGAGATCGGCCGCATTGAAAATCATCCCAACATCGTCAAAGGGCTTTTTGAACAGACCAACATCCACACCCTTTCCGATGAACGCAGCGTGGAAGGAGAGGTACTGGCGGCAAACCCGGACATGGGCAGGCAGGCTGCGCGCAGCATTTGCGGGGCCATGCTTTTTGAGGGCGACGATGCTCTAAAGAAGATCCGGGTTCTTTCAGGCGGAGAAAAATGCCGGGTGATGCTGGGAAAGCTTCTTGCCAGGCCTGCGAATTTTTTGCTGTTAGATGAGCCCACAAACCATTTTGACATGGAGTCCTGTGATGCTCTTCTTTCAGCTATCGACAATTTCGACGGCGCAGTGGTGATGGTCACGCACAATGAAATGTTTCTGCATGCTCTTGCCCAGAGGCTGATCGTGTTTCAGGACGGAGGCATCGAGGTCTTTGACGGCACATATCAGCGATTTTTAGAAGATGTCGGCTGGCGCGAAGACGAGGATAACACCCGCAGCAGGCAGGCAGGCCCGGCCGGGCAGAACGGTCGGGAAATGAGCAGAAAGGAGTTTCGAAAGCAGAGATCCGAGATCGTGGCTAAAAAGGGAAAAACTTTAAAGCCCTTGGAAGAAAAGATCAAACAAACCGAAGATGCCATTGTTCAGTGGGAAGACGAACTCGAGGAGCTTAACCGTAAAATGCAGGATGCCGCAGGCTGCAGCAACGGCGAAGAAATTGCCGAACTCTCCCGGGCGCTGAACAAATGCCGGGAAAAGAT
Organism: Desulfobacteraceae bacterium; assembly: GCA_021737545.1. Classification (GTDB taxonomy): domain Bacteria; phylum Desulfobacterota; class Desulfobacteria; order Desulfobacterales; family Desulfosalsimonadaceae; genus Desulfosalsimonas. The sequence goes on from JAIPDT010000026.1 coordinate 5,193, forward strand.
CGATGATGGATTTGCGCGCTTAGAAGAATTGTCCGCAGAGGCTGAGGCCAGACGAGCCGATTTTGACGCGCGCCTGCAGGACATAGAAGACCGAAGGCCGTATTAAATGGAATACTCCAGAGCTCCTGTGCCGGGTTTCCAGAGTATTTTGTACAGATCGCTCCTGCGGCTCTGCAGGTTGCGTACGCTTCCCTGCTGGCGAAGTTCTTTTAGAAGATCGAGATCAAGGTCCACCATCAGCGTCATTTCCGTGTTGGGCGTGGCTTCCGCCGCTATGGCGTCATGGGGAAATGCAAAATCCGAAGGGGTAAACACAGCTGCCTGGGAATACTGGATATCCATGTTTTCCACCCGCGGCAGGTTGCCAACGCTGCCGGAAATCGCCACATAGCATTCGTTTTCAATGGCACGTGCCTGTGCGCATCGCCTTACGCGCAGATAAGCGTTTTTGGTGTCAGTCCAGTAGGGAACCAGCAGGATGTTCATGCCTTTGTCCACCAGGTAGCGCGCAACTTCGGGAAACTCTATGTCATAGCAGACCAGTATTCCGATTTTGCCCATGTCAGTGTTAAACACCCGCAGATCATTGCCGCCGCGCAGGCCCCAGTACAGGGATTCATCCGGGGTGATATGCAGCTTGTACTGTGCGTCCCAGGTGCCGTCCCTGCGGCACAGATAGGATACGTTATAAAGGTTCTCCCCTATGCATTCCGGCACACTGCCCGCAATTATATTAATGTTATAGGCCAGGGCCATTTGAAGGAAGGACTCTCTTAAGGGTTCCGTGTATTCGGCCAGCGAGCGCATGGATTCTGCCGGATTTTCCTGATTGAAGTTGCGCAGCAGGGGAGCGTTTAACAGCTCCGGGAAAAGAACCAGGTCCGAGTTGTACCCGGCCACCGCATCCACGAAAAATTCGGCCTGCTGGATAAAATCGTCAAACGAGGCAAAGGGGCGCATCTGCCACTGCACAACCCCGATACGCGGATAGGCTTTTCTGCCGCCGAACAGTTTGCGTTTTTTTTCGTAATAGATGTTGTTCCATTCCATTAAAATCCCGTAGGCGCGGGACTGGCTGTCTTCCGGGATATAGTCCTTCAGGATCTTTTTTATATGGAAATCATTGGCCAGCTGGAACGAGAGCACCGGATCGTAAATTTCGTTGTTTTTAACCTTTTCGATATACTGCTGAGGCGAGAGTTCTTCATGGTGTTCATTGTAGCCGGGTATCCGTCCGCCGAAAATTATGCCCTTTAAGTTAAGCTCTTCACAAAGTTCCTTTCTTGCGTCATAAAGGCGTCTGCCCAGGCGCAAACCGCGATAGTCCGGATGAACGAATATATCGATCCCATAGAGTACGTCGCCGTCAGGGTCGTGGTTGTTTAATCGGCCGTTTCCGATGACATCTTCATATGAATGTTTCTCTTCATACATGTACGCCTGGACCATTATGCTCAAGGCGGCTGCCACAACCTTGCCCTTGTCTTCGATACAGATCTGTCCTTCTGCAAAACGGCTGATCAGGGTGTGAAATTCGCTTCTGTCCCAGGCGCCCATCTTGTCTGGGTATACCAGGTCCATGATTTCCTTGACATCCTCGTAATCCCCTACTGTCAGGTTGCGCAGCTGCAGTTTATGTTCGGTCTGTTGATTTGTTAAATCCATTATTTCCTTTCACCGGTCTTGTTTTTGTTTAAAGCCGTTTGTTTAATGCGAGTTGACACATCCGGGCAATACAGCTATAAACCAGAATACAGGCAAACAATATAAATATTAAAGACTAAATTCATTTTCCAGGAAAATATTTTGAGGCGCGATCTTTATTCAAGCCGGGACCTGTTGCAGCTGATCTGGGGCGTGGCCCTCGTGGTTATGGGGGTGGCCTTTTTTTTCCGGATCTCTGTGATCATGGAACAGGCAAAGGATATTGAATATCTTGCTTCAGCCCGCGTTTTTTTGCGGATAGCTTTTTATTTCATGGCAGTGATCCTTCTCGGCGGAGGGATTAAAAAGATACGTCGTTTCATGCAGATCAAGGAAAAAGCCGATGAACACGAAAGGGAGAGAAAATGAGCGGGGTTTCGGATAAGATAAACGAGCTTCTTGAAAAAAAGGCCCGTATGCGGGAAATGGGTGGGCAAAAGGCTGTTGAAAAACAAAAGGAAAAGGGGAAGCTGAACGCCCGTCAAAGGCTGGAGCGGCTTTTTGACAAAGAAACGTTCCGCGAAATCGATGTCTTTGTCAAGCATCGGTGTGTCAACTTCGGAATGAACGAGACCGACATCCCATCGGACGGAGTGGTCACAGGACACGGGCGGGTTGACGGCCGTCCGGTTTTTGCTTATGCTCAGGATTTTACCGCCAGGGCGGGGACCCTGGGCGAGATGCATGCCGGCAAGATCTGCAAGATTATGGACCTTGCCATGAAGGCCGGAGTTCCGATGGTGGGATTCAATGATTCGGGCGGAGCCCGGATTCAGGAAGGCGTGGATGCCCTCCGGGGCTATGGTGAAATTTTTTACAGAAACTCCGTCGCCTCGGGCGTAATTCCCCAGATTTCCGCAATAATGGGGCCTACTGCAGGCGGTGCGGTTTATTCTCCGGCCATGACAGACTGGGTGTTCATGGTAAAGAAGACCAGTCACATGTTTATCACCGGCCCCCAGGTTATAAAAGGTGTTACAGGCGAGGAGATCACCTTCGAGGAACTGGGCGGGGCGACCACGCACAACGAGAAAAGCGGTGTTGCTCATTTTGCATGCGACTCTGATGAAGACGCCATTGACCGGATACGCCACATGCTATCCTATCTGCCGGCCAATAACATGGAGGACCCGCCGGTGGTGGCCACCGGCGATCATCCGCAAAGAAGCGATAAGCGCTTGGACAGCATAGTGCCGGATGACCCCAATCTTTCCTATGACGTAAAGGACGTCATTTCCAGGATCGTGGATAACGGCGAATTTTTTGAACCTCACGAGCATTACGCAAGAAATATAGTAGTATGCTTTGCCCGGTTAAACGGACGCACGGTCGGCATCATTGCCAACCAGCCCTCTTATCTGGCAGGATGTCTGGATATTGACGCCTCTGATAAAGCAACCAGGTTTATAAGGTTTTGCGATGCCTTTAATATCCCGTTGCTGACCCTGGCCGACGTTCCCGGCTATATGCCCGGAAGCGAACAGGAATGGGGCGGGATAATCCGGCACGGCGCAAAATTGCTGTGGTGCTATTCCGAGGCCACTGTGCCAAAGCTGCTGGTGATTTTACGCAAGGACTACGGAGGAGCCTATATAGCCATGTCATCCAAGCATCTGGGCGCGGATATGGCGTTTGCCTGGCCGACCGCCGAGATTGCGGTTATGGGCGCTGAAGGGGCGGCCAACATTATTCACCGCAAGGCGATCGAGGAATCCGGTGATCCGGAGTCCACCCGGAAGGAAAAGATCGAGGAATACAGACAGCTTTTTTCAAACCCTTATGTGGCCGCCAACAGGGGATACATAGATGATGTGATTGTACCGAACCAGACAAGGCCGCGTTTGATCGAAGCTTTGGAAATCCTGTGTACAAAGCGGCAGGCTCTGCCCCCCAAGAAGCACGGCAATATTCCGGCATAAAGGTGATTAATTATGGAAAAGAAAAAACGTGCAGCGATTGCTGCGGTTATGCATTATCTTGATTGCGAAAAAGCACGGGAGATTTATACAGCGGAAGAAGACTTTTCCGAAACCTCTCATGCGGAGGTTTCCCCGTGCGGCGTAAGCACCTGGTCCCTTAGCGGAAGACAGGCACAGATGCAGATGCGCACAATGACTCAGATGAAAGCATTTCACTGAAAACATTTGTTATAAACCCGCGTATCGCAAAGAGGCTTCAAAAAAATTATATAAAAAACTTTACTTTAAAAGCTTCTTGTGATTCATGATTGGGACAAAATATCTATAAAAACAAAAATCCTGAGGAGATCTGGTAATGACCGAACACCATGAGCTTAAGCAGACCGAACTCAAATACTGCCGGGATCGGTCTTTGGCTGCAAATCCGGTCAAAATCGAGGATTTGACCCTGCGCGACGGCTACCAGTCCCTTTTTGCCACCCGCGGCAGAACCGAGGACATGATACCGGTAGCTGAAATGATGGACGAAATAGGTTTCTGGGCCGTGGAAGTGTGGGGCGGTGCCACGTTTGACACCATGCACCGGTTTTTGAATGAAGACCCCTGGGAACGGCTTCGGATATTAAAGCGATACTTCAAAAAAACGCCTTTTTCTATGCTTTTGCGCGGCCAGAACCTTGTGGGATACCGGAATTATCCTGATGACGTAGCCCGGGTGTTTGTGGAGCGTGCGGCGGAAAACGGCATGGATATTTTCCGGACCTTTGATGCGCTAAATGACTTCCGTAACTTTGAGACCGTGGTGGAAGTGATCAAAAAATCCGGCAAGCACTTTCAGGGGTGTGTGTGCTATTCCATGACAGAGCCGCGCATGGGAGGGGAGGTTTACAATCTTGACTATTTTCTTCAAAAAGCCAAAGAACTCGAAGAAATGGGAGCGGACTCTGTCTGTGTAAAGGACATGGCGGGCCTTCTTTCCCCGTATGACGCATTTCCACTGATCAAGGCGCTGAAAGATAACATCGGCGTCCCTATTCATCTGCACAGCCATTTTACCTCAGGCATGGCACCCTTTACACATTTAAAGGCCATAGAAGCCGGCGTGGATATCGTTGACACCTGTATGAGTCCCTATGCCTACCGAACCTCGCATCCGGCAATCGAGCCGCTTGTGATGTCGCTTCTGGGAACCAATCGGGATACCGGCTTTGACATAGAGTCTCTGGCGGCAATCAACGGAAAACTTGAAAAAGATATTCTTCCCAAGTATAAGCATCTTCTGGATGATTCCAGGCTCTCGGTGATCGACATCAACGTGCTGCTGCACCAGACCCCCGGGGGGATGCTTTCCAACCTGGTCAACCAGCTGCGGGAAATGAACGCCCTGGACCGGATCAACGAGGTCTATGAGCAGCTGCCCAGGGTGAGAAAGGATCTGGGACAGGTGCCGCTGGTGACTCCCACCAGCCAGATCGTCGGAATCCAGACCGTAAACAACGTGCTGTTTGACGATGAAAACGAAAGCTACAAAATGATTACATCCCAGGTAAAGGACCTGTGTTTCGGGCTGTACGGCAAGACCCCTGCCGGAGTGAACCCCGAGGTTCAGAAAAAGGCTCTCAAAGGCTATCCCCGGGGTGAGGAACCTATTGACTGCAGGCCGGCGGAAATCCTGGAGCCGGAACTTGAAAGGGCAAAGCAGGAGGTCGAAGATATCACCACGGATATTGACGATGTGCTCATCTATGCCCTGTATCCGGTTACGGGCAAGAAATTTTTGAAATACAAGTACGGCCTGGAAACCCCGCCCGACTCATTGAAGCCCAAGAGCCTGGAAGAAGCGAAAAAAGAAGAAGAGCTCATCAGAAGGCTCCGTTCGGGCGAATTCAGGGATGCCCTGAAGAAAATGGAAAAGAAGAGCGAACCGCCCGAAGGCGAACACGTGCGCAAGTTCAATGTCTATGTAGAGGGCGAGGAATTTGAGGTGGCGGTCGAAGATGCGGGCACGCCTTTTGTCTCCGGCGCATCCGCCGTTCAAGGCTCTTCACCAGCCAAACCGGCATTTAACGAGCCAAAGGCAAAGGCAGAGGCTTCGGCGCAAAAACCGGAAGCGCCCAAAGCTGAATCTTCAAAACCTGCGCCGAATGTGGAAGGACATCCCATCAAGGCGCCCATGCCTGGCATAATCGTAAGATATGAGAAAAAAGAAGGCGACGCGGTTGGAGAAGGCGATACGGTGGTTGTCCTGGAGGCCATGAAAATGGAGAATTCTCTGACTACCCCGGTTGCCGGAACCATAAAGTCGATTAATTTTTCAGAGGGCGACTCGGTCGCCAAAAACGACGTGCTTTGCGTAATCGCAAAATAGACGGGAGCAGATTTATGAAGATACACGAATATCAATCCAAGCAGTTGTTCTCCGAGTATGGTATCCCTATTCCCCGGGGCGGAGTAGCCGAAACCCCCGAGTCCGCAAAGGCAGTTGCCGAAACCCTGGGCGGTTTTCCCGCGGCTGTAAAGGCCCAAATCCATGCAGGCGGGCGCGGCAAGGGCGGAGGCGTAAAAATCGCAAACAACACAGAAGAAGTGGTCAGGCATGCAGAAGATATTATCGGCATGAATCTTGTCACCCACCAGACCGGCCCTGCAGGTCAGCCTGTCAAGCGCGTGCTTATTGAAAAGGGGCTAAATATTGCAAAGGAGCTTTATCTGAGTTTGATGGCAGACCGCGAGTCGGCAGGAATTATGATCATGGCAAGCGAAGCCGGCGGCATGGACATTGAAACCGTGGCTGCTGAAACCCCGGAGAAAATCATCAAGGTAAGCGTCAATCCCCTAACCGGCATCTATCCTTATCACTGCAGGAAGGTTGCTTTCGGGCTGGGATTGGACAAGGAACTTATAAAGTCCTTTTCCAGGATGCTTACCAGCCTTTACAGGCTCTTTGTCGACCGGGACTGCTCGCTCGTTGAGATCAATCCCCTGGTGATCACCGAAGATCGGGAGCTGTGCGCCCTTGACGCCAAGATCAATTTTGACGATAATGCTCTTTACCGCCAGAAGGAAGTCGCGGAAATGCGCGATCTTGACGAGGAAGATTCCCTGGATGTGGAGGCTTCGAAATACAACCTCAATTATATCAATCTCGACGGCACAGTCGGCAACATGGTAAACGGTGCGGGCCTTGCCATGGCGGTCATGGACACCATAAAGCTGGCAGGCGCGGAACCTGCAAATTTTCTTGATGTGGGAGGCGGCGCCACTGCCGAAATGATTGAAAACGGCTTCAGGATTATTTTGTCGGATAAAAAGGTCAAGGCGATTCTGATAAATATTTTCGGCGGTATTCTGAGATGCGATGTTCTGGCAAAAGGGGTCGTGGAAGCGGCAAAGAACACGCAAATCGATGTTCCATTGGTTGTACGAATGGAAGGTACCAACGTGGAAGAAGGTCGAAGAATTCTTGCCGAATCCGGTCTGGACCTGCAGACAGCCGGGGATCTAAGGGATGCCGGGCAGAAGGTGGCAGCCCTGGTGGCGGCATAAAAAAGGCACAAGTTAAAAGGTTCAAGGTACAAGAATTCAACGGAATTATTTTATTTGTTCATACGTTTTGAGAGGATAGACGATGAGTATATTCGTTAATGCAGACACCAGGGTGGTGGTGCAGGGAATAACTGGCAGGGAAGGGCAGTTTCATGCCCGGCAGTGCATCGAATACGGCACTAAAATTGTGGCCGGCAGCACGCCGGGCAAAGGCGGCCAAAAAATGGACGAAGTCCCGGTGTTTGACTCTGTGGAAAAGGCGGTTGCAGAAACAGAGGCCAACTGCAGCCTGATTTTTGTCCCCCCCCCGTTTGCTGCAGATGCAATAATGGAAGCCGCAGATGCCGGAGTTGATTTAATAGTTGCAATAACAGAGGGGATACCTGTGCTTGATATGATGCGTGTTAAGCATTATTTGAACACAAAGACCCCGCGGTTAATCGGGCCCAACTGCCCGGGAATCATTACGCCGGGTGCGGCCAAAGTCGGTATAATGCCCGGTCCTATTCACAAGCCGGGCGGACCCATAGGGGTTGTGTCACGTTCCGGGACCCTGACCTATGAAGTGGTCTACCAGCTTACCCGGCAGGGCATCGGCCAGACCACATGTATCGGCATCGGCGGCGATCCGGTAAACGGCACCAATTTTATCGACTGCCTGGAGGCTTTTGAAAAAGATCCCGAGACCAAAGGCATGGTGATGGTGGGAGAGATAGGCGGCAGCGCAGAAGAGCAGGCCGCGGAATACATTAAACAAAATGTTTCCAAGCCGGTGGTAAGTTTTATTGCCGGCATGACGGCCCCGCCGGGCAGGAGGATGGGACATGCCGGCGCTATTATTTCCGGCGGGGCGGGTACGGCTCAGGGCAAGGTGGAAGCCCTGAAAGCCTGCGGAGTACATGTATGCGAGGACCTCGGCCGGATAGGCGAGTTTTGCGCAAAGGTTTTTTAAGCGTTTTTTCCGGGAGTATATGTCATGAACTGGTTTATTGAAAATATCTCCACCGCTGTAGGCAAAAAGCTGATTATGGCGGTTACCGGCATGGGGTTCGTAGGGTTTATATTAGTTCACCTGGTCGGGAATTTGAGTTTTTATTTCGGCAAAGAGGCTTTTCTTGCGTATGTAGAGACCCTGCACAAGCTGGATCCGCTCATTTTGGTAATCGAACTTGTGCTTTTGGCTCTTGCCGTGATTCATGTTACTACAGGCACGGTATTGTTTATTCAGAACTGGCGTGCGCGCAGCACGCGATATGCGGTAACAAAAAGCGCAGGCGGCAGGACCATTGGTTCGCGTACCATGCCTTATACAGGTTTTTTTATTCTGCTGTATGTAATTCTGCATCTGCTTCAGTTTCATTTTATTGACAGGACGCAGATGACCCCGTATGACGCCGCGGTCAACACGTTTGCCAGCGTGTGGTACACTTTGACCTACATAGCGGCGGTTATACTGGTCGGCTTACATATAAGGCACGGGTTTTGGAGCCTTTTTCAGACACTGGGGCTCAATCACGAAAAATACATGCCTGTAATTCAAACAGTGGGTATACTTTTTGCCATTGCGGCCGCGGTCGGTTTCGCGTTTGTTCCCATCTATATCCGTGCAGTTACATAAAAAGGGGTGGTAAATGACTCTTGAATCCAAAATACCGACCGGTCCATTGCATGAAAAATGGGACCGGCACCGTTTTGATCTAAAGCTTGTAAATCCGGCCAACAGAAAGAAGTTTAACATCATTGTAATCGGTACAGGCCTTGCCGGGGCATCGGCGGCGGCTACTCTCGGAGAGCTCGGATACAATGTTCAAAATTTTTGCATCCAGGACTCGCCCAGGCGCGCCCACAGCATTGCCGCCCAGGGCGGGATCAATGCCGCCAAGAATTATGCAAATGACGGCGACAGCATCTGGAGGCTGTTTTATGATACGATAAAAGGCGGCGATTTTAGATCAAGGGAAGCCAATGTTTACCGGCTTGCACAATTAAGTGTCAATATCATTGACCAGTGCGTTGCCCAGGGCGTACCTTTTGCCCGGGAATACGGGGGGCTGTTAGATAACCGGTCATTCGGCGGCGCCCAGCTTTCCCGAACCTTCTATGCCAAGGGGCAGACCGGCCAACAGCTGCTGCTGGGTGCATACAGCTCGCTTATGCGGCAGGTTAATACCGGCAAGGTGGAGATTTTTCCCAGAAGAGAGATGCTGGACGTGGTTCTTGTCGACGGCAGGGCCAGGGGCATAGTGGTAAGAAACCTGATTACCGGCGAACTTGAATCCTATAGCGCCCATGCTGTGGTGCTTGCCACGGGGGGATATGGGAATGCTTATTTTCTGTCAACAAACGCCATGTCCTCGAATGTTACTGCATCATATCGTTGTTACAAGAAAGGTGCGTATTTCGCCAACCCCTGTTTTACCCAGATTCATCCTACATGCATTCCCGTCCACGGCACATACCAGTCCAAGCTGACTCTTATGAGCGAAAGCCTGCGAAACGACGGCAGGGTCTGGGTGCCAAAGGAACCCGGCGACAAGCGTGCTCCCGAACAGATCCCCGAATCGGAGCGGGATTATTACCTGGAACGCAAATACCCGAGTTTCGGCAACCTGGTGCCAAGAGACGTGGCATCCCGCAACGCCAAGGAGCAGTGCGATAAAGGCAAGGGAGTCGGTGAAACAGGTTATGCGGTATACCTGGATTTTGCGGATGCGATCGCCCGCGACGGTCGGGAGGCGATTGCAGCCAAGTACGGAAACCTGTTTGAAATGTATGAAAAGATCACAGGGGAGGATCCTTATGTCACCCCCATGAGGATTTATCCTGCGGTGCATTATACCATGGGCGGCCTGTGGGTTGACTACAATCTGATGACAACCATTGACGGTCTTTTTTCTTTGGGAGAGTCAAATTTTTCCGACCACGGTGCAAACCGTCTTGGTGCAAGCGCTCTTATGCAGGGCTTGGCAGATGGCTATTTTATTATACCTTATACAATGGGAGGCTACCTTGCCGGCACGCACCTGCCGGAAGTAGATACTTCCGCGCAGGAATTTGCGGAATCCGAGAATCGCATTCGTGAACAGGTCGACAAGTTGCTCTCCATTAACGGCAGGCGCACGGTTACCGATTTTCACAAATCTTTGGGTAAAATCCTGTGGGATAAATGCGGCATTGCCCGGGATAAACAATCCCTGGAAAAAGCCGGAAAAGAAGTTGCCGAACTCAGGGAAGAATTCTGGAAAAACGTAAATGTTCCGGGCGATGCGGCGGATTTTAACCAGGCTTTGGAAAATGCCGGCAGAGTGGCCGATTTCCTGGAATTCGGCGAACTCATGGTAAAGGACGCCATTGGGCGCGAGGAATCCTGCGGGTGTCATTTTAACACTGGATATCAGACCGAGGACAATGAGGCTTTGCGCTGTGACGAAACTTTTTGCCACGTTTCTGCATGGGAATATACGGGACCGGACTCGGAACCCGTCGAGCACAGGGAACAACTGCATTTTGAAAACGTGGAATTGACGCAGAGGAGCTATAAGTAAATGAGTAATCAAACCATTAACCTGACTCTCAAGGTGTGGCGCCAGAATAAAAATAATCCCAGGGGCTCTTTAGAGACTTATCCCGCCAAAGGAATCTCTACGGAGATGTCGTTTCTTGAAATGCTTGATGTGGTAAACGAGGAGTTAACCTCTCAGGGCATTGAACCCATAGCTTTTGATCATGACTGCAGGGAGGGCATCTGCGGGATGTGCGGCGCGGTGGTAAACGGACGTGCTCACGGTCATATGCCCGAAACCACGCTTTGCCAGTTGCACATGCGCCATTTCAAAGACGGCGACACCATTGTGATTGAACCGTGGCGGGCCCGGGCCTTTCCCGTGATAAAGGATCTGGCGGTGGACAGAAGTGCTCTGGACACGATCATTCAGGCCGGCGGATATATATCGATCAATGCCGGCGGCGCCCAGGACGGCAATACGATTCCCATACCAAAAGAAAATGCGGAAAAGGCGTTTAACGCGGCAACCTGCATTGGATGCGGAGCGTGCGTGGCCGCCTGCCCGAATGCTTCGGCCATGCTGTTTACAGGAGCCAAGATTTCACATTTGGCGCTTCTGCCGCAGGGCAGGCCCGAGGCCAGGAAACGAGCCCTTTCCATGGTTCGTGCCATGGACGAACTAGGCTTCGGCAACTGTTCAAATGAAGCCGAATGCGAACTCGAATGCCCCAAGGGGATCTCAATTACCGAGATAGCCCGGATGAACCGGGAGTTTATAAAGGCGGCATTTTTATAATTTTGTTAAGTATTTGTTTTTTAAAACAAAAACTGCATGATTGCCGGGGGGGTCATGAAAACAGTGAAGTGGATGGGCATACTGGCGTTTCTTGCGGGTGTGGTGTTTTTCGGGTTTCACGCCATAGGCATTTTAATGGGCAGGCCGGAAGGGTTTTACAGTAAGAGCCTGAACGGGTTTCTTGGCGCAAAGAGCATGGAATGGATAGAAGGGCTTCCTTTTGAACCGCTTAGAGCAGGAGCGGATTTTATAGTCCATTCACCGCTATACGTTATTCTGATAGGTGTCGGTTTTCTGCTGCTTGTTATAAACGGATTATTCGCTAAAAGCTAACTATGTTTATTTTTTGGATTTGAGCGCTTCCCTGAGTTTTTTTCCCAGCTCTCCCATGTCTGAACCGGCTGAATTTGAATTCTGGTAGGATTGCCAGTCCTGCGTATCAGACTCCTTAGCTACGCCCAGGCTGATTTTCCGCTCTGCCGGATTGATATTCTCAATGAAAACCGGGATCTGTTCATCGACTTTGCGGTTTTCAATCTGTTTTGCATCAGGCGAGGCATTTATTTTCGAAATCGGCAACAGCCCGACCACTCCCGGCTCGAGCGCGACAAAATAGCCGAAGGATTCTTTTTTTTCTATTGTGCCGGCAACCTGTTGGCCCGGCTGATAGCGTTGCTCAATGTTTAGCCACGGATCGCCTTCGGCTTCTTTCATGCTAAGCGAAATCCTACGGTTTTCAGGATCTATGCTTTTTACCATAACCGGGACAACGTCCCCGGGTGATACCATGTCATGCGCCTTGAGCACGCGTTTTTTGTAGCTCATCTCGCTGACGTGTACCAGCCCCTCCACGCCGGGGACGATTTCCACAAAGGCTCCGAAATCGGCACATCTTGTGACCCTGCCTTCGACCTTGTCCCCGTGCTCTAACTTTTTGGTTATGTTTTGCCAGGGGTCTTGCTGTGCCTGCTTTATGGAAAGCGATATCCGGGTCTGCCGCTGCTCCTTTTCTTCCGGCTCACTGATATCCAGGATTTTTACTCTCACCGTATCATTGACAGATACCTCGTCTTCGGTTTTTTCTACCCTTGACCATGAAATTTCAGATATATGCACCATGCCTTCCACGCCGGCGGTCAGCTCCACAAATGCGCCGTACGGCATCAGCCTGGTGATTCGTCCCTCTAACATATCTCCGACGGAAACGGTTTTTAAAAACTCCTGTCGCTGTTCGGCCATGTAGCGGTTTAACAGTTCCCGCCTGGAGATTACTATGTTTCTTCCTTTCTCCTCGATTCTGGAGATAAGAAATTCATAATCCGCGCCAACATAGTTTTCCGGGTTTTCCACATATGTTGTATCTATCTGGCTTACAGGGCAAAAAGCACTCTTTCCCATAACCTGCACCCGAAAGCCGCCTTTGCAGGTCTCGGTAACCCGGCCGTGTACAGGGATTTTGCTGCGATAGGCCTCATAGAGTTGGTTTATACCGCTTTCTCCGGTCATTGCCTTAGAGAGCCGTATTTCGCTTTCATCTTTGGCAACCACGTAAAGGGTTACGGGGTCACCGAGGCTGTAAGGCAGGCTGCCCTCGCTGTCTAAAAGCTCGGACTTATCCACCACTCCGTCAGCCTTGGTGCCGGTCTTTACAAAGACTGAGTCACGGGTTATGGCGATTATCTCGCCTTTTATCTGTTCGCCGATCCGCAGATCGTCTTTCATATCCTTCATGTAGGATTCAAAAAGCTCCTCGAAGCTTTCTTCTTCAGAGCCGTTTGAAGAGCCGGTATCGTCATATTCGGACATGCTTAACTCCCCGGATTTTTAATAATAAACCGAATTGTGATGGTTTTATAAAAAGTCGATTATTTCTTTTTACGATTCTGTCAATTATAAGTTTCCGTTTTTTGATAACCTTGCAATTCAGCAGTGTCTTATATCAGATTTTATATGCCCGATAAAGAGTATTCCTGAAAATATATGGAGAATTCCCCGGAAAACCGGTTTTCACTGTAAGTGCCGCCGCTGATTTGTGCGCAAATCCGTAAAACCTTAATTGACAGGCTACCAAAACTATTTATATTTATACAGATATAAACCGACAAAGGAGAGTTTATGTTTGCCCGATGGCTGCCGTGGAAATTTATTGTTAAACGCGCGGCAAAACGATTCGGTATTATTGATCCTATTCAGCTCGCCGCGAGGGTTAGACGTTTTTCCCAGCCCTCGGAGGTACAGGAGCCAATCGAATTGCTGCGTGCCGGTATCATCTTTCATGCCCGGGGCCTTATCAATACAAAGGCGATTCAATACAATCTGGACTGGGTATGGCCTTTCTGGGTGCAAAAGCAGTTCAACCCCGGGGATCCTTCATTTATCCCGCGCGGTTTTGCCTTCAGCCATGTCAATATTACGCATAGAAACTGGACCGCCGTGGGACATCCGGATCTGCCGGTCTATCCCGTCATGGATCCAAGGGGCCTGGTAACACCTTTATATGACGGATGGTCCCTTGATTGCTGGATTATTGATGCACAAGGCGAAAAATTGCTTCCGTGCATGCGCAATGATGTGGTTCAGCATTTGGACGGCCGAGACGGGTTAAAAATCGTAAATCGGTGCGATACCGAGGGCATTGCTCTTAATACCGAACTGTCCATGGATGTGGAGAACAACTCGGCCTACGCAGTGATTTCATCCCATGGGCGCGCAGAAAACGGGGGGTGGTTGGTTGTCGCATTGCGCCCCTATAATCCTGAAGGTATCCAGTTTATAGAGTCCATTGAATTCCAGGATCATGCGCGGCCGTTTTGGTTAGTCAACCGGCATACAAGGATATACATGGATCGCCCGCCGGAAAAAGTTGTTTTTTCAAGCTATTCCGAAGGGGATGTTATCGAAAAATGGCGTGACCCCCAGAGCGTTAAGAATGTTAAGTGCAGCGTCGGCATGGCAACTTCTGCAGCATTTTTTCCTCTGCCGACAAATGACGAACAACACATCCGTATATCCGTGGACCTGGAAAAGGATATGCCGTCTCGCAGCACGCGCAGAAAAACCCCGGTGAACACCTGGGAGGGTGTGCTGGGTGAGACCGCACAAATGCAAGTCCCGGATGAAAAGTTCCGGTTTCTCTATGATACGGCGGTACGCACGCTGATTATGCTTTCGGCCCATGACCCCGTGCCGGGGCCTTATACCTATCGTCGTTTCTGGTTTCGTGACGCCTGCCTGATGTTAAATTCCATGATGGCGGCAAATATGCTTGAAAGAAGCCGGAACTGTATCGACAGGTTTCCTGCAAGACAGAAGATGAACGGTTATTTCCGTTCCCAGGAGGGGGAATGGGATTCCAACGGTCAGGTGCTCTGGATCATGCACAGGTATCTGGAGCTTACCGGAAACAAACCTTCTGCAGGCTGGCTGGAGTCCGCTTTGAAGGCTGCAGAATGGATTGAAAAGAAACGCACACCTAAAAGACCGGCAGTAAGGCATGCGGGATTGCTGCCGGCCGGCTTTAGCGCTGAACACCTGGGCCCTAATGATTATTATTACTGGGATGATTTCTGGGGCTTGGCAGGCCTGGCAGCCGCGACTGTGATGGCCCGCAGGTATCATTCCGCAACCCTGGGTGAAAAACTCAATAAAGAGTATGAGGATTTTTCAAAGTGCATATTCAGCAGCATTTCCGCTGTTCCGGAATGGAAGAGCCGGGGGGCGATTCCTGCCTCACCCTATCGCCGTATGGATGCGGGCGCAGTAGGTTCCCTGGTGGCGGACTACCCTCTGCAGCTTACTCCGGCCGGTGATCCGAAAATAATGAATACCGTGGAGTTTTTGATGGACCAGTGCTTTTATGAAGGCGCTTTTTTCCAGGACATGATCCATTCCGGGATCAATGCGTATCTTACCCTGGATATTGCTCAGAGCCTGCTTCGGGCCGGAGATCCGCGTTATCAGACATTGATTCGCAATGTGGCCGATCTTGCCTCTCCCACAGGTCAGTGGCCCGAAGCCATTCATCCGCACACCAAAGGAGGATGCATGGGCGACGGCCAGCACGGATGGGCCGCAGCGGAATGGGTTTTAATGATGCGCAGCCTGTTTGTACGCGAAGAGGAAAACGCGCTGGTTATAGGTTCAGGAGTATTCCCGCAGTGGCTTTCCGGCTCGGAACCCCTGGGTTTCGGACCGACTCCCACGCCGTATGGTCCGGTCACCGTGAATATTACGCCGAAAGACGGGTTCGCCCTGGTGGAGGTCAGCTGCAACTGGCGCGTGCGCAGCCCGGAAATCCGGGTTTCCCTGCCCGGGTTTTCTCAGGCTGTCCGGGATGCCGGTCAGGACCACACCCATTTTCAAATGGAGGTGTATGAAAAGTGAATATCTGCATGTTCACCAATACATATCTTCCGCATGTGGGCGGTGTGGCAAACTCGGTGTCCCGGTTTGAAGAGGACCTGAAAAAGCTCGGCCATCGTGTGTTAATCGTTGCTCCTACATATCCGGATAATGTTGAAAAAAATCCTGAAGGCTCAGGTGTGCTTCGGGTGCCGGCAATCCAGAATTTCAACGGCAGCGATTTCTCAGTCCGCCTTCCCATACCATTTATCATTGATGAAAAAATCGATGAATTTGCACCGGATGTCATCCACAGCCATCATCCGTTCCTGCTCGGCTATGGGGCGGTCAGGGCGGCTTACAGGCGGCGGTTGCCGCTTGTATTTACACACCATACTCTATACGAGGAATATACCCATTACGTGTCCTCGCAATCCCCGAAAATGAAGAAATTCGTTGTAAAAATGTCCACCGCTTACGCCAACATGTGCACCCATGTGGTGGCCCCGAGCAAAAGCATCGCGGATCTGATAAAAAAGCGCGGCGTAAATACCCCTGTAACCGAAATCCCCACGGGAGTGGACTGCGAGTATTTTCAGACAGGCGATGGCCTGCGGTTTCGCAAAAGCTTCGGTATCCCGGAAGACGTCAGAGTCATCGGTCACGTGGGGCGGCTGGCACATGAAAAAAACCTGGATTACCTCTCAGGGGCGGTCATGGAATACTTGCAGCGAGATGACCGGGCATGGTTTCTGGTGGTGGGTGAGGGTCCGGACAAAGCTTTGATTGAAAAGGCTTTTGCGGAGCGGGGAGTTAATAAGAGGCTTGTCACTGCCGGAAAACAGAGCGGACAGTTTTTAATAGACGCCTATCATGCCATGGATTTGTTTGTTTTTTCTTCCAAGACAGAAACCCAGGGCATGGTAATTGCCGAGGCAATGGCCGCGGCTACGCCGGTAATCGCACTGGATGCCTCAGGTGTGCGGGAAGTGGTAAATGACCGGACAAACGGACGCCTGCTTGAGGGCGATGCTTCCGAGAGCGAGTTTGCCGATGCAATGGAAGAATTTTTCAAAAATGACAAAAAAATGGATGCCCGGCAAAAAGCAGCCCTCCGGACCGCCCGCAGACTTGACCGCTTCAACTGCGCCCGGCGCCTTTCAGATCTATACGACAGCGTCTGCAACAACTGGAGGGAAGTAAAGCGAAACGCGGCTGTCATTGATGATTTGTTCGTTAACTGGGAGGAGATTTTAAAGTCCGTGCGCATAGAATGGGATATTCTTTCGCGCAGGATCGACGCGCTTGCCAAAACATTTCAGTCTTCAGGGGAAAAAGGAAAGTTTTAAGATTTGATTGTTTCGCAAAAAGTTCAAAAAGCCCCCTGCCTTGGATTTTGCTGGAGTCGATTTCTTCGCTCCGTGATCATTTTGAGCTGGGTTAAAGAGGAGAAAAAGATTGCCAAGGGATATAAAACACGACAGATCGCTTGTATACGGGCCTGTGCCTTCCAGGCGTCTGGGCAGATCGCTCGGTGTGGATCTCGTGCCCTACAAAACCTGTACCTACGACTGTATTTATTGTCAGATCGGAAGAACTCCGCAGACCACCACTGAACGAAAGCCATATATCGAGCCACAAAAGATTCTTGCGGAACTAGAAAGCAGGCTGGCAGAAGGAATTAAACCCGATTATATCACCCTGGGCGGTTCAGGGGAGCCGTGTTTAAACAGTGATATCGGCCTGATTATAGAACGGATAAAACAGATGACCGATACCAAAGTGGCTGTTCTCACCAATGGTTCGCTTCTGTGGTCTGAACATGTTAGGAACGATTTATTGCAGGCTCATGTGGTCCTGCCGTCTTTGGATGCCTGTAACGCAAATCTTTTCAATAAAATAAATCGTCCGCATCCGGATATTTCCTTTGAGACGATGACACGCGGGCTTGCCGAGTTCCGCAGGGTTTATTCAGGCAGTATATGGCTTGAAATCTTTATTGTGCAGGGGGTAAACGATACAGAGGCGGCAATTACCGGATTTAAACCTTTTCTGGAATCTATTTGCCCGGATCGCGTTCACATTAATACCGCCGTGCGCCCGCCTGCAGAAGATTTTGCCGGACAGGTCTCCATGGAAAGCCTGGAAAGCCTGGCTTCGGCCCTGGGCCGGGGGACCGAAGTCATAGCCGAATTTAAAAATTCGGGCAACGCGGGACGTGGGAAAGAAGTAGACCGGCAAATCCTGGATATGCTATCGCGTCGCCCCTGCACGACAAAAGATATTGCCGCCGGATTCGGCCTTAGAGAAGAATCAGTGGCAGATAAAATGTCGGAGTTATCAGCTTCGGGACTGGTGGAGACCCGTAAAAGCGGAGAGCGGGTATATTATATCAAAAAGAGCTAAAAAATTAATGGCCGATGGTTTCGTTAAAAGCAGTCTACACAGCCGCCGCGGTATTTTTGCGTAAAAGGAAGTCGAAACTCGAATAACAAACTACCAAACTCCTGCAAT
>JAIPDT010000027.1 GCA_021737545.1 Desulfobacteraceae bacterium
GTACGTTCCGCCGCCAAACCCGGATGGGGCGTATACGTTACAGGTCCGCTGGGTTTGGCAAGGGCGGGCCTGGACTGCCTGAAGCGCGGAGAAGATAGTTTTGCAGGACTGATTCGCGCCTTTACCCGCCCTGCGGCCCGTTTTGACGCCGCTTGCGTGCTTGCTCAAAACCGGGTTGAGTGCGCAATGGATATAAGCGACGGTCTCGCGGGAGATGCGGCACATATTGCCGAAGCATCCGGGGTGACTGTGGATCTGGATCTTTCGGCCGCGCCGGTAGGTCCTGAACTGGCAAAATACTGTGAAAAATACGGATGGGCACCAGTGCAGGTTATGGCTTCAGGCGGCGAGGATTATGAACTGCTTTTCGCCTGCCCGCGGGATGTGTTTGAGACTGTCTCCAGGCAATTGCCTGGGGCTTTTCAGGCGGGAGTCTGCCGGGCTTATACAGGAAAGCCGATTCTGGGGGTGCCAGAAGAGATACACGGGTATAGACACGGCAAAGGGAGGTTTTAATGATCATTCCGGTGATACTTGCCGGGGGCTCCGGGACCCGGTTGTGGCCCATGTCCCGTGAGCTGTTTCCAAAGCAGTTGCTACGTCTGACCGGAAGCCGTACCATGTTCCAGCAGACCCTTGTTCGTTTGGGCGGAGTAAAAAATGCGGCGGATCCGATGGTCATCTGCAACAAGGAGCACCGCTATCCCGTCACGGAACAGCTCCTGGAGCTTGACGGGTATCAGGAGTCTGCCATGATCCTGGAACCCGGTGGCAGAAATACGGCGCCGGCAGTGGCGGTCGCAGCTATTAAGGCGCTTTCTGTTAACAGCGATGCGCGCATCCTGATTCTGCCTGCAGATCATTTGATAGGTGATACCGATGCGTTCTGCCGGGCGGTCCATACTGCCGACCGTTATGCCGACATGGGTTATCTGATCACTTTCGGAGTGATTCCGGATACCCCGGAGACCGGCTACGGATATATCCGCAAGGGAAGAGCCCTTGATAATCATAATCACACTGATAAGGAAAGCCTGACCGAGGTTTGTGCAATAGATCGTTTCGTGGAAAAACCGGACTTTAACACAGCTGAGAAATACCTCGCATCCGGTCAGTATTGCTGGAACAGCGGGATGTTTTTGTTTCGCGCGGCTGATGTGTATGCTGAACTTGAAAAATATGCCCCCCGAATCGTTGCTTCATGCCAAGAGGCCTGGCAGAAGGCGACATTCCAGGACGGAGCCTTCTGTCTGGATCAGGCCTCATTTTCCCGGTGCCCGTCTGATTCAATAGATTATGCGGTTATGGAAAAAACAAAAAAAGGTGCAATGGTTCCGTTTCAGGCCGCCTGGAACGACCTGGGATCTTGGGATGCCATGTGGGAGGCCGGAGACAAGGATGCTGACCGAAACGTGATAAAAGGCGAAGTCATTGCCCGCGGGCTTAAAAACAGCCTGGTCTTTTCCGACAGCCGACTGGTGGCCGTACTGGGCATTGAGAATACCGTGGTGGTGGAGACTTCGGATGCCCTGCTGGTGGCGGACCGTTCCAGGGCCCAGGACGTCAAGTCAGTAGCCGCTGTGCTTAAGGGGGAAAACCGAACGGAGGCTTTTTGCCGTGAGACCGCTTATTCGGAATGGGGTACGGAGACCCGGATTTCAAAAGATCCGGAGTATATGATCCGTCGGATAAGCATCCGGCCGTCAAAGACGATGGAATTCACGGCGCCTTGCGAAAGAAGGTTTCATTGGACGGTCATTTCAGGTACCGGTCGGATCCGGCGGGAGGATTCGGTTATGAATGCGCAAAAGGGGCTTTTCCTGGAGATCGCCCCGCAAAGCGGAATCGGGGCCGAAAGCACCGGCGAGGATCCGCTGGTTATAATTGAGGTGGGTTTTCCGGTTTAAAAAATTAAATTCCGGATTATACTTAAACCAGGGGTTTTGTTCGGGGACTAATTATCAGGGATAGCAGGCATGGCAAACAATAACAGTGACGTTGTTTTTGATAAAGCGGATTTTCTTGCCAGGGTCGAAGGCGACCTGGAGCTGGCAAGGCAGCTTGCGGAGATGTTTTTTGATGACGCTCATTTAACAATTGAGCTGATCCGGGAGCGGATGGGGCAAAACGATGCAGACGGCACAATGAGAGCGGCCCATTCGCTAAAGGGCGCTTCCGCCAATCTGTCTGCATTAAGGCTGCGCCGCTCTTTAGCGGACCTTGAATACGCGGCAAAGGAAAACAACCTTTCGCGGGCTGCTGAAATTTTTGCCGGGCTGAAACAAGAGTTGGATGATTTTTCAGCCGAGCTGAAGCGTCACCGCATCCTGGATTAAGATTTTCCGTATGTTTCAAGGCAGGGGCCGGTGGGGCAGGGCTGTTTTCTTGACCATTCCTGCCGGTACATTGAATAAAAGGCCCTGTCGAAAATAAATGACAGAAGAAAATGGGCATGGATCGGCTCGGAGAGGCGCTTTGCGGCATGATCCAGATGTTCCCGCCTGTACTTGCAGATAGCGATGCGATCCAGCACCCGGAGGGCGGCATCCGAACTCCTTGCTGATTGGGGTATTTCGGATCTGTGTTTTTTGATAGCCTTGACGATATTCTCATGGGAAGCCGCCAGGATTCGGTCCTGATAACGGGAAAGGGCCGGGCTTTTTTCCAGCCACAAGGCAATAGAGTCCAGGATCATACGCTGTTCTTTTTCGGCTTCCGTTTTGAGGAAGTCTTTTAAATGAAAAGGCAGATCCATTTCCAGGGCCGTGATCCGGCTTCCGTATGATTCAATGTTTTCCTTGAATTCCTCTGTGGCGGCCTGCCAGAATCTGCCGGAGATATTTTTGTAAATTTCTTTATGATCGGCCTGGTTTTTTGATCCCTGCCTTTTGGCCCGCAGGATTTCGGGCATCAGCCGGGCGGTTTTTGCAAACAGCAGCTTGCCTGTAATCACGTTAAACATTATTCCCACGGCCGCATACCAGTCCTGCATACGGAAAATGCGGCCGAGCTCTTCCGGGTACAGCGCCTCAAGCAGTTTGTTGGAAAACAGGTGTGAAGGGGTTGCATAGGCCGGGGTCCCTGCAAGCAGCGGTTGACCGGGGGTCCCGTCCGGATCGAAGCACACTGCGGTTTCAAGATCGATGAGCCCGAAACCGTAGAGCTCCGGATCTGCCAGAATGTGGTCCGCCGCATCAAGATGCCTGTCAATGTACATATTGTCCGGTTTCAGGTCTCTTAATGCCAGGTTGCGTTCTCTTAATTGGTAGAGCAGTTCCAGGACATTGATTATTATTCCCTTTATCCGGGCTTGATTGGTGTCAAAGTTTTTTTGTCTGACCCTGTTGTGCACTATGCGATAGATCTTTTCCACGCTCTGCTTGTGATCACTTATCACTTGGCTGGCACGGGAATGGACCTCCCTGCCGAATTGTTCCGGGAGTTCGTACCCGCTGATATCCGGGACAAATCCGGCCAGAAAGGAGAAGAACCATTCATGCCATCGATATTCGGGTATTGATAGCTCATTGCCGTATTTTTCTGCAAGGTGCCTGACGGAATCTTCATACTTCAAAAAAATGTTTCGTAATTCCAGATATACAGGATAGTTGTCCTCTCCGTAAAGCCTTTCAAAGGCATCAGGGTTGTCAAAGGCTTCCGGCAGGTTCTTTACGATGTCGTTTTTGACCCTGCCCTTGAGGTTGTGGATGGATTCCACCATTTGGTTGAAAAACATGTGCGGGGTCAGGCTCATGAAGAAAACAAAACTGCCGCCGATTTTCAAGTATTGCTGCAGTCCCGGCCGTCTGGTCATCTGGTTGATATAGACGTCTTCGATTTCCTCGGGCCGATAGGAATCCGAGAGTTTTAAAAACGGCACCATCTTTAGAATCGCTTCCAGCTTGGGAAATACGCACGAGATCTCCGGGGAAAGTCGATTTACAATGCGGTGCTCGCGGCGGATGTGTTTGAGGTACTCGGAAAAATCGGTTATTGAATAGGGCGGGATTTTTACCACCAGGGGGGTGTCGTAAATTACCTTATAGCAGGCACTTTTACTTCCTACCTTCTCTCCGATGGGTTGCACGCTTATCCGTCTGTGCTTTTTTACCCCGCCTCCCCTTACTGTGAATTCATAAACAGCGGTCTTGGCCGAATCCTCCGATACCAGGGATGCTGTGGCGGAGTCCGGCTCCTTGCCCCGTCCCAGAGTCTGGATTACAAACAGGTTCAGGAAGAAGTCTATTATCGACTTTATATTGGAGTGCGCTTCGGCCATGTTGCTCCGTTTATGAGGATATCTGATATTATTAAAAATAGCTTTTAGCCGATGACTGCGTCAACTATATTTTCATGTTGATTTTCAGGCTTAACCGGCTTATATAGAATTTTAGTATAACAGGTTGAATATTGAACCCAATTTTGTGTATAAGGTCAAAATGCCATATTTGATTCTAAAACATGAAGAAAAGAAATTAAAGACATATCGCCTCAATCCGTCGGGCAGAATCCGGATCGGAAGGGCTGAGAAAAACGAAATCGCCATAGACGACACAGCGGTTTCAACCCTGCATGCAGAGATCGAGCCCGAAGGCGAACATTTTTATTTAACCGATTTCAACAGCCGTAACGGTACTTTCGTAAACAAGGAGCTGGTTATTTCCCGGCGCCTGTCTCACGGGGATGTGATTTCCCTGGGCAATCACACCTTGTTGTTTGCCTACGGCAAGGATGAAAAAAAACCGGCTTCCTATGAGAACGCCGACCAGCAGGCAACCATGCAGCTCGATACAGAGGAGCACAGGGCCCGCCTTGCAAGAAGTGTGGCGGAATTCGCCGAACAGGGGGAAAAGGGATCGGCCTCTGCACTGCTAAGCTTTCTTTCCAAAGAACTCGAGCCTGTTCGTCTGAACAAAGACGAAACGTTTCTCGGCAAGGATCAGGGTTGCGATATCCGGGTCCGGGGATGGCGGGTGGATAAAACCGAGGCTAAGATAGAAAAAAGGCCCGACGGCTACTACGTGTGCCCTGTTGCCGGAAAACCCAGAATAAAGCTCAACTACCAGGCTGTAAAATCCGAGGTAAAGTTAAAAGAGTTTGATGTGATCGAACTCGGGGACACCATGATTCAGTTTCATTATTGAAAAAAGAACCGGAATTTGACCTGCAATGAAAAGGGATTCCTTGCATAATGCGGCATCCGGCTTTGCAAGGCGGTATGAACTGGTTGTATGGATTCTGAGCGCCCTAGTTGCCGCCGCCCTGATAGTAACAGCTTTGAATGCGTTTTTCAAAGGCGGGGGCTTGCTTGGCACACTGCCCGCAGCCGCCGGCATGATTCTTCTGGGGGTGTTGATATGGCTTGTATACAGCCTATTTATCAATCCCGCCAAGCGAATGCTCGGATATATGTCCCGGCAGAACCGTTCGGAAGGGGTGGATTCCGGGGCAATAAAAAAGGTCCCCCGGTACTGGCGTCCCTGGCTTAACCTGGTCTCGCGTGTTCTTGAGCGCTTGGGCGAGCTTGAACAGAGTGCCGCCGAATCCCGTTTGGACCAGAAGCTCGAAAAAAACCTGCTTCGCAGATTCTCGTGGGTTTTCGAGCGCAATGAAGCCCTTGCCCAGGAGTTAAAGGGCAAAAATGAGGCTCTGGAAAAGGAAATAGAGGAGCATAAACAGACCACCCGGGAACTCGAGCGCCACAGGGACCATCTCGACGAAATGGTAAAGGAGCGTGCGGCTGATTTGATGAGAACTAACGAACAGCTGCAGGCGGCCATCGAAGAGGCCCAGATATACGCAAAAAATGCAGAAGAAGCCAACCGGGCCAAGAGTCAGTTTCTGGCAAACGTCAGCCATGAAGTGCGTACCCCGTTAAACGCGGTGCTGGGGTTTACCGACATGTTGATAGATACTTCTTTGAATGAAACCCAGCTTGATTTTGCCAGAACCATAAGGTCCAGCAGCGAGGCGCTGTTAACTCTTATCAATGATATCCTGGATTTTTCCAAGATAGAATCCGGCGAGTTGGAGCTGGAAAGCATCGATTTTTCCCCGGAGCTTCTGGCCTACGATGTATGCGAGCTCATCAGACCTCAGATTGGCGAAAAACCGATAGAGTTGATCTGCTACGTTGACGAACGGCTGCCTTCCTATTTGAAGGGCGATCCGGTTCGCTTCCAGCAGGTACTGTTAAACCTGATGGGGAATGCTCCCAAATTTACGGAGTCCGGCGAGATTGCCCTTTCGCTTCAGTTGGGGCAATCCGAAGAAGACCGTGTCCAGGTCCGTGCCACGATTCAGGACACCGGCATCGGCATCTCGGAGGAAAAACAGGAAAAAATATTTGAACCGTTCCATCAGGCGGACGGATCAACTACTCGAAAGTACGGGGGTACAGGCCTGGGCCTTTCGATCTCCAGGCAGCTCGCTCAGCTTATGGGCGGTTATATACGGGTGGAAAGCGAGCCTGATGTGGGCAGCATTTTTTATTTTGATCCATGGTTCCAACGCTCGGAAAAGGTGGTTTCCTGGCAGGAGGTTGCGGCCGGGATCGCAGACCGCCAGATATTGATCGTGGACGACAACCAGGCCAATCTTGATTTGCTAAAAAACGCGTTGCATTCAGCCGGACTGAGGGTCTCGGATTTGCGAAACGGCGTGGAGGTGGTTCCGACCCTTGAACGGGCGATCGTGGCAGGTAACCCTTTTGATGCCTGTATCATCGATATCCACATGCCGGGAATGAGCGGCTACGAAGTTGCAAGACAGATAAGGGCCTCAAAAATACCGGAGATCCCGTACCTGTCGCTTATCGCCGCCTCCTACCTCGGGGAGCGCGATCCGGAGATGTTTGCCCGGGCCGGATTCGATCAGTCCGTTATCAAGCCGATCCGGCGGGAAAGATTGTTCCAGGTGCTTCACGAATTGCTGGGCAGCGAGAAGAAAACCGGGACCGGGGGTCCGGCAGGAAAAAAGCCGGATAAGGAAAAGCCCAGATCGTCATTGTCAGGGGGCAGAGTGCTGGTGGCCGAAGACAATGCGGTCAACCAGAAGTTGATCAAGATGATGCTTTCCAAGCTTGGGTGCAGTGTTACCCTGGCGGCCAACGGAAATGAGCTGATAGAAACCTTTACCAAAGCCCCGGATGATTATGACCTTATTTTTATGGATATACAGATGCCTGAAATGGACGGCTTCGAGGCTTTCAGAAGGCTTCGGGAAAAGGGTTTTTCCGATATGCCGGTGGTGGCTATGACCGCCCATGCCATGGCGGAACACAAGGAAGAATGCCTCACTGCGGGCATGGATGGATATATTTCCAAGCCCGTGCGCAACCCCGAGCTGTTAAGTGTTCTGCAGCGGTTTTTGATTTGAGTATTTGAGTAAAAAAACAGACCCCGGCCTTGGACCTCCTTGGAGTTCCCGTTTACTCCAGGCGCCTTTCAATTGGAATCACCAATGCTTCCAAGTGCATGCGGGATCTTTTTTCCTCCCGGAATGCTTTTAAGTCTCCAAGAACAGCATCAAGCCGATCCTCCGGGATCTGGGCCTGGACCACGGTGGTGCTGCCCGGATAGACTTGGTTGCCGTAATGTTTTCCGTCGCGGTCTTTGCCTTCGCGCATCGGGTAGCGTACGTAATTAACTATTTCATGGCGGTCCAGTATCTGTTCGATTTGGTCTGAGTATTCAAAGTGAAAAGTTATATGCATAAATTTCATACGGCACTCCCTTTAAATCGGGGACAGATTTGAAATCTGTCCCCGGGATTTTTTAGAATACAAAATACATCGCAATCAATGCCGCGATTAACCCGGCCGCCACAAAACTAAGCAGCTTGTGGCGCATGATTTTTCCCTGAAGGGCGTCAAACAGTGTATAGACCACCGGAATGACAAGCAGGGTTAAAAGCGTTGCCGCAAACATTCCGACTGATACTGCAACGCCCATGGGAGCACGTGCTTCGCCCCCGGCCCCGTAGCCCATTGCGATGGGAGCCATGCCCAGGATCGTGGAAATAGCGGTCATCAGCACCGGGCGGAAGCGGACCTGTGCGGCCTGCCTGGCGGCTTCCATAACGGCATTGCCTCTTGCCACCAGCACATTGGCATAGTCCACCATTAAAATGGCGTTTTTTGTCACAAGGCCCATCAGCATGATAATGCCTATAAAGGAAAATATGTTCATGGTCATGTTCGCTGCCAATAAGGCGCCGAAGGCACCAACGCCTGCCAGGGGCAGCGACATTAGGATGGTAAGGGGGTGAAGGAAAGATTCAAACTGCCCCGACATGACCAGAAAGATAAAAATTACTGCAAATACCAATGCCATAGTCAGATAATAGAACGATTCCCTGAAATCCCGTGATTGGCCGGTAATAGAACTGCGAAATTCAGCCGGGACCTCGTTGTCGATATAATTATTTACCTTTGAGAGGGCCCTTCCCAGGGGCACTCCGGCCGGCAACTGGGAGCTGATGGTTGCCGATCGTCCCCGGTTGAAATGATGGATTTCACTGGGCCCTGTTGCTTCTTTAATATTAATCAGGTTGGCCAGGTTAACCATTTCGCCCGCATTGTTTCGTACATAAAGGCTGTTGATTTTTTCCGGAACATTGTCCTGCGAGATTATTTGCGGGATCACCTCGTATCTTTCGCCTTCCCTTTCTATTTCGGTTATTTCAGGATCGCCGAACAGTAGTCTCAGTGTGTTTGCGATTTCAGACACTGTAATACCCATCTCTCCGGCCTTCTGTCGGTCGACCGAGACCTGCACTTCAGGTTTGTCAAGTTTCATGTCCGAGCGTACTCCGGCAAATTCGGGCTGCCCCCTCATCCATTGCATGACCTGTTTTTGTGCATCGGCGAGTTTATTGAGATTCGGATGATTGAGCACCACCTGCAAAGGAGCCTGGGCCCCTCCGGGACCGCCTCCTTCGATTACATACACCCGTACTCCTGTAAGTTTTTCGGCTTTTTGCCGGACTTCGGCCATGATATCCTGCTGACTGCGTTCGCGTTTGGTATAGTGGGTAAGGCGTACAAACAGCATTCCCTCATTGGCTTTGCCCGGTCCCTGCCTGGACAGGCCGATTGCCATAAAAAAGGAGCGTACTTCTTTTATGCCGGCCAGGATGTTCTCTATCTGGTCTCCGTAACGTTCGGTATTGGATACGGTCGCGCCTTCAACGGTTTCAAAGGATATTTGGAATTGGCTTCTGTCCATGCTTGGAGCAAATTCGGTCTCCAGTCGTGTTAAAAAGAAAATTCCTGCTGTCAGAGCCAGAACAGCGATTAGCACGGTTATGGCGCGTTGTCTTAATGCGGCGTTTAACAGAGGATGGTAGACCTTTTCCAATCCCTTGAAAAATGTGTCTGTAATCCGATAAAGGAGCGGCTTTTTGTCCGAGGCCGCAGGAGCCCTAAGATAACGGGAACACAGCATGGGCGTTAATGTAAGGGCTGTAAAAGTTGATGCCAGAACCGTCGCCGAAACAGTAATACCGAATTCAAAGAAAAATCTCCCGATCATACCGGGCATGAATGCCACCGGGATAAATACGGACAGCAGGGCAAGTGAATTTGCTATTGCGGCAAAGGCGATTTCCGTGGTGCCTGTCCTGGCGGCGGGTTTGGCGCCTGCGCCGTATTCCATATGCCGATAGCAGCTCTCCAGAACCACTATGGCGTCATCTACCACCAGTCCCACTACCAGGATCAATGCAAGCAGGGAGAGCATATTTATTGAAAAGCCAATATAGTAGATAGCAGCCATCCCGGCCAGAAGTGAGGTCGGCATAGCGATCACGGCAATAAGGGTTCCCCGCAGGGTTCCAAGGAAAAAAAGGATTACCAGGGCCACGAGTCCTATTGCGATAAAAATGGTGCTTATAAGGTCGTTGATGCTTTCACTTACAAACGTGGAATTATCGGATGCAATATCGTACTCCAGACCCCGGGGAAACTCCCGGGACAGGTCCTCCATTTCATCTTTGACCCTTTCGACCACATCTATGAGGTTGGCATCAGACTGCTTGACCACGCCCACACCTATGGATTTTTTAAGGTTATAGCGCGCCACGCTGCGGTCGTTTTCCATCCCGTCGACCGCTTGCCCTACGTCCGCCAACCTAACAGGGGCGCCGTTGTGATAAGTTATGATTATGTCGTTAAACTGCTCTGCCGAGGAGAATCTGCCTTCGGTTTTGATAAGGAATTCCCGCTCCCGGCTTTCTATGCGTCCGGAAGGGATATCCACGTTCTGGGCCTGAAGCTTTGAGATTACCTCTTGGGCCGTCAAGTTGTGGGCCGCCATACTTGCGGGGTCGAGCTTGATGCGTACGGCATATTTGCGTTCACCCCCAAGAAAGATCTGGCCCACGCCGGCGAGCCGCTCCAGCCTGTTTTTTACCACTGTATCGGCATATTCGGTAATCCTGACCGGATCCCAGCGCTCATTTCCCATTAGCGAAATAAACAACACAGACTGGGCGTCAGGATCCACTTTACGGATAACAGGCTCCTCGATATCGTCAGCCATATTGGGACGCGCCTGCGTGACCCGGTCCCGTACGTCCTGGGCAGCAAGGTCAATGTCGCGGTAGAGTTCGAATTCAACCGTTACTGTGCCCACCTGCTCCCGGCTGGTGGAGGTAATCTCCTTGATCCCCTCGATGGTGTTTAGCTCTTCTTCGAGGGGCTCGACCACCTCGGTTTCGATTACATCAGGGGAAGCGCCCGGAAGCACGGCGCTTACGTTTACAATGGGAAATTCCACGTCCGGGTATTCCCGGATCGACATCTGGTTGTAGCCGTACATGCCGAAGATGAAAATGACCAGAAAAAGAACCGTGGTCAACACGGGCCGTCTAATGCAAAAATTCCAGATCATATTAGTGCAATACCTTTATAAATAATGAAAATCTGCTGCAGTTTCATTGGGGACAGACCTTGGCTTCTTCATAAAGGGAGATATGGCCGGCCCGGACGATTGTTTCCCCCTTTTTAAGCCCCTTGGTGATTTCAACGATTCCGGGTTTGCGTATTCCTATTTTAACCTCCCGCTCTTTTGCGCGCGAGTTTTCGATTGTAAAGACCATGTATCCGCTACGAGTCGGGATAAGGGCTTCTTCAGGAATCACGGGCACATTTTTACGAATACCCGAAATCAGTTCCACCGAGGCGAATCCGCCCGGGCGCAGAAGGTTGTCAGGATTGTCCATCCGGGCTTTGATCTTTAAGCTGCGGGTCGCAGGTGCGATTTGAGGATCCACGAAATAAACCGTGCCGGAAAAAGTTTTTTCCGGCACGGCCTGGACGCTAACCCGGATCTCCTGGCCGGTTCGGACTCGTTGCATGTAGCGCTCCGGCACGGTAAAAGTGATTTTCAGACGATCGATCTTAACAATAGAGGTCAATACGGTCTTGTTATCCACGACTTGTCCCGCATCCACACGATGTTCGTTGACGATTCCGTCAAATGGGGCCCGGATTCGGGTATCTTCGAGTGTCTCCCGGATGTTTTCGATTTCCGCTTCGAGCCGTTTGACCTGTGCCGTCAATGCCTGGTAACGGGTGCGGGCTTCGTCGCGCGCCTCCTCGGTTCCGGCATTTTGTTCATACAGGCGCTGGCGGCGCTGATATACCAACCCGGCATTTTCCATGTTGGCCTCGGCTTCCTCGAGTGCGGCCTGCCTGGCCCTGAGTTGGGCCCGGATCTTGGCATCCTCAATGGTAAAGAGCAGTTCGCCTTTTTCCACCTTTGCGCCTTCCTTGAAATGGATGGATTCTATAACACCATTTGTTTCAGGCTGTATGGTTACGTTTTGAAATGCCTCGATGCTTCCGATGCTGTGGATAATCTCTTCGAGATCCGCGGTTTCAACCTGTGCCAGATCCACGTTAACGCACGACCCGGAATTCTGGGTGTTTTTTTCCGACTGTGCGTGGGCGGGACTCCAGAAGTCCAGGGCGCACATAAAAAGTATCGCGGCTGCCGCAAGGCCAAGGCCGCAGATGCAGCCGGCACGGATTCCGCGTTTTTTATCCCTTTTCATTCAATATCTCCTTTTCCAGCAGATCGTTTTTAAATGTCCCGGTTGTAAGTTTCAGGCGCAGAAGATCGAGCTGATAAGTGTAATAAGCCTGCGCCAGCCGGTTTTCCGCTTCATTTAATGCGGTAAAGGCGTCTATCTGGTCTACCGCGGTCACCATGCCCTCTTTGAACTGGGCGCTGATCTGCGCGTAGTTGCGCTTTGCCGACCGAACCTGCTGCTCGAGCTGCTCGATTACTTTTAGCTGCGTCTGGATATCGAGATAAACGCTTCTCACTTCGTTTTGAATCTGTTTGCGAAGTCTGGCAAGGCTGTATTTAGCCTGTCGTTTTTCGGATTTTGCTTTGGCGACTTCCGAACTGTTATTCCACCCGGTAAACAGGGGGTAGGAAAGTACCAGGCTTGCCTGCCAGTCTTCGGATTCCCCGTAAAACAGCGTTTTTTCATCGGTGCGCGTGTATTCGCCGGTAAGGCTTATGTTGGGGAAAAAATCTGCCTGTTCGAAATCCACGCGTTGTTCGGCGCCACGAAGCTGTTTTTCAGCCTGGAGCAGATCCTGCCGATTGGAGATTGCTTTTTCGTAAAGATCCGATATGGATGTTTTTTTAAAAGAGCGTTCCTCCGGTTCCACAAGTTTGCCCGGCAGGGATTCAACACCCATTTCCAGGGCCAGTTGTTCCCGTGCAATATCATACTGGTTTTTAGCGCGTTCAAGATCTTCCCGGCTCCGGGCGACCTGTACTTCGGCGCGCAGCACGTCGGTCTTTGTTACAACTCCGGCCTCGAACCTGGCCCTGGCCTGTTCAGCCTGCCGGGTGGCCCGTTCAAGGGAGTTTTCCGCAATTTCGATGGATCGCCTTCCCAGAAGGGCTTCATAATAGCGGACGCCGACCTGATAGAGGATTTCCTGAACACGGCGAATGTGACGAAACCTTGATCCTTCGTAATAGTACTTGGCCATTTCCCTGCCGGACCAGACTTTGCCCCACTGGTATATGTGCTGGTCAAGCTGAAGAGACATTGTTCCGTATTTTTCCGGCGCGGATGAGGCTCTGATATCCTTTTGCCGGGTATAGGCACCCCGCGCTGATATCTGGGGATAAAGGTTGGAAGTGGCGGAGGCTATATCGGATTCGGCTATGCTCAAGTCCTGCCTGGAAATCCTGATGTTTTCGTTTTCCTCAAGGGCGACACCGTAGGCCCTGTCAAGGGTCAGCCCTTTGTTTTCCCCGGATACCGCGTTTTTAGAAAAAAACATGCCCAGGGCGAGTACAGTTAATAAAATCAAGCAGATTTTGCCGTGTTTTGACATCTGGTAAACTCCTTGCTGATTTATATTTTTTGCCGGATTATCCGGAAGGTTTAAGCGCCCTGCGGCAGAACATCACGGCGCTTTCGGTCAGCTCCGGCATGTTTTCTGCTGGCATCATGCTTGTGTGCAAAATTCCGAAAATCAGGCTGTTTATTATCCAGGCTGTTTCGTTAACATCACTGCATTCAATTGTACCGTCCTCCCTGCCTGCAGAAAGAGAATTTTTTATTATTTCTATTGACCGGATTCGCAGAGATTCTACCAACTCCCTTTCCGGGCTCTGCGTGTCTTTCATATCCGGAAACATCCTGATAAAAATCAATATCTGCTGGCTGTGATTCAGTCTGAAATCCTCGTTGAGCCGAATGGCCGCCTCTATTTTTTCGATTCCGGTATCCCGGCTGTCAAGGGCTTTTCGCAGTTCGGAAAGGAAGTTCGACCCAGCGGTGCTGAAAATCTCCCTGATTATTCCCTGTTTGCTTTTGAAATGATAGAACAGGGTTCCTTGAGCCACGCCTGCGTTTTCAGCGATTTCCGATGTTGAGGTCTCGGCGAATCCCTTTTGTGCAAAAAGCAGGGTAGCTGCGTTTATTATGGCAGTTTTTCTGCCCACGTCTCTGGCGGCTCCTTTTGTCGATTTTTAAAATAAAAGCGGATACCGGAAGTTTGTTTCAAAAACTGAGTGAGTTGTCAATCAATTTTTTAAAAGTAAATAAAGACAGACTGATTTTTACTTTACCGGAAGGCCATCAGCCTTATCCGCCGATAGATACCATGCGGTTGAGCTCGGAACTGCGGAAGGAGTCAATGTTGTGCTGCCTTGGTTTGTCGGCCACTGCAGCAAGAAAAATTCCGGCCAGTTCTTCATCCGTAGCCCCGTTCCTCAGGGCGGTTTTAATGTCTGTTGTTTTGTTTGACAGCAGGCAGGTCCGGATACGGCCGTCTGCTGTCAGGCGCAGCCGGTTGCACTCGCTGCAGAAATGTCTGCTGACCGCTGTAATTAACCCTATTTCCCCGGCAGCGTCCTCAAATCTAAACCTTCTGGCCGGACCGTCGTTTTCCTGGCGGGTAACCGGCAACAGTGGGGCTATGGTTTCGATCTGTTGCCTGATTTGCCGGGCCAGAAGGGCGGATTGGTTTTGGGTATACCGGCTTCCGAAGGGCATTTGTTCTATAAAACGGACATGAACAGGCAGCTTAAATGTTAGGTTCGCAAGAGCCTTTAGCTCATCGTCATTGATGCCGTTTAATGCTACTACGTTTATTTTTACCGGTGAAAACCCAATCTCCAGGGCGGAAAGTATGGCCTCCCAGACCCTGTCAAAGGCGTTTACGCCTGTGATCTTGCTGTATTTATCCGGATCAAGGGTGTCCAGGCTTATATTTAGCCTGCGGATGCCTATTTCGTATAAACGGGGCAGGTGCTGTTGGAGCAGAATTCCGTTTGTAGTCAAAGAGATGTCTGACAATCCTTTGATACGACTTAGCTTTTCCAGGAAACCGCAGCATCCTTTACGCACAAAAGGCTCTCCTCCTGTGACTCTGAGCTTGGTAATGCCCAGTTGTACCCCGACTGCAGCAAGCCTTAGAATTTCTTCATAGCGGAGTATGGATTCATGGGACACCTTTTGGACAGCTCCGCTCGGGACACAGTAAAGGCATTGAAGATTGCAGTGGTCTGTGATCGAAATACGCAGATAATTGATATGCCGCTGATAAGCGTCGATAAGTCCTTTTTGTTCGGATGTAGTCAGCATTTCTGTCCAGTCTTGTAAAGTTTGTTCAATTGTCTGTGTACTGCTTCAAACCTAACAAACCCAGGATCTCAGATCCTGTTTTCCGCATAAGGATATATTTTTCTTTTTTCGGAAAAAAATATATACTGCCGGTTTGATGATTTTTCAAGCCTGATTATTAAATATTCCGTGGAAGAGATGATTTTTGCGGATTAAAGGTTTTTGGAAAATTTGCCAGCAATACCCGGCTAATTTTTCAAGCCGCCGGAATCGGCATATATGGAATTCCTTTTCTAATTTTTTCGCAATTTGATCGAAATCGGGATCGGAGTCGATTTCGTTCCCGATTTCGATACCGATCCCGATAAGACTGAGTCAGGATAACAACAATCTGATAATTATTCGCGGAACAATTGCTGAAACTTTTCCGGACTTATTGACAATGTCCGGCTGGCTGTATTAGATAATAATGTTTTTATATAATTATTCGAGGGTGGCCCTGCATGGGAAATATTCATTTACATGAGCGCCGGCAGTTTGAATCGCTTTTCCGCCAGGAACAGATCGATTTTTTGGACCAGCGGCTCGCGGTGCTCGATGCCTTCCTCCAAACCGAGCAGCACATGAGTGCCGAGGAACTTCAGTCTGTATTGAAACCCCAGGGATACAGGTTCGAACTTAATTTTATAGAAGAGACTCTGGAGCTGATGTGTCGTTACGGGTTTGCCCGGAAAAACCTTTTCAAAAACGGCCAATTCAGTTATGAGCACCGTCATCTGGGCCAGCACCATGATCATATGGTCTGCACCAAGTGCGGACGAATAATAGAGTTCGAAGACGAAAGGCTGGAAGATCTTCAAATGGAAATCACCCAGGGATACGGGTTTCACATGCTGCAACACAGGATGGATATATACGGAATATGCGATCGGTGCATAAGCGAGCGGGTTCACCGTATTCCCCTTGCCACGGCCAAAGCGGGCGAACGGGTCTTGATCCGGGAGCTTTCCGGCGGAACCAGTTCGCGCTTAAGACTTATGAGCATGGGCCTGAGGGTGGATGACGAACTGGAAATTATTACCAACTACGGCAAAGGTCAGCTTGTGGTGGCAGCCGGCAATCAGCGTTATGTTCTCGGCCGCGGGCTTGCCCAGAAAATAATCGTGGAGCCCGAGTAGTCTATGAATAAACAAGCCGGCATGCGCTTGAGCGATATGAAAGAGGGTCAGTCCGGCCGTATTCTTTCGGTAGGGGGGGATCTCAGGCTTCGAAGGCGCATACTTGAAATGGGACTTACCCGGGGTGCCGAGTTTTATATCGAAAAATACGCTCCTTTGCGCGATCCCCTGGAATTGACCATCAGGGGGATGCATATATCCCTTAGAGTAAGCGAGGCCTCTGCCATCAAAGTAGAGCCTCTGGAGCCAGCCAATGAATAAGAGGCGTTTTAAGATAGCGCTTGCCGGCAATCCCAATTCAGGCAAGACCACCATTTTTAATCATCTTACCGGCACCCGCCAGAAAGTGGGCAACTGGCCGGGTGTGACCGTGGAGAAAAAAGTAGGCGATATAGAAAAGTTCGGCTCCCTTCTAAAGATAATCGATCTGCCCGGTACCTACAGCCTCACCCCCTTTTCTATTGAAGAGATCGTGGCCAGGGATTTTATCCTGGAGGAAAATCCTGATGTGGTAATCGACATCATCGATGCTTCGAACCTGGAGCGCAGCCTGTATCTTGCCAACCAGCTCAGGGAACTGGACTGCAAAGTGATCTTTGCCTTAAACATGGCGGACCTGGCAAGATCGCGGGGCTACAAAATTGACAAGGAAAGGCTCTCCGAACTCCTTGGTGTTCCAGTGGTTTTTACAGTGGGAAACAAGGGCCAGGGCATCGAGGATTTACTAAAGGTTGCTATAGAGCACGCCGAATCCGGGCAGGATATTCCGGAGACAAGAAAAGTCCGCTACAGCAAGGATATTGAGCATGCCATATCTGATCTGCGGCTTGTTATTGAGGAAAAAAGCGGTCCGGAATTTCCATATAACCGCAGATGGACGGCGGTTAAACTGCTCGAAGACGACTCCATAATTAAGAAACGGCTTGAGCAGATACTGGGGCACGACAGCCGGGAGCTGTTAGAAAGGGCTCAGCAGTTGCGGTCCCGCCTGGCAGAGCTGTTCAAAGAAGAGCCGGAGATAGTTTTAACTGATGAAAGATACGGGTTTATCGCGGGTATTGTCAAGGAGGTGGTTACCACCTCCACGCGCAGGCGGATCGATGTTTCAAGAAACGTAGACCTGGTGCTGACAAACCGGTTTCTGGGTTTTCCCATATTTATTTTTTTCATCTGGGCGATGTTTCAGGTCACGTTTACATTGGGCGCATACCCCATGGCCTGGTTTGAGGCGGGCATTGCATGGTTTTCTTCCGGGCTCGGCGCCGTGCTCCCTGCGGGGGTTCTAAGAGATTTTCTGTTAAACGGTGTTATCGCCGGGGTGGGAAGCGTCATTGTTTTCCTTCCCAACATTTTGTTGCTTTTTTTCTGCATTGCCTTGTTCGAGGATACCGGCTACATGGCCCGGGCTGCTTTTCTCATGGACCGGATCATGCACCTGATAGGCCTTCACGGCAAATCTTTCATACCCATGCTTATGGGATTCGGGTGCAATGTCCCGGCTATCATGGCGGCGCGTACCCTGGAGAGCAGAAAGGACCGGATCCTGACGGTGTTAATCACTCCGTTTATGTCCTGCTCGGCCCGGCTGCCTGTTTATATTGTTTTGGCCGGAACCTTTTTTGCCGCAAATGCCGGAACCGTAATTTTCATGCTTTATGTTACAGGCATTTTTGTGGCGATTTTAACCGGCAGGCTGTTTCGAAGTTTTCTGTTAAGCGGCGAGGACGCTCATTTTGTCATGGAGCTGCCGCCCTATCGGATCCCGATGGTAAAAAGTCTTGTGATTCACATGTGGGATCGTGCCAAGATGTTTTTAAAAAAAATGGGAGGGGTTATCCTTGTGGGATCCGTAGTTATATGGGTTCTGTCGGCGTATCCGAAAAATATAGATTATTCGGTTGATTATGATGCCCGTATAGATCAGGCCCGGCAGTATTACACGGAAAAGATTGCTTCCGCCACGCCCGGGAAAGCAGAGGAGTTATCTGAGATGCGTGCACAGGAAATTAAAGAATTGGTCCGGTCCAGACAAGTGGAACATGCTGAAAAATCGTATCTGGGCAGAATAGGGCGTGTCGTATCCCCTGTTTTCGAACCTGTCGGGATCGATTGGCGCGGCAGCGTGGCGCTTCTTACCGGTTTTGTGGCAAAGGAGGTGGTTGTGAGCACTATGGGGGTGCTGTATGCAGTGGAGGGCGATACGGAGTCGGACGCCTTGCGGAGGGCGCTGAGAAATTCAGGCATGACTCCGGCGGCCGCCCTTGCCATGATGGTATTCGTGCTTCTCTATATACCCTGTCTTGCTGCAGTGACCGCAATAGCCAGGGAAACCGGCTCGATGAAATGGCCATTGCTCAGTGTCGGTTATACTACGGCAGTGGCCTGGCTGGCGGCCTTTGCCGTGTATCAGGGCGGGCAATTTTTTTGAGATAATGCTCAAAACTCTTGCATCTTTGCCGTTCAATGAGTTATGGATATATTGAGAATTGATGGCAAAGTAAAAAGTCCAATATCTGCGTTGCGCTGCATCCCTGCGGAATTTCACGTACGATTAAGTACGCTGCATTCCTCGGTATTTGCGCGCCTTGATCTTGAACTTTTTACTTTGCCATCTAAAAATTGACTTTTTACGAGACTGTCAGAATTTAAGGTAAATAAATACCGACAACAGGATTGGAGCCGGTTATGACACAGTACAAAGTATCTTTTCTTCCCCATGAAAAGGAAATAACCGTAGATGAAGGCCAAAGCCTTATAAGGGCGGCCATGGACGCAGGCGTGCATATCAACGCCTCCTGCGGAGGCGAGGGCGTTTGCGGCAAGTGCAGGGTTTTAATCGAAAGCGGAGAAGTGGATGAAGGTATCTCGGAGCAGTTAAGCAAGGAAGACATTGAAAATGGATACCGCCTGGCGTGCCTTTCAAAGGTAAAAAGCGATCTGACCGTTCGTATTCCCACTGAATCCTTTATTGACGCCAAGGTGTTAAACCTTCAGGGCACCCCCAGGAAAACAGCTCGCATCAAGCAGCTCAACCTGGAGGATTTAAAGGAGAAGGGCCTTTTTGTACCCCCCGTGGAAAAGCTTTACGTGGAAATGCCGGCACCCGATTCCATGGACAACGAGGCAGATGTTACGCGACTGGTGGGGGCGCTTCAGCGGGATCACGGCGAGCACCGCCTGGAATTCGATCTCTCGGTGCTCCGTAAGGTCCCGGACGTGATCCGGGAGGCGGATTACAAGGTTACGGTCAATATTGCCCGGCCGGTGCGCGAAGACGGCAGAAACCGTGTGATAAACATACAGTCCGGAGATACCACTGACCGAAACTTTGCCATTGCCGTGGACATCGGTACAACTACAATATACGGGCAGGTAATAGATCTGATTTCAGGTGAGGTGCTTGCCCAGTATGGTGATTTCAACTCCCAAATCAGCTACGGCGAGGATATAATAAGCCGCATCGTGCATGCCGAAAAACAGGGCGGGCTGGAAAAACTTCATTCCCTGGCGATCTCCACGATCAATTCGGTCATTGCAAAAATTATAAAGAACTCCGGAGTCGACAAAGACGAAATTTCCACCATCACGTTTTCCGGCAACACTACAATGACCCAGCTGTTTTTAAGTGTTAATCCCAGGTATATACGGCGTTCTCCATATGTGCCTGCTGCAAATATTTATCCTCCCTTCAAGGCGGTCGAGATCGGCCTGGATCTGCCCAATCATGTTACGGCCCTGGTTTATCCCCAGGTATCGAGCTACGTTGGCGGAGACATTGTGGCCGGCGTCATGGGGTCCGGCATGTACCAGGATGAAGAGGTGACGCTCTACATGGATATCGGTACCAACGCGGAAGTGGTAATCGGCAACAAGGACTGGCTGGTGTGCGCTGCCTGTTCCGCGGGTCCGGCATTTGAAGGCGGCGGCATCAAATTCGGCATGAGGGCTGCTGAAGGAGCGATAGAAGATTTTTCCATTGATCCGGTCGCCCTGGAGCCGATGAATGTCACCATCGGAAACGTTAGGCCCAAAGGAATCTGCGGCAGCGGTCTGATCACCACGGTAGCTGTAATGTTTGAAATGGGGATAATTGACAACCGGGGAAAATTTAACCGCGATCTGGATACCCCGCGGCTCCGTGAAGTGGACGGAGTCTATGAATTCGTGCTGGCATGGAAGGATGTTGCCGGAGCGGACCGGGATGTGGTTCTCTCGGAGATCGATATAGACAATTTGATACGTGCCAAAGGGGCGATTTACAGCGGCTGTATGACCCTGCTCTCCGAGGTCGGGCTCTCTGTCCATGATTTAGATAGAATTATTATGGCGGGCGGATTCGGCAGCTACATAGATCTTGAAAAAACCATGACCATCGGATTGCTGCCCGAAATTGATGCGGAAAAAGTCACCTTTATAGGAAACGGCTCCCTGATGGGCGCCCGGATGAGTGCGCTTACCAACAGCATCAGAAGAGACGTGGTGGCAACCGTCAAAAAGATGACAAACTTCGAGCTCTCTGAAACCAAATCCTTTATGGACAATTATGTGGCAGCACTTTTTCTGCCCCATACCGAGCAGAATCTGTTTCCGGCACTCAAAGCGCGGCTCGAGGATCGGCAGCGTCAGATGGAACAGTAGTCCCTGTTTTTGGGGTGCCAACGGCCCAGGAGGAAAAAGTGTATCTATAATTATTGACAAAACATTTTTTTTTGATATTAAAATCACCTTTTATATTTTTATATTTATAATGGTCGAAGTGCGCCATTTTTTAGCGAGATTGTGTCAGGATACAGCATCAACCGAAATCGTATAATAATAAGGAGGTAACATTGGGCTTCGAAATCTTTAAAGAAACCTATGCAGGCAGTATCAGTCCGATCACTCTCGGCAAAGGCGATAAAGCTGTTACGGTCGGCGGCGAAAGCTGCCTTCCGCTTTATACGTTCGAAGGGGAAATGCCCAATAAACCCAGGATCGCAATGGAAATCTGGGACATGGAGCCGTCGGACTGGGCCGAGCCGGCAAAAAAACCCTTTGAAGACGTTTTGTCCGATCCTGCCGCATGGGCAAAAAAATGTGTGGAAGATTACGGCGCTGATATGATTGTCCTGCAGCTCAAAAGCGCGGATCCCAACGGAAAAGACGCAAGCCCGGATGAAATTGTGGCAACCGTCAAAAAGGTGCTTGAAGCAATTAATGTTCCGCTGATTCTGTGGGGAACGGCCAATAATCAGAAAGACGAGGAAGTGCTTAAAAAGGTTTCCGAGTCATGTGAGGGCGAAAACCTCGTTCTGGGCCCGGTTGAAGACGACAACCACAAGGGCATCGGCGCAAGCGCCATGGGTTTCGGGCACACGGTGATTTCATCGTCGCCAATTGACGTAAACCTGGCCAAGCAGGTAAATATCCTGCTCGAAAATCTTGGTGTCCCCACGGACAGGATTATAATCGATCCCACCACCGGCGGTCTGGGCTACGGCATGGAATATTCCTACTCGGTCATGGAGCGCATCAAGATGGCTGCCCTTCTACAGGGCGACGACAAGCTGCAGTATCCTATGATCAACAATCTGGGAAATGAGGTCTGGCGCTGCAAGGAAGCAAATCAGAGCGCGGATGAAGCCCCTGAACTGGGCGATCCAGAAAGGCGCGGCATCCTGATGGAAGTGGCAGGGGCGGTTTCCTACCTGATGGCAGGTTCGGATATCCTGATTATGCGTCATCCCGAATCCATCCGCATGGTCAAAAGCTTTATTGATCTTATCCTGGAGGGCGGCTCGGCAGAAGATATCGCCCCCATTTCCAAGCAGCTCGCAGATGTGGATATAGATTTTGCTTCCATGGCTCCTGAGCCGGATTTGACCATAGAAGAGGAAAAGAAGGCTGCGCCAAAGAAAGCCGCTGCCAAGAAGGAAGAAAAGAAAGAAGAGCCCAAAAAAGCCGCACCAAAGAAGGAAGAGAAAAAGGCCGAGCCTGCAAAAGAAGAAAAGAAGGCCGAGCCCAAAAAGGCAGAGGCCAAGCCTGCTGCAGAAGAAAAGGCTGCCAGGCCGGAAGAAGATGAAGCCGCAAAGGCAAAGGCTGAAGAAGAGAAAAAGAAAAAGGCCGAGGAAGAAGCCAAAGCCAAGGCTGAGCAGGAGGCCAAGGCCAAGGAAGAAGAAGAGAAAAAGAAAAAGCAAGAGGCGGAGAAAAAGGCCAAGGGCGAAGAAGAAGCCAGAAAGAAAGCCGAGGCGGAAAAGAAGGCCAAGCGCGAGGAAGAGGAAAGAAAGCTTCGCGAAAAACGGGCCAAGGAACGCGAAAAGCTTCAAAAGAAGCGTGAGGCGGCCCAGGAGAAGCCCGGGACTCTTACCCCGGCCGAGGAACAGAAATCCCATCTGGATAAAATCGTTGAAAGGCTTGACCGGATCCACCGGCGCGCCTGAACATATATAAGGCTGAATAGAATGGCATAATAGAAATCTTTCGTCAATGCCGGCGCTACGGCTTTTACGCGTAACAACAGCGAAAGACGGATTTGCCGAATATCAATAAAAACAGGAGGAGGAACCTCTGATGGCAGAAGAAGAAAAAGAAAAAAAAGCAGCCCCGAAAAAAGAAAAGGTGGCTGATCCGAAAGCGGCGACTATTGATGTCGCTTCTCAGGAAATGATCGCGCGGGCGCGGAAATTAAATATTGATACTATATTTGATCGCGCAGAAAGCATGAAGCCCTGCAATATAGGCTCCCAGGGAACCTGCTGCAAAAATTGCGGCATGGGGCCATGCAGGCTGCCGCTTCCCAAAAGCGGCATTGAGGGAGAAGACACCAGAAAAGGTCTTTGCGGCGCCACGGCAAATACTATCGCGGCCCG
>JAIPDT010000028.1 GCA_021737545.1 Desulfobacteraceae bacterium
CATCTGCTGCCCCAAAAACTGCCCAGGGATATTTTCGTAGGCACCAATGTAATTTTTTTCATGAGCATGAATCTTATCAAACTGATACCTTACGGACAGCTCGGTTTGCTGAGGGTGGGAAACGTTGCCACGATTTTGCTGCTCGCTCCCTTGGCCTACCTGGGTGTCAAAATCGGGGTTGCTCTAAACCGCAGATTCAACCAGGTATGGTTTAACCGCGTCATTTATCTCATCCTGACCCTTACAGCCGTACAATTAATAGCGGGCCAGAGCATCATCCATATGATTTTCTGATACCCGGAATTTGATGATTTCGTAAAAAGCTGTTTATCCCGCCGGGGCGGTATTTTTGCAGAAATCCGTAAGCACCTTGGCTGATCGGAGGGGCGAAAAAGGAGTTTCCTCGCTCCAGGAGCCTCCTGGAGTCTCAATTTCCGCTCGGAAACCCGCTTTTCCGCACCGCCCTCAGGGCAACGAAGTGCAATTTCGCAAGAGCGCAAAAATAGGATTCAAGCTTGTTCCCGCATAACTAATATGTGATGTTACTTAGAAGTGCCCCCCGGCCGCAGTCCGGGACCGAGCTATAACAGTAACTTTTTCTGAAGTTACTTAGAAGCAATCTACACCGCCGCAGCGGTGTTTTTGCGTAAAAGTAAGCCCGACCTTGGGCTTCCTCCTTTGCTTCAGTCAACCATCCGCAACTCCGGCAGCCCGATAATTCGGTCTGCGAGATGCCCTACAGATATTGCGTATTTGACCGAACGATTCCAGCGCATGATGGCACGAAAGTTGTCGTAGACAAGAAAAGCCGGACCTTCTGGGCCCTGCGGCAACACGATGGAGCCTTGCATATCCGCCTGGGGCAAGCCCGAGCCGTCGGCCCGCCGCACTCCAAAATCAGACCACTCGTTTAGAGTCTTCTTTATATCCATCGAGGCAAGGCTTTTATCAAAGTCCTCAGGAAGGCGCACCCTACGCCCCCAGATTTCCCTCGGCTGCCAGCCCATACCGGAAAGAAAGTTGGCGGCGGAGGCAAATGCGTCAGGAAGGCTGTTCCAGATGTCCTTGCGGCCGTTTCCGGTATAATCCACTGCGTATCCGGTAAATGTGGAGGGAATAAACTGCACGTGACCCATAGCTCCGGCCCAGGAGCCCATCATCTCATCCGGCGCTATATGACCTTCCTCAATAATTTGCAAAGCGTCCAGAAGCTGCGCCCTGAAGAAACCGGCGCGCCGCTGATCATAAGCCAGCGTCGCCAGCGCATCTATTACCCGAAAACCGCCCATATAATCGCCGAAATTGGTCTCCAGGCCCCAGAACGCGATCAGGTATCGAGGCGGCACTCCATACTTGTCATGTATATCCTCCAAAAGATCCCGGTGCTTTGCCAGCAGCCTTTGGCCGCGTTTTACACGCTCCTCTGTCACCCGCCGGCTTAAATAAGTTTGAAAAGTCTGGGTGAACTCCGGCTGATGACGATCCAGCTCTATTACACGCTTTACAGGCGCGATATCGCGGAGCGCCGCGCTCAACGTTGCATCGGAGATACCTTTTCCGCGGGCCTCGTCGCGCAGCGCCGCAAGCCAATCCGCAAAGGGCTGCCCCGAAACCGCCTCATTTGCCGAAAAATTTATGCTCTCTTTGGTGGCCTGCACTTTTTCCGGCCATGGCGAAAAAAGCACCGCCATCCCTATTATCACGATCGCCAGCGCAAGCCCTGCACGCCTCTGCATGCATGCCGGTGC
The DNA here is from genome assembly GCA_021737545.1 of Desulfobacteraceae bacterium. Lineage (GTDB taxonomy): Bacteria > Desulfobacterota > Desulfobacteria > Desulfobacterales > Desulfosalsimonadaceae > Desulfosalsimonas. The sequence continues at coordinate 1,749 of JAIPDT010000028.1, forward strand.
ATAACACAAGTTCATCCGGGCATCTCCTTATATTATATTGTTATATTATTGCATTATCCCCAAAGTTTGTGCTATTTTATAAAATAATTTTTTTTCACGCCATTTACAAGGAGGAAAACATGAGCCCTTTTGTTGAACGTATGATCCGTGCTGCAAAACTGGAATCCGCCCTTTATGAAGAAGTGGAGGCTGACAAGGGCGCGCTTGGCCAGGCCATGGCAGTGGTGGTTATTTCCAGTGTGGCCGCAGGCATCGGCGCCATAAGTGTCCAGGGAGTCACCGGACTGGTGATCGGCACGATTACCGCTTTGATAGGGTGGTATATATGGGCTTTTCTCACCTATTTGATAGGCACAAAACTGCTGCCCGAAGCCCAGACCAGCTCCGATCACGGAGAGCTTCTTCGCACCATCGGGTTTTCAAGCTCTCCCGGGATAATACGGATAATCGGAATCATACCGGGTTTGCGTGGACTCGTGTTTCTGGTTGCCGGATTATGGATGCTTGCGGCAATGGTGATAGCAGTAAGGCAGGCGCTTGATTACACCAGCACATGGCGGGCCCTGGGGGTCTGCGCAATCGGCTGGCTGGTCCAGGCCCTCATAATGGCCCTGATCTTTGCGATTCTCGGAGGAGTGCCACAGCAAACCCCGGCTTAAAAAGGAAGGCCGCGGTTACCCGATTTTTCTTCTAATGTGCTGCTCAACAACGCTTTTATCCTGGGGCGGGGCGAAATAAAAACCCTGCCCGAATTTGCAGTCCATTGTTTTCAGCTTTTCGAGCTGTTTCAAATCCTCGATGCCCTCTGCCATGGCCTTGAGGTTTAATCTTTGGCACAGATCGAGCATTGAGGCTACAATGCTGAGATTCGTGGGGCTGCCGGTGATATTCTCAATGAGCACCTTGTCTATCTTTACAAGATCAATGGAAAACTGATTAAGATACTTGATCGAGGAATACCCCGTGCCGAAATCGTCAATGGAAATCGAAACCCCCAGATCCTTTAACCCCGCGATGGTTTTAACGGCACGGTCCATGTCATCGATAAAAATGCTTTCCGTTATTTCCAGGTTTATGTAATCCAGCGGCACCCCGAAGGCTTCGGCCATGCTCGTCAAATCCTCTGCAAGATCGCTTTGCAGCATCTGTTTTACAGAGACATTGACGCTTAAATAAAGATCATTTGCTGCTGCGTATTGTTTGCGCCAGGCCGCGAAATCCCTGAAAGCGAGCTCAACAATCTTTCGCCCCAGAGGTATTATAAAACCTGTTTCCTCTGCTATAGGTATGAATCTGTTCGGCGGAACAATGCCGAGCTCCGGATGATTCCACCGCACCAGGGTTTCTAATCCGTATAGCTCGTTTCTGTCCAGATCCATCAGTGGCTGATACTGAACGAAGAACTCCTCGTTCTTGATTGCCCGCTGCAGATGATTTTCCAGATAAAGCTTTTCCTCAATCTCTTTGTTGCTTATTTTATGGGAATAAACCACCTGGTTTCTGCCTTGTTTTTTGGCCTCGTACATGCTCATGTCCGCCAGCCTGATCACGTCCGCGTCGCCTGCAATCTCCTCTGTACTAACCAGCACGCCCATGCTCAGGGTCATTATGATTTCATGGTCTGCTGCCATGTATATCGGTTCCTGAAATTTCTCCAGAATTCTTTGCGAAACCACGTCACAGCAATTTTTATCATGCACATTTTCAAGAAGGACCATAAACTCGTCTCCGCCAAAGCGTGCAACTGTGTCCACCTCGCGCACACATGCGGCAATCCGGGCGCCTACTTCTATTAAAAGCTGATCGCCTACATGGTGCCCCAGAGTGTCGTTTACCGCCTTGAACCGGTCAAGGTCGATAAACATCAGTCCGTAGTTATATGCTGGATAACGATTTTTCTTTTTTACGGCCTGTTTTAGCCTGTCCTGGAAAAGCACGCGGTTGGGAAGACCGGTTAAAGGATCATGGAAAGCCTGGAATTCAAGCTGTTTTTCCGCTTCTTTGATCGGAGTCACATCGGTAAAAGAGATAATATACCGCTCATCTAGTCCAAGAGGCGAGATCTTTAAAAATACGGTTTTTTTCCCGCCGCTTCTGTTTTCAAAAACATATTCCGCAGGAGCCTGCTCGCCGTCTTCCGCCGCTGTGGGCAGACCTGAAAAGCTCACCCGACCTCCGCTGTTTTTTGCTATAAAATCCGATATTTTTTTACTGTCCGAAAGAACCTCCTTTTCAAACCCGGAAAACTCCGAAAACTGAGTGTTTGCATAAATCACGGTTCCCTGTGCGTCAACCACGATTGTAGCATTGCCGGTGTTTTCAAATGTGTTGCGATAGAGGATCTCTGATCTGGACAACTGGAGATTTTTCTCCACAAGCGTTTCGTTTTTCTGCTGCACGAGTTGATAAAGTTCGAAATTTTCCAGGGCATAACAAGTGAGCTTAATTATTATCGAGGTGATCTTTTCCGCGATGCTTGCCTCGAACTTGCCTTTTTCCAGGAAGCCGAAAAAAATTCCATACGTCTGAGAGGTTGTGGCAAGCGCGTGGATCAGCAGGCTGTACCTGCCGTCACGGGTACGGTCGGCCAGTGTTTGTTTTTCGCGGAAGGCCAGGGCCACCAAGCCCTTTTCAATCAAATCGTCCACGGTTTGTCTGATATAGCGCCAGTTTTCAGGCGGATCAGCATGTTCCGGATCTATGTCAAAATCCACCCCGTCAACTGAATAAAATGCATACATAGAAACCGGCAGAGCCTGACGCAGGCCCTGCACGGCACGTTCGAATATGTCCTTGCGGTTTTTAAACTTGGTAACAGCGCTCTGGAAGTCGCCCAGGGATGCACAAAGCTCAAGGGCTTGCATTGAGTGACGGGCAAGATCTTCTAAACGCTCTACCTGATCTGCTTCGAATTTATGCTTCAGAGGTTCCATAAATAATCTCGAATATGTCTGCAAGCTGGAAGTCGATCTCATTGACCACCCACTGCAGCATTTCCTTGTCCAGGTTTAGTTTACGACACACGTCAGGCTCGATTACAGGGACGAAAAATTCTCCGGAGTTTCCGATTTCAAGAGCGTTGACCAGTATGTCCGCCAGGTTGACGATTGCCGGTTCATCAAAAGAGTCCTCCTGTGCCGGGAAATGATGGTATCTTATCATGTTGACCAGCTTTTCCGGCAAATTCCATTGATGCGCAAGCCGGGCTCCCACGTATGAATGATCAGACCCGAATTTTTCTTCTTCAGCGGTAAACAAAAAGATCTCTTCTTTCCTGACACGCCGGAAAATATCATGATACTGCTCCGGCAAATTCTGTATCAGTATAAGTCTGCCGATATCATGGAGCAGGCCTGACACGAAAAAACGCTCCGCCTCTATTCTCTGGGGAAAATAGCTTGCCAGCAGCCTGGCGGCTGTGCCGCAGGCAATGCTGTGCTCCCAGAAAGAGGCCATATTTATCAGTCTGGAAGGAATGTTTTTGAAAAGCGATACAGCGGAAACCCCGCTTACTATGGTCATTAGCTGGTTGGTTCCTATCAGTGCCAGCGCCCATGTCAGGGTATCCACCTTCTGCCTGAGGCTGTAGAAACTGCTGTTTACCAGCTGCAGTACCCTTGCAGATAAGGTGGTATCCTTGCTAACTATAGCGGCAATATCGTCCAGGCTTGTTTCCGGATTGTTTATGGCGGCTATGGTCTTGTAATAAATATCAGGAAGGGTTCCCAGGCGCAGTGTCCTGAAAATAAGATTTTCCACGTTTATTTTGCCCCTGCCGGAAACAGCCGGCTTCCCGGCATCGTCCTGTGACCGGGTCAACATCATCTCCGCCGGGCCGGCATGATCCGGATTATTTAACATCCTGCGGGCCTTTCTGGCTGAGCTGAGCTGGAAAAGCTCATACACAAAAGGATCGTTTAAATCATTATACTGAAACCTGTAGCCCACAAGCTCTTCTGCTTTTTTCCGGATCTGTTCCGGGACCGGAGGCTCTGTGTCTGCAGGTATATCGCCGTCTTCCGGCGCTTTGACCCGGACCTCGCCCACCCCCCAGATCTTAAAAATCCGGATCAGCTTTTCAGTGATCTCCTGGCCCGAAGGCGCCAGGAGGCGGCCGGTTTGATCCATCACATCCCGGGCCAGGACCATGCCCGGTACAAGATTATGAGTGCTGGTTTTCTCCATCTGTGTTAAACGATTTCCCGTTTTTCGATTTCAAAAGTTCATAGCCTTCATTGATCAGCTCCATGGCCCTGTTGTCGCCGCCCTTATCTGGGTGAAATTTCTTGGCCATTAATCTCCTCTTCCATCCCAGGTCTGCGGCCTCGTCAATTTCGGAATCCAGGTTAAACAGGTTTCTGAAGGCCGCTGCTTTTTCCTTGTAATCAAGCCTCTGGATTTCCTTAAAAAACCTTGGAGAAAGTTTTTCAATGTAAAGGCTAAACCTTCTTTTGCTTATCTCTTCTCTTAACTCGTGGCTTGAAACATACCTGACAACAAATTCAAGAATATTTCTCCTGTCGAACCTTGAAAATCGTCCCAGGGCTTCAAACTGATCCATGGTATCGGTGTCCTGAATCCATAGTATGCAGCACTCCCGGCTGGCCGCATCCCAGGTAACCTTGAAACTGTAATTGTCGACCGTAATTTCGGTCAGTGTCTCATAATAATGAGGATTCATTGTCAACCTTCCGGATTTATCCGTACTGGAGGATTATCCGGATTTTTTACGCTGCAAATGCCATAAAAAGGGGTGACTGCGCTGCCCGGGTTTCGATCAAGCCGATTATTCTTACCAGAGAATCGTGGCCGAAGTCAAATTCCCCGCAAATTGTTTCGGCATATGCCGGGGACACATTACCCCCGTCTCCCAGTTGAGCCGCATTTACCACCATATCTGCCAAATAGCACAGCCGGACCAGATCGCGGTGTTCACTCCCGGCATTCCCCGGGTTGTGATGCCATCTTATAACCTCGATCACTTCCCCGGAAAGATTCCATTTCCTGGCCAGCCATGCCCCGACCTGTGCATGATCCACACCCATCACCCGTAATTCCGCCTCTGCCAGGGGAACCTCGTCCCTGCCGCTGAGTTCAAGGGCAGCCATAAACCCCTCATGGAAATACTGTTCAAAAATAATCTTTCCTATGTCATGGAGCAATCCATAAAGGTGCAGCGCATCGAGTGTTATGCGGAGCCCGGGGAAACTGCCTGAATTCTGATAAACGATTTCAGAAGCTATGCCGGTGCATATGCAGTGGCGCCAGAATTCGGCCCGGTTAAACCCGGCCTTCAACGACGGGGCAAAGGTTGAAAACACGGCCGCGGACATTGCAATATTGGAGACCGCGCCAAAACCAAGCCTTACAATTGCGGTTCTCAAGGATGTTGTCTCACTGACTCCCAGGTAAAGTGCCGAGTTAACTACTTTGACGATCCTGGCCATAATGGCGGGATCATCCTCGATTATGACGGCGATATCCTCAACATCAACTTCCGGGTCCTGCAGGGCGATTCTCAGATTTTCGATCACCGCCGGCAGAGTTGGCAATTTTTGCACCGATTCCAGCCGCTTTATCACGTCGCGCTGCATAGGGATCATATCATCGCCCTTCAAATTCTCTGTCAGGACCTGTTGGATTGTCCCTTACCTTTTCCACCGCATTGCACAAAGCCTTCCGGATCTGCCAATCATCGACCGGGTCGTCTAAAACAATTGAAAACTGCTGCGTGTATCTTGCAGGAAGCAAATTAAGCGCCAATGCATAGATATCCTGAATATTTAAAACATCCCTGGAAACCCCGGGATATTCGTCCAATACCCGCTCCATCATCTTGAGTACCCGGAGTTCGTTGCGGTTTCGAATCCCGCTCAAATCCGCACCAGCAACTTGATATTTATTTTCAGATCCTTTTTTACCGCTCATATTTCCTCCACAAAGCCTTTTTCGCCTTATCCTTGAAGATTTCGTAAAAAGTCCAAATTGGGACGGCAAAATAAAAAGTTCATGATCAAGGCGTCGCAAATCTCGAGGAATGGAGCGTACTTAGCAGTACGTGACATGACGAGAGATGCAGCGCAACGCAGATATTGGACTTTTTACGAAGCCGTCATCCTTGATTCTTTTCATTTACGTAAGCAACGATTTTTTCGGGTATTGCCGCCAGGGGCAGCACGCTTTCCGCGGCCTCCAGGGCGATAGCCTCCTTGGGCATACCGAAAACCACGCAGCTTGCTTCATCCTGTGCAATAGTGCGGGCATGGCTGTTGCGCATCTCCAAAAGGCCCGAAGCGCCGTCCTTGCCCATACCGGTCAGAATTGCACCGACTGCATTTTTGCCGGCGGGCCTTGCCCCGGGCTTAAACAATACCTCAACACTGGGGCGATGGCCGCAGACGAGCGGACCGGACTTTGTCTGAACGTAAAACCTGGCTCCGCTTCGCTGCAAAAGCAGATGATAGTTTCCGGGTGCGATCAGGGCCGTGCCCGGCAATACCGCATCGTTGTTTTTTGCCTCCCTGACCTCCAGGGCGCATAACTGGTTTAAACGCTCAGCCAGTGAAGCAGTGAACTGCTCTGGCATATGCTGAACAATCAAAATTCCGGGCGAGTTTCCGGGCATTCGGGTCAGCACCTCCTGGATCGCCTGAGTGCCGCCGGTGGAAGCCCCGACAGCAATCACGGTGTCGGTCATTTTAGCCTGGGTGATCCGGATTTGGGAACGCGAAATCCCGCCATCTTTTGAATGTGTTCCGGTTTTGCTCACCCGCGCCCGGGCTGCGGCGCGGATTTTTTCGATTAAGGCCTCAGACATGTTGTTGACCGAAAGCGAGGACCCGGGCTTGCACATCACTTCCACTGCCCCTGCATTAACAGCCTCCACCGCGAGTTCGCCGCCCCTTGGGGTCAGGGAGGAAACTATGATCACCGGAATCGGATAATGCTTCATCAGTTTTTTGAGAAAAGACAGCCCGTCCATCCGGGGCATCTCAAGGTCCAAAAGCACCACGTCCGGCCGGGATTCCAGGATCTTGTCCCTTGCCACATAAGGATCAGGGGCCGTGGCCACCACCTTTATATCCCCGGCCCTCGCCAGTTCCTTGGACAGCACCTGGCGCACAATGGCCGAATCATCCACAATCAATACTTTTATCATACGTATCCGCCGGGTTATTAATGATTAAGTTATTTACCTTACTGCTGAAGTACAAATCTGACCAGCAGCGGGGATTCATCCACCCGCATGCAGGCATGGGCACCGTCTTCTATAAGCGCCGCCCACTGCTTTTGCGATACCGGCCGGATTTCCGGGATGGACAGATCGAAAACCTCTTCAGTTCCGAATTTTTCCGCCAGAAAATGGCCGCACGAAACATTGAGCACCTCGGTTAAGGCCTGCTCTTCGGCCTGCTCGGGCAGCTCTTGCTGATCCGTGCCAAGGATGTTTTCAGCCAGCTCGGCGCATACAGAGACCGGCGCCACCACTTCCAGGAAACCATGTTTATCTTTGCTTTTAAATGAGATCTCCGCAAGAAGGCAGGGACAGTAAGAAGTCTCAGAGGGCTCCGGAAAAGGGTCCTCCTCTACAAACATGAAAGCGAATTCTTCGAATACTGAGGAAAAAACCTGCAGCAAAAGTCCGTTATCTTCGGTTTCCATTTTTCAAATCTCCGACTCGGCTCGATTGAGTTGTTTTCAATGCAGCAGTTCCTTGACCACTCTGGCGAATTCTTCGGGCACAAACGGCTTTTGCAGATACGCACGCACCCCCATGGCCTTTAAGGCTTCGATTCGCTGCCGGCTGCGCTCAGTTGAAATCACAACCACGGGAGTCGTGGCAAGCAGCTCCCGCCTGTTCATTTCTTCGATCATTTCAATTCCGTTCATCTCCGGCATATTGATGTCGGCAAACACGATGTCAATCCAGTTCGCATCAAGCTGCTCCAATGCCACTTTTCCGTTTTCCGCAAAATGGTATTCCCCTATATCCAGATCTGAAATGCTAAGGGTCTTGGCCACCATTTTCCGGATAATCATGGAATTATCGACAATCAGCACATTATAACCCATAGTTTCGCACTTTCTTGCTTGTCACGTTAAAATAGTTTCAAGTTCGCGCATTTTATCCAGCGTCTTGCTCGCGGCATACTCCAGATGTTCCTTTTTCAGGCCCAGGGCGCGGACCGGTTCTGCCGAAACATTGTACTGAAGACCGTAGATCCCGGTTCCTATACCCTCGGACAAAGAAAGCATGTCTGCAAGATGAATCAGGTAAATAAGCTCCTGAAAACAGGAAGCCTCCGCAGGTTCATGATGCCAGCGCACCCCGGAAACTATCTCCGGGCCAAGCTGCCACAGCTCCAGGATTCCGGCTCCGGCCTCTGCATGGTCAATGCCCAGGACCTCTCTTTCCGCCGTGTTAAATGAAATGCTCTGCTCTTCAAAAATAAGGGTGAATCTGTCCCTTTCCCCGGCAATGAAGGGGTCAAGAAGCAGCAGCCCCAGATCATGCAGAAGTCCTACAGTAAAAACAGTATCCACGTTTTTCATCTGCAAAATTCGTGCAAGCTCCTGGGCCGCCACCGCAGTCCAGATGGAATGACGGAGCAGATCCCTTGCTTCGAGCCCGTATCCGGGCAAAGCGGGCACTAGCCGGGTTGATACCGCCAGGGAAAGGACAAGTTCGAAAACCCGCCTGGTCCCCAGGCGCACCAGGGCGGCCTGCAGGGAACTGATCTCCTGCACTGTCCCAAGATATACCGAATTTGCCAGTTTCAGCACATTGGCAGTAAGGCCGGGGTCATACTGGACCAGGTTCCGGATGGTTTTAAAATCAACATCCGGGTCGTCAAGATAGCCCAAAAGGCTTTGGCAAAGCGGCGGCATCTTTGGAAAATTCGCAATATGCTCCTCAATTCGGTCACGGTAGGTCATAATATATCGTCTTTCCCCCTGATTTGATATAAAAGCGGCCGGTTGCTATTTCCAGACTCACGGTCCTGGACTTGTTGCCCCCGACCTCCTGGGCATTCATCAACAAACCGTTTTTCCAGAGAATTTTTCTAAGCACGGTGAAATTCCTCTCCCCGATTTTAAAAACCCCCTGGCTGTCGAGCACCTGCGAGCCGCCGGCAACGTTGACCACCGCGCGGGCCTTTCGCATGCCTGATTCATAAAGCTTGGTAAGCATCTGCTGCAGGCCGGTGTCTACAAACATGTAAGGCCGGATTTTGGCTTTTTCCTTGTCCACCTTTGACAAGGGCAGCATGCAGTGGACCATTGCCCCCAGCCGGAGCACCGGGTCATATATTGCCACGCCAAGACAGGAGCCCAGCGAATAGGTAATCAGCGTGTCCGCAGGATTATCAGAAATCTTCATGTCCGCAATATCAACAATGAGCTGTGTCATGAGTTTCCCCGTTATTGCTTCACATATACCGAGGGCCGAACAGAGCGAAAACCCCCCGTCAGGCCTGAAAGACTCTCGGCATGGCCTACTATCAAGTATCCGCCCGGTTTTAGAAGGCGGTGCATTTCATTTAAAAGCCGCTGCCTTACGGCATTGTCAAAATAGATCATTACATTCCTGCAAAAAATCACATCCAGAGGACCGCGCATCGGAAAAGGCGGCGCGGAAAGGTTAAGCCATGTAAATGTGATCATGTTCTTTATATGATCCTTGAGCTCATACATCCTGCCGCCCCCGTTTTCGCGTACTGGATTAAAATAGCGGCTGATAAGGTTCCTGGAAATCTTCTCCAGTTTTTTGGCCTCGTATTCACCTTTCCGGGCTATGCTTAAAACCGATGTTGAAATATCGGTAGCCAGAATTTTGACATCCCGCAGATCAGAAAGCGATTCCGCCAGAGTCAGGGCTATGGTGTAGGGCTCCTCTCCCGTGGAAGCAGCCGCACACCACAGCCTGAACCGAACCTGACCGCTTTTTTCCCACTGTTTTGCAACCGAAGCAAGAACATCAAAATGATCCGGCTCCCTGTAAAAATGGGTGACATTCGTGGAAATCGCATCCAGAAGCTGGCTTAGCTCGACCCGGCTCGCATCGTCTTGAACATAACGGTAATATTCGCTGTAGTTGTTTATGTTCAGCTTGCGCATCCTCTTGCCCAACCGGGCCGATACAAGCGCCTGTTTGTGCCCTGCCAGATGGATGCCCGCCTCCTGATAGATAAGCTCGGCAAACTGCTGAAATGTTTCCGCGTCAAGGGACGCAAACCCGTTCATTTAGAAATCCTTGAAGTCGTTGTCATCAAGCGGGATCACTTCTTCCGGACTCTGCTGTTTATTACCGGCCTGCGGGGTCTGGTTTGACTGCCCCTGATTTGTGCGGGGCCGCTGCGATAGACCGCCGCCCTGGTCCCCCCTGGACCCGCTTTTTGCCTTCTGCCTGCTCTGGTGTCCGTTGCCGCGCGAAGCCTTGTTCTGTTGGGATGCTCCAATTCTGTTCTGCTTCGGCCTTTCCTTTGTTTTCGGCTGCGCATCCGTTTTCTGAAAGTGCCCGTTTTGCGCCCTTCCTTCAATCAGTGCATTCAACCGGTTTACAACGTTTTCCAGCTCCCGGGCCTCAGAGGTAAGCTCTTCTGCCGCGGAAGCGGTCTCCTCTGCATTGGATGCGTTCTGCTGGACAACCTTGTCCATCTCAGAGACCCCGTTGTTAACCTGGTCGATTCCCTGGGACTGCTCTTTTGATGCAGAGGCGACCTCTGAAGCCATGTCCATGACCTTTTTAGCTATCTGATTGTTGTTTCCCAAAGCCTCCGAGATCTCCTTATACACGGACGAGGTTTCATGAATTTTATTCCTGGAATTTTCAATAAGCTCCTGGGTGTTCTTGGCCGCCTCGGCGCTTCTGCCTGCAAGGTTTCGAACCTCTTCTGCCACCACCGCAAAGCCCTTGCCGGCTTCCCCTGCACGGGCCGCTTCAACCGCAGCGTTTAAAGCCAGCAGATTGGTCTGGAAAGCAATGTCGTCGATGGTCTGTATGATCTTTGCGCTTTCTTCGCTCAGCTTCACGTTTTCCTTGAGGTTTTCGTCCATGACGGTCATTTTCTCATCTATAAGCTGAAAAGTCGGCCCTGCCTCGTTTTTCATCATGTTGTCCATGGACTGACTGTTTTCCATGTTCATCTTTGTCTGTGATGCTATTTCCTCGAGCGAAGCCGATGTTTCCTCTATGCTTGAGGCCTGCTCGCTGGCGCCTTCGGCAAGCGACTGGCTTGAAGACGAGACCTGGGCAGATGCAGAGGCAACCTGCTCCGAGTTGCTGCTCAGGCTTTCAGACATTTTCTGAAGAGGCTCTGCAATGGAACGGGCCAGGAAGAAAACAACCACCAGCGCGATCGCGATTACCCCGCCGGCAAGGCCGAGGTTGGTATAGCCGAGCTTGCGAACAGGGGCCATAAGCTCGGTGCGATCGGCTGAAGCGGCAATGGTCCAGCCGCTGAGGCCTTCATTTTCGAAACTTACGGTTTTGTCTGTGCCTTTATAGATATAATCAAGCAGCCCTTCGTCCATGGAAAGCATCTTTTCACCAAAGCCGAAATCACCGATATTGGCTTTAAGAATCATGCTCTTGTCAGGGTGTGCAAGGAATCTCCCTCTGTCATCGTAGGCAAACACATAGCCTTTCTCCCCGATTTTGATTGGATCGATAAACCTGGAGGCAAACGCTTTTACCTTGACCACACCGAAGATGGCACCTTTTGTCTCGCCTTCGACATTGATTGGCTCAGAAATCACAAATACAGGGTCTCCTGTAGCCTTGCTTTCCAAAATCCCGGAAATAGCGTTTTCTCCGTTCATGGACTGCTTGAAATATCCGCGGCTTTTCACGTTTACCCTGCCGATGTGGCTGGGCTCAGATGCAGCGACCAGGCCCCCGGTTCCGTCGGCCAATGAGATAGCCTCGTAATAACCGTAGTTTTCATGGAGACCCGCAAGTCTCTTGTTTGCGGATTCCCGGAAAGAATCCCCCATCATTCCCGAATGCTTGAGCGCCTTTTGATAAACCTCCTCCCCGCTCCAGCTTTTTACATCCAACTGCCGGTCATTGATCCAGTTGGAAAGGGTTTTTATGGTCGAATCTGTAATCTGGGTAAGCTGCTTGTTTAATTCGTTTTCTACTGTATCTTTGGATTCAAAATAGGATATTGTTGTTGAAATGCCCATTCCCAGGACAATCAAGGCAAGCATGGGCACAAGTATCTTGTTTTTAAGTCTTAAATTCATAATTAAACTCCTTTTAAACTGTTATCCTGCGCTTTTGGCAAGAGCTTCCATTTCACCTTCGGTCATTATTTTGTCTATATCGAGCAGAATCTTGACCGCGTTTTCGGTCTTTGCCATGCCGAGAATAAACGCGGTCTCAACCTGGGCCCCGAATCCCGGTGGCGGCTCGATTTCTCCGGCCGAAATCTCGATGACCTCTGAGACCTCGTCCACCACGATCCCCATTGTCACGCTTATTTCGGCCCTTGTGACCTGGACAACGATAATACAGGTCTTGCGCGAGACTTCGGCTTCTTCCATGCCGAAGCGCAGCCTTAAGTCGATCACCGGAATTACCTTGCCCCGCAGGTTTATCACACCTTTGACATAAGCGGGCGTACGGGGGATCCTTGTAATGGACTGCATCCCGATGATTTCCTGGACCTTTAAAATCTCAATGCCGTAGGATTCCTCGCCCAGCAGAAAGGTCAGATACTTTCCCGCCAGCCTGGCAAGGCTTTCATCCTGTTCCGTGTTTTTAGATGCTGTCTGAGCCATTGTTCCTCCATTATTTATTGATGTTTTCTTAAAAAGCAGTCTACACAGTTGCGACAGTATTTTTGCTGCCTTTCTATGCCGTAGCCAGTTTGACCAGGCCGTTGACGTCGATTATAAGACCGGGCGTGCCGTCGGGCATGATGCTCGCCCCTGCAATTCCTTCCACGTCCTTTAATCCCTGGCCGAGATTTTTGATAACAGTCTGGTTCTGCCCCAGTAGTTCGCCTACCAGCACAGCCACCTGGCGTCCTGCATCTTCGACCACCACAACCAGCGCCTGGGTCGGATCCATCTGCGCATCCGGGATTCCGAAAAGATGTGCCAAACGGAAGAGGGGCAGAAGCCGGTTTCGAAACGGAACCGTTTCTCCTTTTCCGGAAACCGTGGTAATCATCTCGCTGGTGGGCTGGAATGATTCAATAATGGAGAGCAGCGGCAGAATATAACGCTCCGGGCCTACTCTTACTATCATCCCGTCAATGATTGCCATTGTCAGCGGGAGCACAAGGGTAAAGGTGCTGCCCACACCTTTTTGCGAGGAAATGCGCACGTTGCCCCGCATGCTCTCTATATTGCTCTTGACCACGTCCATGCCAACACCCCGGCCGGAAACGTCCGTAATCTGCTTGGCTGTGGAGAATCCTGGCTCAAAGATAAGGGCGTAGATCTCCTCGTCGGTCATGTTTTCGGTATTGCTTATAATGTCGCGCTCCAGGGCCTTGGCCGCAATTGCGTCCCGGTCCAGCCCCCGGCCGTCGTCCTGGATGTCGATATGAATGTTTCCGCCCTGGTGGTAGGCCTTTAACAGTATGGTTCCTGTGGGATTTTTCCCTGCGGCGCTACGTTCTTCCGCGGTATTTTCAATTCCGTGATCCACGGCGTTTCGAATCATGTGCACCAGGGGGTCTCCGAGCTTTTCCACCATGCCCTTGTCCAGCTCGGTTTCCCTGCCCTCCATGACAAGCTCGATCTTTTTGCCCGATTTTTTGGACAGATCACGAACCAGGCGCCCCATTTTGCGAAAAGTATTGTCAATCGGGATAAGGCGCATGGACATGCCTATATCCTGCAGGCTGCGGGTTATTTTCTTTAACTGACCCAGGTTTCTTTCCAGGTCCCTGCCCTGCGCCTGATTCACGCCGGCCTCCTGGCCGACAATTGACTCCACGATCACCAGCTCGCCGATGGTTTCCAGGAGGAGATCAATGCGGTCGGCATCAATTTTCATGGTCTGCTTGACCGCCTTGCCGGCATACCCGCCCGATCCGTTTGCCGCCTGGGCGGGAGCTGCAGGTTCCGGCTCCGGAGCCGCTCCGGCCTGTGCCTCCCGGGATTCAGCCGCGGTGTCCGCGGTGCTGTCGCGGCCGGCTGAAACTTCCGGCTCCTCCGGCTCCCCGGGCGCTTTAACAGGCGCGGATGAAGATTCCCCGCTTAGGGCCCTTTGAAGCTGGGCAAAAACCCCGGCAAGCTCCTGGGGAGGCACAAACATCTCACCGACAGCCAAAACCGACTCCAGGTCCTTGTTCATCTTTTTCAGAAGGTCCAGGGCGTTGAACGTGGCATCCACGACCTCTCCGTTAAAATCAAGCCGCTTTTTGCGCACCTCGTCGAGCAGGTTCTCGGCCTTGTGCGCCAGCACTGAAATGGGAGTTAACCCCAGAAACGAGGTCGTGCCCTTGATTGTATGAAAAGCGCGGAAAATGGACGCAACAGCTTCCTCGTTTTCAGGGTCGTTTTCCAGGGTCAGCAGATTTTCATCAGATATTTCAAAATGCTCGTTTGCCTCGGATATGAAGTCCGCAGTAATTTCAGGATCATCTATTGCAACAGGAGACAAAAGCTCATCGCATGCCTCATCTGAACCCTGCCGTGGACTGCCTTGCTGCTTGTCCGACTGCTCATCCGGTTTTTCAGCCGGCTGCGTCTCAGGCTTTTCCGCTTTCTCAGGCTCCCGGCCCGCCTCTTTTGGTCCTTCATCTGCAAGGGCGTGGAGCAGGTCTTGTTCGGACGGCCCGGCAGTACTGTTTTTCAATGCCGTGACTGCCTGCTCAAACCAGTCCTTGAATTCAAGTAGCAGATCGGCCTCCAGGTGCTCTTCATGGCGCTGGATATAATCCTCCACCTGGTGGCACACCTTTTCAATGCGGTTTAACCCGATAACACCGGCTTCTCCCTTGGCGGTATGAAGCAGGCGCTTTAGCTCCTTTAAAACCTGGGAGTCTGCCTGCTGCTCAAGGGACAGGACCAGGTCCTCTATTTCGGAAATTACCGCTTCCTGCTGGGCCAGATATTCGCCCAGTATTTCTCCGTCCACAGCGGATGCCGGATGTTTTGACCGACTCTCCTGGCTTTCGACCATTTCTTGCTGCTCTTCGGGCAGAAATTCCCGGGGCAAATCCAGTTCTTCTTCTGCCGCATCCTGGTAAACAAGGGACTGCAAAGCGGAAATTGTCTGCTCAACAGACAGCCGCTTTTCTTCGTCAATTTCCGAGCCGTTGCCCCCCTTCTGATGCAACACCCGGCCCGCGTTTTTCGCCGCCAGGGCGCAGCGCGAAAAGTGAGGCTCGAGTTCCCCGGCAATCCCGGAAAACGCCTCTGACAAATCCTTGGCTACAGAGGGCTCGGACAAATCCGCCATTACAAACTGTTCAGCGACATCCTCGACTATAGGCTTGATTCTGCTTTTTGCGTCTTCCATTTGATTCGGCATTTTTAATCCTGTTTATAGGTATTTCCTGTATTTTTTTCGTATGACGTCCTTTTCCGCCGGCGTGGCCAGGATGTCAGTTGCACCGTATTTGCGCGCCTTCAACACAGTAGACTTTGTCCATTCAGGCCCTGCAACAATCAGGGGGCAATCCTTGTTCAGAGCCGAGCGCACCTTTATGGTTTTGGCCAGCCCCTGTTCATTGACACGATTAATAAATAGAAACACGCACCCTGGATTTTCCCGGCCCAGCTCCTGCTTGAAATCACTGTCCAGTGAAAACCTGGCAAGCTCCATGCCTTCTTCTGCAACACTTTTTTCAACCGCTTCGAGCTGATCGGAATCCCCGTCTATAATGGAGATAATCCTGCGGCCCGCCTTTTGTCCGGCAGGTTCGGCAATAGTGTCATTTTTTTGTCCCTGGCCCGCTTTCTGACTCTGGGCTGCAGTCCCGGCAGATGGCCGGGCTTTTTCGGAATCTGCCGGCTGCGGCTCCAGACCCAGAATTTCCAATGGAAAGAGCATTTCCAGGGGGCCGTAGATCTTTTCTCCCATCTGGATGCGAGCGGAAACAGCATAGTACTCCACGGCCGGAAAAGGCTCGTCAGCGGCCGGGTCCACCTGAGCCGGAACCAGGGTATCCACGTGATCCTTTTTAAGCTTGAGCTTTAGCGGAGCGCCGCCCTGGAACTGGTTTGAATAGCACCCCACCAGTATATTGGCGATTTCCCCGAAGGAATCGGCCACCTCACCTTCGAACTTACCCTGCTTTACAGTTGCTGCTATGGATTCCTCAGGCATCATCAGCAGCACTCCGCCCAGATAAACGGCATCCTTTAGCGGCAGGAGCATAAAAACCCGCCCCTCGCTTTCCCCGGTGGCGTTAATGCTGGTCAGTACCTGCTTTCCCTTGGTCCTGGTCAGCAGGTCGGCCTTTTTTCTGTATCCGGTCTGCTGATCGGTAAATGTTACGGTATCCCCGAGCAGGGCTTCCATTTCCCCGCGTGCGGCTTCCAGTCCCTGCAGCAGCAGGTCGTCGGCCACACCGGGATCAATCCCCCCGCCTTTTTTGCCGGGTTCCGGTTCCGGCTGAACATCGCCCGCGGACGGTTCTTCGGGCTGTTCGGCCCGGGCGGCTTGAGGCTGAGCCTCTGCAGCTTCGGGTTCCGAGACAAGATCGTGCGGAAAGAAAAACTGGAAAAGCCCGAGCTGCTGTCCTTCGAGCACCATCTGCCCGGAAAGACAGGACTGGCTGCCCGCGGGCAGAGGAAGCTCCTCATCTTTCGGCCCGCAAACCCTGATTTCGCCCATTGTGAAATGCAGCTTTTTTTTCGCAAACGCTTCGTGAAAAGCAGTGTTAATCGTACCGCTGATAATGTTTACAATTTCAGAGCACGCGTCCTCGAGCTCGCCTTCAAGCCTGGCCTGCTTTTGGGCCGCCTTGATCTCGTCTTTGGGAAGCATTATCAAAAGGCCCGCCAGCTCAATGGCGGCATTCAGATCAACAAGCAAATGGACCCGGTCCCGGGTATCATCTTTAAGCTTGAAACCGGCCAGTACGAATTTCTTTTTGGGCCTTTTGAAAACATCCTCCAGCGAGCCCTGGGACAAAGCCTGCTGATCCAGCGTCAGGCTCTGGCCGATCAGGCCGCCCACTTCCTCCAGGCTGCTTTCCAGCAGTTCCGGATAGATATTTTCAAAAGGATTCGTACCGGACATGCTAAATCAACTCTCCTGCAAAAAAGGTATTATGACTGCTTTTTGAGCTCCAGGCCGACCAGAAAATCCCCGTGCGCCACTGTAAACGGCACAAGCACCCAGTCCGCCTTGTTAACAACCGTCAGGGTGTATTCCTCGCCGTGGACAACAGAGGGCAGCGAAAGCTCTACTTTGCCCCCGTTCTCCGAAATAAAGGGCTTTAAGGAACCGGCCAGCATATTGGCCAGCTCGCCCATTGCGTCCTCGACATCCTCGTTAATCTCCTCGACTTCCATGCCCAGAAAGTCCTGGGTCAGGCCGCGGGCCACCTTGTCCGGGGCGTGGATGGACAGATTTCCCTGCTTGAATCCGGCAAAGCCGACCATTGCGCTCAAAGAACATTCAAACCTCGAGACGTGTTCATCGAGCGGAGTGCCGGCCGTGACATCCACCATTACCATTGTCTCAAAGATCTCCTTGGCCACTTCCACAATCTTTTCCGTAAAATCCATTGATCCGCTCCTTGATGTTGTTACAGCAACGGGCCGAGCACCTCGTTGACCTGGTCCGGGGTAAAGGGTTTTTTCACACAGCCTGAGGCGCCCAGCGACATGGACTGCTCCACCATGTCCTCGGATCCGCCCTCCGTGGTGACCATGACCACGGGAATGTCCTTGATAGAGGCATCCGCAGCCTTGGTCTTTAAAAACTCGATTCCGTCCATGTTGGGCATGTTAATGTCGGACAGGATTATGTCGGGTTTTTGGCTTGCCAGCAAATCGATCGCCTCCTGGCCGTCTCCGGCCTCCAGGACGGTGTCAAATTCCAGACCCGCCTGGCGCAGGGAACGGTTCACGATTTTTCTCATGGTCGTGGAATCGTCAATGATCAAAACTGCCTTTCCCATTTGTCTCTCCTTTTTCTTATCTTGTGCTTTAAGCCAAAATGAAAATGAATTGCCTTATTAACTTCACCCCTCGTATGCAAAAAAGGGGCCAATTATGGCCCCCTGTTTAACGAATAAACAAAAGCCAGTATCTCGGCCACGGCCTGGTAAACCTCCACTGGTATTTCATCTCCCACCGGCACGCGGGCAAGAACTTCCACCAGGTCCGGGTCCTCCTGAACCGGTATGCCGGCCTCGTCTGCAACTTCCAGGATTTTGTCGGCAACCGCCCCCTGTCCGGATGCCGCCACAACCGGGGCGTCATCCTTTTTGCGGTCGTAGAGCAGTGCAACCGCCTTTTTAATCCCTGAATCCGGCTGGTCCTGATTCATGCGCTTGCCTCCAGAAAGTGATCCCCTTCAGGCACCAGTCTGCCCAAAAGGTGCATCATGGGATCGGGCGCGCCTGTGTCCACGGAAAAGCTCACCATGTCAACACTTGTAAGCCGCTTTTGCAGCCCCGGCAGGGCCGAGTTTATAATGTCTGCCTTCTCCCTGCTGCCGCAGAGTACCCGAAGACGAAGCTCCTGTTTTTCAAACAACATCAGGATCTGAAGGTCGCCCAGTTTTGACAGCTTCAGGTTCAGGCTCAGTTTCCATATGTCTTCGCCGTCCTCTTGAGAATCACCTGAGCCCTGCTCCGAATCCTGCGCCTCTTTTTCAGCCAGGAGATATCCCTCTTCCAGGAAATCAAACGGCAGGGGAAGAAATACAACATTCTCCTGGGCCAGCCTGTACCTGCAAAGCTGAAACAGCCGCAAATGCTCCAGTATTCCTGTAGAATCGCCGGAACCATCTTCCGCAGCCTGCATTTGATGGGCATGCATAAGCAAAAACATCTTTAAGCCCGAATCAGCCGAAGGTTTTTTCCCGTCTGCCAGCAGCGCCTCGAGGCTCAAGCCCAGGTCTTTCCACAGGCGGGAAAGCATGTTTCCGTCGATTGCATCCGGGTCAGATCCCAGCAGGCCCATTAACCCGGACGGCAGATTAAACCCTTGTGCTTCAAGGTTTTGGAGGGCCGGCATCAGGCGGATGTTTTCGCCGAAAGCATGCAGCAGCCGGAACAGGTGCCTGAGCTCTGCTTCTTCCACAATCCGCAGATGAACCTGGGGCGAGGTGCTTACAACCTGCAGGTTTAATTTCTGACCGGTTCGCAAAGGCACCCTGGTCTCTGCTTTTAACCTGTGCTGCCGAAGATTTAACACCACCTTGTCCAGCCCGCCCTCCTGGACCGTGGCCTGGACGATCTGGTATGGCTGCAGCTTTAACTGCCCGCTTTGCTTTCCCTGGTTTAAGGAAAGCTCGGCAGGTACGGCCAGACTTAAAATCGGTGGTGGTTGGGCACTGACATACATGTCCTTCTTATCGGAGAGAAAGCAGGAAAGTTTAGGCGGCGAGTAAGTGATCAGTGATCAGTGGTAAGTGGTAAGTGGTAAGTGGTATGAAATATAAGATTATGGGAGCGGTTTAAAGATCCCGGGTTATTACCTGCTCTCTCAGGAGACGGCGCTGCTCTGCAAAGCAGTAGGCCATGATATCGTCGCAGGATTCGGAATCCATGTTGGTAAACCTGACCGCAACCTGCCACTTGTTTTTCCTGACCTGGTTTACGCGCAGAACAATTGCGTCAAGTTTCAGGGTTTTTTCAACCGGTTTTGGCACACGGATCTCCACGGCAAGCTTTTCCTTTTTCCGCAGTTCCTGATCTGAAATCATCAGCATTCCGCCGCAGCTTATGTTCACGCCCCTGGCAGAAGACATTTTCCGCTGACCCGAAGGGCCTTTTTTACGCCATGACACTGAAAGACGGGCTGCAGAGCCCCGGAAAAATTCCCGTTTTTCCGCATGCTGGATCACATCCCGCACCGTCACCCGGATAAAATCGCTGAGCGGTATTTCTTCAATCGTGCAGATCAGGGTTACGATTTCGCCGGTTTCGATAAAAACCAAGCAGTCCGCGGCCGTGTCAATGCGATCGGGCTCGGGCAAAACCCCGGGGGGAAACAGCACTTCCAGCACCGGCGGCTGTTCAAGCACGGCTACGGCATCGCACTTGAGCACGTCCCCGGCGATGACGGGCACGTTGACCGCCACCGGCGTTTTTTCCGGAAGATTGGTAAGATACTGGTCTACATTCATGGATGTCTGTGTAGCAAAAACCCGGGGCAAAGTAAACAGGCGCCTGCGGCTTTCCCTGCTTTACACGGACGGGATATCGAGCCTGCCCCCGGTGGTCTCCCGCCTTCCGCCGTATTCTTCAACCGCTTCCCGGTTTTTGCCCGTGCGCTCGATTTCATCTGCAAGCACTGCCCTGGCGGCCAGGGCTTTCTCCCCCAGGGACTTGTTTGCATCGGATGCCTCGGCCATAAGACGGTTGAGCTCGGAGAAAAGCCGGGCGACTGTCTCGTCATTGATATCCAAAGGCGCAGGATCCTGTTCAAGCGCCAGGCGAACCGCTTCGATTTCCTCCATAAGTTCGTTCATCGAGGCCATGGATTCGTACATGGCCTCAATACGCCTTGATTCCAGACATTGCGCCACCCGCTGGTATCCGGTCAGCAGCGATTTATATAAACGGATGGCTTTTTGCAGATTTTCTTCCATGGCGGACGGCATTGTATTTGCGCCTTTTGTTGTCAAAGCGCCACGCTGATGGAACGGTTCTGACCGGACTCCGCCGCGCTCTGATCGCCGGACTCCTGATTTTGATCCGAGCCGTTCTTTGCTGCTTCTGCTGCCTGGCACCAGGCTTCGTGCAGCTCGGTCAATATTCCAATTGCCGTTTCAACGGGCGCGGGGTCGTTTTCCATGTTTGAGCGGGTCAATTCCCGGGTAATAAAGGCATACAGCGCATCCAGGTTTTCCGCCACCTCCCCGCCCTTTTCAAAATCCAGGGTATTTGACAGCTCCGTGATAAT
>JAIPDT010000029.1 GCA_021737545.1 Desulfobacteraceae bacterium
GGTAAACCCCTTCCTCGCTGTATGTATGAGTGGTGTTTCCCGTGGTTTCCGAAGACCAGTCAAAAATGCCGTCACCGTCAAAGTCCCATTCGTACCGAACTATCGATCCGTCCGGGTCTGTAGCCGAGCCTTCAAGGCTCACTGTCAGGGGAATTTCCCCGTTTGAAGGCACCACATTGGCCTCTGCAGTGGGAGGGTTGTTTTCCACTTTAATTTCGATGCTTTTTGTGGCCTCCCGACCGGTTGAGCTTCTGACCTTAAGGGTGGGACTATATGTCCCCGGCGACTGATAGGTATGAGTATAATTTTTTGCCACAGTATCATATGTATCCCATTGTCCGTCTCCCTCAAAATCCCATCGGTATTCCTCAACAGTTCCGTTCGGGTCCTCGCCGTTGGTGGTAAAATGCACTGTAAGAGGGGCTGGTCCTGAAACGGGTTCTGCCCCGGGAACTGCCCTCAGGGTAGATATCCGGAATTCGGATACGGCGCTTGCAGTGTTGCCGGCATTGTCTCCAATGCTGGCAAAAATTTTATTGGAGCCTCCCGCCAGGCCGGAGGCCGACTTGCATTCGGCACCCGTTTCTGTAACCTTGAACATGTCGGTGCGGTCTTCACCGTTTATTATGACCGAGAAAGAATTCTTATCAATTCCGGTTTCAGCATCACTGTATTCAATTCTGATATCCGGGTTTATAGTACGGAGAACGCTTCCGTCACGGGGCTCGGTAATTTTTATTTCAGGCGAAGTTTCATCCGGGATTCTTGCAAACGATTCAATCATATAGCCGGGAATTCCCAAATCCTCTGATGACAAAAACTCATCGCCTGTCCCGTCCCCTCTGGATTTATATACAAGATCCGTATCTCCGGGGCTAAACAGAATATTTTCAGAGGAGTCAATGTGGAGGCCTTCCACGTCGCCTTCTGTCATTCCTATATTGTTGCAGGACAGAAAAGTTTCATGTCCGTTTTCCTGAGATTTATAAATACTACAATCACCAGAAAGAGAAAAATGTAGAGTTCCGCTATCATTGTCATAAAAAATACTGTTAATATCCGATCTGAAAGGAATGCCCAGGATTCTGCTCCAGGATATTGGGGTTTTTGTTCCGTCTCTTTCGGATCGGTACACGAAACTTTTGTGCTTTAACGAAAAATAGATGTTTTCGTCATTATCCACATAAAGGGCATTTATTTCAGATCTTTTTATTCCCAGATCCGCATAGGTCAACCAGCGCCGGTAGGTTCCGTCTCCCGGGGATTTGAAAATTCCGTCCACGCCCTCGATGGTGAAGTAATAAATTGAAGGAGAGGCCGAGGGAGTTACATTGAAAACTGACTCCGCACTGCCGGAATTTCCGAAAACGTCATTGATTGATATATCCAGGCGGTTCTCTCCGGTTGGAAGCTCTGATGAAGGCTGATAAGATGCGTGATCCTGGGTTAAAGAAAAAGAAGACCCTGTTTCATAGCCATTGAGTCGTGCTTCAAAGGAATCAAGATTAAGTTCAAACAGGCCGTAGTGGAATCCGGCTCGGAACTCCGGCTGCAGTTCATTTATGATGGACCCGTCCAGGGGGTAGGAAATATCGGTACAAACGCTTAACCATAAAACCCTGTCAAGAACCGCCTCGCCTTCAAGCGATATCCCGTCCTTGAGTCTGCCGGTAAGCATAAATGAAACTTCATCTGAAAGACAGCCGCACATTCCCTTTTCATGAAGCAGATCAAGCACCTTGTCATGGGAAAACAGGGCCATACAGGATTTTCCGTGCGACCCGGAACCCGGGAAATGCCGTTTTAAATTAAGCCCCTTGCCCGGAATCCATACCATCTCAGGAGAAAGTTTTCCGTCAAGCAGCAGGGAAGAAGTTTCTATGGCATTAACCGAATACCCCTTTGGCAAACGTATTCGGGCGACTGTATTCTTGTTTTTGGAAATTGTATTAAAAACCGGCGGAAGCAGTTTGATATGCGCATCCACGGGTTCAGAAGCACTGACAGTACTGTTATTAAATGGCGCCGTTGTCATAAACATCAGAGAAAAGACAACAAGAAAGCTCTTTCCGAAATCATGTTTTAAAAAGCGGGTCAACCTCACTTTCCCTCCTACTGATTGAAAAAAGCAGATTTTGTTTACTTTAATTACGTAAAAATCATTAATTTTAAGTAGTGTCAAGTAGAAAATAAATATTATAATAAAGGATTTTTTTCTGAATATTGTTCAATTAAATAGAGTTTTGTTCAATTAAAGTGAATTTCTCCCCTCAGGACCGCAACCTCTGTGCATGGTTGTAGGCATCTTAGGTGGAGTCGCGTAAGTCAATAATCAAGGTTTGACTGGTGTGACACAGATGACACAATAAACCTCAGAAATAACGGGTGCGGCGCGGAAGCAGTCAGCCTATATATACCTAACGCAAATTTGGGCCTTGACTGATCCGGGCGGCTTGGCTATGTTTACGAAACCACTGGCTTATATGGTATATCAGCCTGAAAATTGAGGAATTATGGAGATCTCATGAATCCTGAATGGATTTTGAACGACGCATATAAACAATATACCGCAGATCAGGACAAAATAGTTACGCCCGGCAAAACCGTGCAAGAAGCCAGGCACAGGTTTGATGCACTCGGCCTTGATATCCTGGAAAAAACCGTGCGAATTGACAACGGCAGGCTCGATATTCCTGTCTATTTCAGCGTGTGCGGCCATGATGCGAAAAAACTTACAGGCACTGCCAAGCAGATGGGGAAAGGCGCCGCTGCAGAGCAGGCGGAAGCAAGCGCGGTAATGGAGCTTGTGGAGCGGTTTAGCTTTTACAGTTTTGCACAAAACCCTGAGAATTTTATCAAAGGCACGCACAGGGAAATGGGAGACCGGGCAATGGATTTTGCAGACATTGCAAAATCCGTACACGACGAGTCCGAAGACCTGGATGCGGCTCGCAGGATTTTTGAGAACATGGAATTCAAATGGGCCAAGGCGTTTAACCTGAGCAAAGGCGAGCCGGTTCTGGTTCCATTTGAATGGTTTTTCGCAATAAACGAGTTTAACGGGACATCTGCGGGCAACTGCAGGGAAGAAGCTCTCTGCCAGGGAATCTGTGAATTGGTTGAAAGACACGTATCAGCCATAGTCTGCAGGGATCGCCTCAGGGTGCCGGGCATTGACCCGGATTCCGCAGATGACCAAATGGTAAAACAAATGCTTTCAAAGTACCGCGAAAACGGTATCCAATTATATATTTCCGATTTCACCCTGGACACGGGGATACCAACAGTTGGAGTTCTGGCATGGGATCCCGAGACTTTTCCCGACCAAAGCGAAATCGTTTGGACCGCAGGCACCGCCCCTGACCCTCAAAAAGCTTTATCCAGGGCGCTTTCTGAAACAGCCCAGCTTGCCGGGGATTTCAACTCGGGATCAAACTACGTGGCAAGCGGGCTGCCCAAATTCTCATCCATTGACGAGGCCCGCTTTATCACAGAGCCCGGCCGGTTTGTTGCCATAGACGAGCTGCCGAATCTTTCGGATGCCAATATAAGGGTTGAAGTGGAACGTTGCATTGCATCGCTCAGCGGAATCGGCCTTGAGGTCATAAGCATAGACACCACCCATCCCGGCCTTGGCATACCTGCACTTTATTCCGTGGTTCCGGGAGCAGGGTTCCGGGAACGTGCCGAGGCTGCAAGTGTCGACATGTTCTGTGCCAAACTGACCGCGGAAAAATACGAACCAGAGCGCGCCATGGAAAAATTAAAGGAAATCGATGCGGTTTTGCCTGAAAAATACTATGTCCAGTTCTACCTTGGCAAGGTCCTGCTGGAATCAGGGCTCTACGAGGAAGCTGCAAGGTATTTTAAAAACGCGCTGGAATTAAACCCTCACCCCCAGGATATTTCCAGCATATATTCCTTTCTGGGACAGGCATACAAGGAATCGGGCGCGTATGAAAAGGCTTTGCAAGCCGCAAAATCTGGGCTGGCATATGATGATGAACGCACCGATCTCCACAATCTGGCGGGATTCTGCCATTACAAGCTAAAAGAACACGAGGCTGCAATTGACAGTTTTGCGCGGGTGGTCAAACTAAACCCTTCCTCTGCAATAGATTACGCCAACCTGGGGGTCAATTACAGGGAAACCGGCGATATTGACACTGCTGTTGCATATTTTAAACTCGCTGTGGAACTCGATCCCTCCATGGATGTTGCCAGGCAGAATCTGGAAAAACTTACCGGACAAACTTCTTGAGATCTTCCCTGATATAGCGTCCCGGCACAGGGGTGACTCTGGGCATGGAACCAAGCGGACTTTCGTCAACCAGAAGGGGGCAGTCGTATGCTTTCTCTAAAGTTCCGTAGGTGAGCACCTTTGCAGGAGGACCGGCCTGAACGATCCTTCCGTGGTTTATCAGCAAAAGGGTGTCTGAATACATAGCAGCCAGATTTACATCGTGAGATACCATTACCACGGTAATTTGCTTTTCAAGTTTCATTTTTTCCATCAGATCCATTACCTTGAGCTGATGGGCTATGTCGAGTGCAGCCGTGGGCTCGTCGAGCAGCATTATTTCCGGCTCCTGGCAGATGGCCCTGGCAATAAAGACCCGCTGGCGCTCACCGCCGCTTAACTGGTCTATGCGCCGTTCTGCCAGATTGTCAACCTCGGTAAATTCCATGGCACGCCTGGCAAGGGCTCTGTCTCCGGCGGATTCCAGGCCGAATGTGCCAAGGTGCGGGCTTCTGCCGAAAAGCACGACGTCTTTTACCAGGAACGGAAAATCCATCGGCACCTGCTGGGGGACAAATGCCATCTTCCGCGCAAGCTCGCTTCTTTTATAATCGCCCACCTCACTGCCGTCTATAAAAATCCTTCCCGAATCTGCCCTGTGCAGTCCGGTTAGAATCTTCATAAGGGTTGTCTTGCCCGAGCCGTTCGGGCCTATTATAATAAAACATTCTCCCCTTTGTACTGAGAAGGAAACCTCCCTTAGCACAGGCTCCTGCCCGTATCCCGCTGATATGGTTTCTGCGTGGACAGCCGCTGTCATCAACCCGCCCTTCTGCGCAAAAGATAGATAAACACGGGCGCGCCAACCATGGCGGTAATCACACCTGCGGGCATCTCGCCCTGGCGTGGCAGAACGCGGGCCAGCAGATCGCAGAGAACAAGATACCCCGCTCCTCCGAATATGCAGGCAGGCACCAGCACCCTGTGATCCGATCCGAACAAAAGACGCAGCAAATGTGGAATAACAAGCCCTACAAAAGCGATCAAACCGCACTGGCTTACCGTAGCGCTTATCATAAACGAGGTGATTACCAAAAGCAAAAGCGTTACCAGGCGGACATTTACGCCCATGGACTGGGCCATCTCACCGCCCATTAAAAGCAGATTCATCCTGTGGGCCATCCAGAACACCACAATAAAACAAGGCAGCAAAAATGCCGCAAGCACAAGTACCTCCGAAAGACCGCCTGAGGAAAGATCGCCCATGAGCCAGAACATGATGTTTTGAAGCCGGGCGTCTGTGGATAAAGATATGAGAAACATGATTACAGCCGAACAAAACGCGTTTACCATGACCCCGGCAAGCAGGAGAGACTCCTTTTTTGCCACCGCCTGACCTGCTGCAATGCCAAGCACGATAAACAAGGTGGCAATTCCGCCTGCAAAGGCAAGCAGGCCCACTCCGGGAAAAGGCGCCAGTCCCAGAAGAATGCCGGCAATGGCGCCAATGGCGGATCCGCCCGAGATGCCAAGGATATATGGCTCAGCAAGAGGGTTGCGCAATATAGCCTGGAATACCAGACCGCCCAGAGATAAAGTGGCCCCCACCAGCGCGGCAAGCAGCACCCGCGGCAGGCGCAATTTCCAGATAATGGCGTGCATGGTGCCCTCGCCTTTAAAAAAACTTGTAATTGATTCTATTATATCGGGAAATCCGGCACCTGAAGAGCCCATGCTCAGCCCGAAAAACATGGAAACTGCCAGCAGAACTAACATCAGGCAGGAAACCCCAAAAATGCGTGTGAAAACACCGCTCATATCAATTCCGCTCATCTTTGTTAAACAACTCCGGATGAATCAGCCGGGCGAGTTTTTCAAGCCCCTTTACCAGCCTGGGTGAAGGCCGGTCCACAAGATCTGAGTCCACCAGATAGATACGGTCATTTGCGGCTGCAGGCAGATCCTTCCATTGCTTCCATTTTTCAAAAACCCGATTAAAGGCATCCTGCCGATTCATTGACGTCACGATAATTATCTCCGGGGAAATGGCCAGGACTTCTTCGGTGGAAAACCTCGGATAACCCGCCTGCCCGCCTGCAAGGTTTTTGCCCCCCGCACGGCGGATCAGTTCATGAATAAAAGTATCAGAACCTGCAGATACAATGGGAGAGACCCCAATCTGAAAAAAAACCCGGGGACGGTGGGATATCTTTGAGATTCTTTCCTGCACATCCGCCATGCGCTCTTTCATATTCGCAATCACTTTGCCGGCCTGTTTGTCGGCTCCCAGCAGCGAGCCTATATCTTCAAGGCTTGCCATAACAGAGTCAAGATCTCTGGGATCTACTGCATAGACCGGAATATCGAGCTCTTCGAGCCTTCTTATCACACTGATCGGGTTACCATCTTTTATTGCAATGCAAAGATCCGGATCAAGGGAAACGATTTTTTCTATATCAAGATTTACGTAGCTTCCCACTGAGGTGACCTGCTTTGCAGCCCCGGGATAATTACTGTACATGGTCGCAGCGACCAGCCGGTCACCACGGCCCACAGCAAAAACTATCTCTGTAATACTTGGAGCCAGGCTTATTACCCGCCGGGGATTGTCCGGCACGTTTACCCGCCTTCCGTCATGATCGGTAACAGTTGCCGCGTATGGCAAACCCGCTACGAGTATAAAAAAAACAACTACAATGCAGCTTTTTATAAACAATAATTTTTTGGACATATCACTCGCCGCCCGAGGTCAGAACCTTATCAATTGAGGCAATCAGCTCTTTGGTGCGCACCGGCTTGGCAATAAAATTGGAACTGCCTATTTTTTTAAATGCGTATTTGCCAGTATCCTGGCGGGTCACCAGAGCAGTAAGAAAAATAACAGGTATGGCTTTAGTGCCCGGATTTTCTCTTAACTGTTCAAGCACGGTTTCCCCGGACATATCCGGCATCACCATGTCCAAAAGTACGATATCCGGCATCTCCGTTTCCGCCAGTTCGACCCCCCTTTTACCGGTGGTTGCTATAACAACGTTAAACCTTCCGGAATTAAGCAGGTTTTCACGGACAAAAAAACAGAAATCCTCCTCGTCGTCAATGACAAGCACCTTTTTTTTATAATTCGTCATACTCGGCCTCTTTTATCATCTCGATTTTTGATTCGGGCTGCAGTTTAACATAAAATATGGTGCCGGCATTCAGCCTGCTGGTAACATCGATGGTGCCCATCATGCGGTCCATTATCATGTGGGCAAGGCTTAGCCCCAAGCCTGTGCCTTCCCCTGCCGCCTTGGTTGTAAAAAACGGCTCGAAAATCTTTAAAAGTACCTCTTCCGCGATTCCCTTGCCGGTATCTGCAATCTCAACCACCGCCATTTCGTCATTCATTTTGAAATAATCCGCCCGTCTGTAACCGGTTTTATAACCCACCTCGGTTACTTTCTTTGTATAAATCCTTATGCTCAGCTTTTTTATTTCTGTTTCTTCCATTGCGTCAATCGCATTGTTTACCAGATTCAACAGCACCTGGCTAAGCATATTTCTGCCGCCGGCCACTTTAACGGTATCGCTTTGATACTCTTTGAATGCCTGCACCCCGGTTTTTTGAATCGAGTGCTCGGCAAGGAAAAGAACTTCATCGGTCAAGGCGCAGAGATCCACAGATTCTATCTCGAATTCCGTTTTTCTTGAAAATTTAAGTACATCCTCAATTATCGCGTTTGCCCGGTCTATGGCGCTGTAAATCTTTTCTAAAGACTTGTTTGCTGAATGGTTGTCTCGCTGGATAATGTTTTCCAGGTAATCAACGCCCATTGAGATAATTTCCAGCGGATTTCTGATTTCATGGGCAACTCCTGAAGCAAGACGTCCCAGGGCGGCCATCTTGTCTTTCTGTATGAGCTGATCTCTTGTTTCGCGAAGTTTTTCATAGGCCCGTCTGAGTTCCTCCTCCTTTTTTACACGATCCGTAATATCTTTGGAAACCACCCCCACCGCAAAGACCCGGTCTTTAGCCTGATCGAAAATCGGGCTCAGTGTATGGGAAAGCCACTGGTCCAGCCGGGAATCAAAGGATTCATACTGAACCGGTTTTCCATGGGCAAATACTTCATCCACCCTGCTCTGAAACCCGGCGGTCTCACCCGGCTCATGGAAACCGGAAAAGGGCAGGCCCAGCATGGAGACCTCGTCATTAAACCCGTAGCTCTCATATAATTTGGGATTGGCAGACAGGTATTCTCCGAAAAGCCCCACGGTGTAAACGAATACGTCAGAGGACTTAATAAGCCGCCTGGAATGGTCCTGTTGCTCCTGTTGTCCGGAAATACTGCGTTCTTTGTCACGCAGGGCGGCTGAAACGATAAATCCGTAAAAAAGAGCCACAGCTATTATAAAAAGCGGGCGCAGCAGGTAACCGGCCGCCGCTTCTCCTGAAAAATAATTGTTCTCATACAAAAACCAACTATAAAGCCCGCAAAAAATCATCACATTGATCATGAGATAGCGGAATTGCCCAGCCAGACTTGCCAGACAAATGATCAGAAAGTAGACAAGGTACAGGTCGCTTCCCGCAAGGCCGGTTGTATAAATCACACCCAGGATTAAAATGGTGTCCAGAAAAACAAAAAAAAAGAATGTAAGGCTGTTTTTAAAATATCGTTGAGGAAGCAGTGCCATTACAAGGTTGGCAAAAAAGTAAAATGTTATAATTCCGTATCCCGGATAACGGGAAGCAGCCCCGGCAGGCGTGAAAATAATCACACAGGCAATATAAATAATCACCAGCAGCCGAATAATAAAAACTATCTGTTTTGTGGTCATCTCGCGGCCCATTACACAAAACCCCTGCCATTAAGGTGAATTCTTTTATACTAACCGGAAAATATTCATTTTTCAAGGGTTTTAACCCTGACTTCCAACGATCTGCGCATGCTTGACCCGGAAACATTTTGCTGATAAGTATAAACGGATCGGTAAAGGAAACAGGATAAAAAATGTATCGGGAAAACTATATCAACTCCCTGCGCATGGAAATGGTGGAAATGGTCAGAGACCATCTTTCACCTGTTGCGCTCAAATACGGATATGCCGATGTTTCGCTTGAAAGCACCATCAAATGGCGCCCTCTGGTACTGGTGGTGGGCAATTACTCTTCAGGCAAATCCACTCTGATAAATGAATTTTTGGGGGCAGACATCCAGGCAATCGGCCAGGCGCCCACAGACGATTCTTTTACAGTGATCACGTGGGATGACAATGCCTCTGACGAGGGAAAAATAAGGGTTACAGAGGAAAGAGACGGGAAATATCTTTTAAACGACCCTGACTATCCTTTTGAAATCCTGAAAAAACACGGCCACAGGTTTGCCTCGCATTTTCGCTTAAAAAAGGTTAACTCGCCGTTTCTGCGCAACCTTGCCCTGATAGACACGCCGGGCATGCTTGATTCGATTACCGAACGTGACAGGGGCTACGACTATCAGGATGTAATCGGAGATATGGCGCAGCTAGCCGACCTGGTGCTTGTACTGTTTGACCCGCACAAGGCCGGAACCGTAAGAGAAGCACACACCAGCCTGCGCGAGACGATCTCGGCGCGCACTTTCGAAGACCGGGTGCTTTTCGTGCTAAACAGGATCGACGAGTGTTCCTCATTAACTGACCTGCTCCAGGTCTACGGCACACTTTGCTGGAATCTGTCCCAGATAACGGGCAGAAAAGACATCCCGATGATTTATTTGACCTATTCCTCAAGGGCGGCCGGAAACCAGGAGCCTCAAAAGCTTGAGTCAGACTCCCGGATGTTTCTCTATCTGTTGCAAAATCAGAGAAAAAAGCTCGAACAAGGGATTCTCGACGCTCCCCGCAGACGGCTTGACAATCTGGCCACCTTTATTGAGACCCATTCCGAACGTCTCGATCAGCTTTTGGAAGCGCTTGTGGCCCATCGCAGCAAACTTAGGAGATTAAGATCAAAACTCGGTTTGACAGGGGCAGTTCTCGGCCTTGTATGCGCCGGAGCAGGTGTATTTATAGGAACAACAGCCGGATTTTTGGGCTCATCTGCCGATCCTCTGACGATTTCAGCAGGCATCGCGATTTTTCTGGTATTTTTGCTTTTCTGGTTCTTCGGCCCCATGCATTTTCTTGTCAGGCTGTTTTGCCGCAAAGCCTTAAAAAACATCGACAAAATGATCCCCCTGGAGAATCAGACCCGACAAGATATATGGCAGGTAGTCAGTCCGGTTGCTTACCGCTATTTACAAAAAACAGGCGGTCGCTATTCCCTGCGTCCGGTTCGTCAGGAATACGAAAACATTCACCGGATTTATACCGAAGGCGCCAGGGAAATTCGAAGGGCGCTAAATGAGCTTGCCAATATAAAGCCCGATCAATCCTTATACGACGGACTTTCCTCCCCCATTAGTGAATCTTACGGTCATGCCGGCTCTGAGGAGGAAATGCCCCAGAATGAACCCCCTCTTACCGATTCTTCCCGGAAAGAAGTATGAACGGCCGCATCTGCAGGGATGAAAGTGAAGACGCGTTTGCCAGGTCTCTTCACTATCTGAAGTACAGGCCGCGAAGCAGGCGGGAGGTCATAGAATATCTGGAGAAAAAGGGATTTTCAGAGACCGCAGTTTTTGAAGCCATAAGCAGGCTTGAACAATATCGCTATATAAATGATGAAGAATTCGCCCGCATCTGGATTGATAACAGAACCCGGAACCGACCCCGCGGAGAGTTCGCCCTTCGTCGCGAACTTAAACAAAAAGGCGTATCAGAAGATATAATAGAGCGGATGTTATCCGGATTTCATGAGGCCGAGCCTGCATGGCGGGCTGTATTGCCCAGGCTGGAGCAATGGGCCGGAATCGAGTGGCTCGGGCTTAAAAAAAAGGTCTACGATCACCTCAGGCGTCGGGGGTTTGCCTATGCTACCTGCGAAGAAGTGTATAAAAGGGCTGCAGAGTATCTCGGCAAGTAAGGTCCGGAGCTATTATAAGGGAGCATTTTGCATAAATTCTTCTGCCAATGCCGTGAAATCACGGGCCCCGTTGCTTGTGCTGCGGCAGAAAACCACGGGCTTACCGGCTTCGCTGCTGTCGGCAATGGTGGTGTTGCTTCTGATCACAGTATCATAGAGCAGGTTCCGGTAGCGCTCGTCTGACTTCAGTCGTTCGAAAATTGTTCTGCTGACCCGGGTTCGTCGGTCATAGAAAGTAGCTACAAGACCGGAAACCCGCAGGTCCGGGTTGATCTCCTCCGAGACTGCCGCCACTGTGTCAAAAAGGTCTTCCAGGGCTCTGAAAGCGTATGGCTGGGTTTGGCAGGGAACAAGGACCTCCCTGCAGGCGGCAAACACGTTTACGGTCAAAAGCGAAAGGCTCGGCGGTGTATCCATTAAAACAACGTCATAATCTTTTGCCAGCCCGCTGACGGCGGCCTTTAACCGCTCTTCCCTGCCCTTTTTGTCGACAAGCTCCACTTCCGCCCCTGAAAGATCGATGTGTGAGGGCAGAAGTTCCAAACCCTTCCACCGGGTCGCACGCACAGCATCTGCGGCATTATGGCTTTCAGGGTCAGCTATCAGGTCATATACGCTGATCGAATCGTCGTCGAGTTCAACTCCCAGGCCGCTGCCGGCATTATGCTGGGGATCCAT
The DNA here is from genome assembly GCA_021737545.1 of Desulfobacteraceae bacterium. Lineage (GTDB taxonomy): Bacteria > Desulfobacterota > Desulfobacteria > Desulfobacterales > Desulfosalsimonadaceae > Desulfosalsimonas. Next base: position 11,907 of record JAIPDT010000029.1, read on the forward strand.
GTCCACGATCAGCACCCGCTTTCCCTTTTTTGCCAATGCAGCCCCCAGGTTAATCACTAAAGCCGTCTTTCCCACTCCGCCTTTTTCATTGGCTACCGCCGCAAGGCGTGTCTTTTTTTCCGCCATTTCAGCCTCCACGCACTCAAAGGTTGCCTAAAAACTCCATAAAATGCCGATGATCAGCCTCTTGGGGCAAGCTCGGTATGCAGTCTTTCCAACCGTGAGTCCAATTCGCCCAAATCGGACAGAACAGCATCAATGCTTTCTATAACCTTTTCCCTGTCTTCCTGATCCCTGTCTGTAATCTCTCTGAGCCTTGCAAAATCCGTGGAATAAGTCCGGAACCTGTGGATGAGCCAGTCGTTTGCTTCCGCGGCCACCGAATCAACAATCCGGAACAGGTATTGAAATTTTATATTTTCACGGTAATTTTTGAAATGAAAAATAATGGTCGCCTCGGTTTCCCGCTTCATCCTGGCCACTGCGCTTCTAAGCGCGGAAATATCCGCGCCGGTATTGCTGTTTTTCCTCCCGGCCAGTTTTTTGACGCCGAACAGAAACCTGTAGAACCCGAGCTTCATAAACGCCTCGGTTTTTATTCCACTGCTGTATGCAAGGGTGGCGGCTGCATCGGGTATTTCTATTTCGTATGTCTTTTTAACCGTGTCCAGGGAAATCGGTGGACTCTGAGCATCCTTTCCCCGGCTTTGGCCTTCCCCGCCGCCTCCGTGCGAGTCTTCCCGGAACTCCTCCAGCGCTTTTTTTGTCATGGTTTCATAGGGGCCGGCAACGGATGTAATATAATCCCGGATATATTCCTCGTTTTCCCTGGCAAATCGGAAAAGCTTCGGATTTACGGTTTCGGCCATATACCGGTCGAGCTGCTCCCTGAAATCCTGGAAAACCGCAAAAAGAGTATCTGCAAATCCGTTTTCAGAAACTGCCTTTTGGTACCGGTCATAGGATATATTGTAGCCGGAAATAAAATCCATAATACCCGGGACCACCTCGCCGTGCTTGATGTCGAAAAATCGGTCCGCCGCGGATTTAATCTCCTTTTTCAGCTGCTGGGATGCACCGGAAAGGGTGCTGTTTACCATGGAGCGAATTTTTTCGACATTTTTCTGCTGCTGTTTGATACGCTTTATAAGACTGCCGGTGTCATCTGAATCAGCGGAAAAAATATCCCGGTTCAACGTAAGCCAGCGTTTGAAATCAGCAGCGGTGGCACGCAGACGTTGCAGCTGATTATACAGCAGAAGGCTGTAGCGCTGCTCTGTAATCATAAGCTTGAAATCGGATTCAAAGCGCTTCTTTTCCTTTTCAGAGAATTCCGCCATTTCGGCTTCGGCCTCCCACTGGGACAAACGCGCCCGGTCTTTTTCCGGCAGTCGGTCGCCAATCGACCGGAAAAGCGCATAAAGAGACGAAAAAGTATACACCGCAGAAGAATCCGTGATAAGGGAAAGATCTTCTCGTATCTTATCCGCCACCCGCTCCAGATCCGCTTTGCTTTCATGCTCGTTGAAATCAAAATTTACAACGAATACTACATTTTCCATTCCCCCCATCTGTTTTATCATGGACATGAAGTTCAAATCCGCCTGACGAATGCCGCTGCGACTGGAAATCAGGTAAATGATCAGGTCCGAACCGCGCAGATAGTCCTGGATCATTGCAAGATGCAGTGGGTTGGGGGAATCGCTTCCCTGGCAGTCTGCAACCTCGATATTTCCGGCGAGGTTCCCGGAATCTATCTCCAGGCAGAGATCTTTTAAAAAAACAGCCAGTTCTTCACTTCCTGCGAAATCGTGATGTTTGTAAAATCTGTCCCCTGCAAATGCGACTGTTTCAGGCTGATCGGACACGAAATCCTTAACCGCCGGATACCCCTTTAAACAGGCGCTTAATACAGCGCTGCCAAAGCTTCTGGTATCATGATTCAAAAGGTGTCTGGACTCCAGGCTTTGCAGGGCCCGACTCAGTTCCTCTCTGTCGGAATCCCTTCTTATATCAAAGGGCTCTGCAGATGTACGCCATCTGCTTGAGGCGAACATTGTCAACGCCTGCCTGATCTCAGCGTTTATCTCCTCCCATGACTTGAAAGTCAGCAAAGCCCGGAGCCGGTCGGAGCGTTTGACCCGCGTCACAATAGAAGTGATGACTCCTGCGCCGCGTTTTAAATAATCTCCCCCAAAAAGCGAATTTATAAAGGTTGATTTTCCGGACTTGATGGTTCCCACCACACCGGTATTCAGCAAATCGTAATCCAGACGCTGCTTACAGCGCATACAAGAGCTTCGCCACTCGATAAACAGGTCTCCGGATGCCTCGGGAATTTCGCTTTCCGCCCGGCTTAAAAGCTCGCACATCGAAGCGCTTATATCAACAAGTTCATTTTTCGGTGTTTGTTCAGTCATGAAGAATGTGTTTGTTAAAAGGTTTTTCCAGGGCAGAGACAAAAGAATTTATTTACTTTGTATCAAATTAAAGCCCCCGGCAGCTTAAACCATTATAAACCTTGTAACATGGCATCATGCTTCAGGATTGTCAAAGATATTCTCTATGGAACAGATCAGGACTTGCGGAAAAAGGCTACTTGTGTTATATAAAGAAAAAATCTACAAAAAGGCAGCTAAATATGAGTTTGAATACACCGGAATGCCCCTTATATAACCCGTTAAACTGCAAGGAATACAATAACCCGCGGCTGTGTGCATTAGCACGTACCGACCGGACCTGCTGGAAGAAAAAAAAGCCCAAATCCGACCAGCAGGGGCAGAAGCAGAATCAGACTGCAAATTAAAAAACAGGCACAAACATGAGGATCTTTTGATCCTATGGCTCAAAATTCTTCGAGAAGTTCGCGGGCTTGATTTTTCCAGTATGGATCTTCAGCGAGATTAACCGCTTTTTCCAAAAGCCGGCAAGCTTCTTTTTCCGACTCGCTGTCCCACCGGTCCATTAAGATTTCAGCCATCCACACATAAACGCGGGCGGCTGCCGAGCTGTCAGAAAAGCCGGTTTGCTGCCGGTATTCCCGGTAATATTGCAAGGCCTTGTCCTTGTCATTATACGGCCAGGGCACAACCTGCCAGAACCGCCCTAAGGCTATTATCGGGCCGCCTTTTGCAAAATACTTGTCAATCTCATAGGCTTTTTCAAGATTTTTCAGGACCTTGTCCTTTAATCCCTCCCCGAGTGCGGTAAACAGGCCGACCCCGTCTGAATAGCTGCCGGCGCACAGACCGTAATAGTAATAGCCGTGAGGTTTGTCGGGTTCGAGTTCAATGGCTTCTTTTGCATATTTCATTCCCTTTTTGCCATACTCTTTACAGATATCCTTCCAACCGGAGATTTTGAGTCTTTTGGCCAGATCTGCATAAAACCAGCATCCTCTCGCCATTTTCCAGTTATCGGGGAAACTGTCGGGATCCTTTGCCAGCAATTTTTCGTAAAGTTTGATTACCTTTTCCAGATCCTCAATGCCGCCTTCTTTAAAAAAAGCGTCTGCATTTTTTCGAATTTCTTCAGCTTTTTTCTCTGCTTGGGACCTGATGTCCTCCGGGCCCTGATCCGAAGCAAATATGCCTCCGGCATTGATTAGTAACTGTACAGAAAATATCGTTACAAACAGTTTTGTGAGAAACAAAAACTTTTTCATCTTCAATGCCCCCCGGTTTAAGTGGAAAAATAATTCTATGGGGTTGCCCCGGTTTTGTTTATTTTATATCTTGTATACGGAAAAAGCAATGTTTAGCAATCCTCCTTGTCAAACAAAGAGAAAAAATCAATATTGACAACGGAAGTTATACTGGGGTACAAGTAAACAAGCATTCGGAAAAAAATCATCGTTGGCATTAACGACCTCTATTAAAAGGGGTATTAATTAAATCTTAGAAGGAGGGGTTTATATGAAAAAACAAGTTATTAAAAAACTATGTTTCAGTACAGTAACTTTTTTTATTTGCTTCAGTATTATAAGCTTGTTTACCAGTCAGGCTGTTGCCGAGCAATACACCCTGAAAGCCGTCAGTGCCTGGCCCAAAAATGCGGTTGAGGTTGCAGACGATTACATTCCGTTTATTAAAGCAGTAAATGAGCATGTCGCCAAAAAATATCCCGGGGAATTAAAGATCAACTATATCGGCGGCCCGGAGGTAATGCCTACCAGAGATCAGCCTGAAGGCCTGAAGCAGGGAACCATCGATATGCTGTTCGGAACTGCAGCCTACTATGTCGGAACTGCGCCGGCTGCCAATGCAGGCAAACTTTCCGAGTTAAATTCCTTTGAAGAAAAAATTATTGGTGCGGATTGTATATTTAATAAAATCCATCGGGAAAAATTGAATGCCGCTTATCTGGGACGACTTGGAAGTGAAATTCAGTTTCAATTGTTTTCCTTAAAAGAAATAACGTCTCTTGATGATATAAAGGGTATGAGAATCCGGACTTCCGCTATGTATGTAGATTTCATCAAGGCGCTGGGCGCCACTCCTGTTAACATCGCACCAGGAGAGGTTTATCAGGCCTTGGAAAGGGGCGTTGTGGACGGTTACATGTGGCCTCTTCACAGTATTCGCCCCTGGGGTTGGCAGGAAGTGACCGAATACGCTGTAGGCCCTCCGTTCTATAAGGTGGTACATCCGATCCTGGTAAACGCCGACACATGGGATAAATTGCCCAATCATCTGAGGCTGGCAATTAAAAAAGTGCTCCTTGAACAGGCAGAAAAGATCGATGCCCGGTCTTATGAAAAAATGGAGAAGGAACGTAAACGCCTCAAGAAGGCAGGTTTGGAGTTCATCAAGTTTTCGCCGGAAGAGAGGGAAAAGTACCTGGACATGGCATATTCTTCCGGATGGAAAGGTCAATTGAAGATGGAATCGGAATATACTTCTCAGCTAAGAAAGCTGTTGTCTGTCTCCGAATAGTTTTAGTTTCAATATTTTTGAGTTCAGAGGGTATTCTGTATACTCTTATTATTGGTTAACAGCGCAGGCGCTTCGCGCCGGCTCAGCGGGCTGCGAATAATTCGCAGCCCGCTGTTTATGCAAAAAAACAGAGGGCATCACATGGGTGTTGACAAACAAAAGAAAAATCCCTTCGACACCTTGTTGGACTTGATGGCGATTCTAGCCGGGTTACTGCTGCTGGCAATCACGCTATTGATTACGTATTCAGTTATCCTGCGATATCTTATGATCCCTCCTCCTATCTGGATTTTGCAGTATACTGAATATGGATTGTTATGGATCACCTTCCTGGGAGCGGCCTGGTTATTACGGCTGCACGGACACATCCGAATAGATACAATACTCGGCTTTTTCCCGGGAAAGGTACAATCCATACTGGAAATATTTAACGATGTTCTGGGGTGTGCGGTAGCCCTGATCATTTCGTATTTCGGCACAGTGTTCACCATTGACCTGTTCGAACGCGGAATTATGGACGTTAAGGCCACGAGTACACCAAAATTTTTGATTTTTTTAATTATTCCTCTTGGAGGGGCTACTTTGTGCCTGCAATTTATCCGAAATGCATGGCGAAAAGTTCAAAAAAAAGAGAACAAATAAGTTAATTCCCTTTTTCGATTAATTTTTCAGACCGCACATTAACGAAAGATTTCATATGGAAATCTGGCTCATAATATTATTGCTGATAGGCGGGCTCATTCTATTTCTGGCTATGGGTCTTCCCATAGCCTTTGCCTTCTTTCTGATTAACTTTATCGGTGCTTATATCGTAATGGGAGGCATCGATGGTGTGAGCCAGGCTGTTCAACAGATATTTTCATCTCTGACGACCTTTTCCATCGCACCGGTACCTCTGTTTGTGCTGATGGGAGAGTTGCTGTTGCATACGGGAATTGCCCAAACCACACTGAATGTATTGGACAAATTTATCGGTAAAATACCGGGGCGCCTCAGCCTCTCGGTCATAAGCGGGGGAGCGCTGTTTTCAACCCTGACCGGTTCCACCATCGCCAATACCGCAATGCTGGGCGAAATCATGGTGCCCGAAATGAGACACCGAGGTTACAAGGATGCCATGATTTTAGGACCGATAGTCGGTGTCGGAGGACTGGCGATGCTGATTCCGCCAAGTACCCTGGCCATCGTATACGCAAGCCTGGCGCAGATTTCGGTAGCAAAGGTATTGATGGGCGGAGCTTTACCAGGATTGATGCTTGCTTTGTTATATGCTGCATATGTTTTACTAAGATGCCGATTAAACCCTGATATTGCACCTGCCTATGATATTTCCCATATCAGCTGGTCTGAAAAACTAAATGATCTTGCCAAATACCTGGCACCGTTAATTGTTATTTTCTTAATGGTCCTGGGTGTGATTTTTCTGGGAATCGCCACTCCGAGCGAGGCAGCGGCAACAGGGGTAATCGGAGCGATGATATTGGCTGCTGCATATCGGAGACTTAACCTGGAAGTGCTGAAACAATCCTTAAGAGGGACCTTACATATAACTGTAATGATCTTCATGATTATCGCCGCATCCAAAACTTACAGTGCCATTCTTGCATTTTCAGGCGCAACAACCGAACTGGTCGGATTTGTAGCCAACATGGATGTAAACCGTTATCTTGTGTTGATTGGCATGATGTTGATCATTCTGATACTGGGGACATTTATGGAACAGGTCTCCATGATGATGATAACTATCCCCATTTATATGCCGGTCATCAATACCCTCGGCTTTGATCCTATCTGGTTTGCCATTTTGATGTTGCTTAATCTGGAAATGGCGATGTCCACACCGCCATTCGGTATTTTGCTATTCGTGATGAAAGGATCGATGCCCGGCGATACAAAAATGATCAACATAATCGCCGCAGCCTTTCCGTTTCTGATTTGTGATCTTATAGTATTGATAATTCTAATTATCTTTCCCAAAATTGTAATGTTAATACCTTCTATTATGTGACAGGAAGCAATATGAAAGTAATACTTGCAATACTTTTTGCATCAACCGCGGCTTTCGGCAACGCCATGTTTGCATTGGGCCAGAGGAACTCTGTGGGCGTGAAGAATGGAGTTTTTTTTGTCGGCATCTCGGCCATGGTTGCAGTTATTCTTGCTTTTATATTTGCACCGATGATAGGCGCACTCGATGTTAAAAGCACAATAGAAGGCAACTGGAAAGCCGCTCTTTTAAGCGGTATCGGACTGTTCTTTACATATCTCGGCTTCAATCTTTTGTACACAAGATGCGGGGTTACTCATTATATCCTCTATGCCGTGCTCTCAATTATTACAACAACCATAGTGATAGGCATTTTATGGCTAAAAGAATCTGTTAACATTTATCAGATAATAGCCATTGGATTTGCAATTGTTGCGGTTGTATTGTTCTCAATAGGCCAGTCAAAGATATAATCAGCAGGATCGGGCAATTCATGCGCCACCATCGACCTGCCGGGGCCTTCAAGCTAAAAAACCATCCGCCCCCGGCCGTGTTAAACCGAACGAAGTTCCACTAATGCTTCTTGGTCGGTTATTTCTGCATATGCATAACGACCGTGTCTTGACTGTCCCGGATTGATAATTTTTGTCCTGCCTATTTGATCCGTGCCCACTGATTCATGAATGTGGCCTGTAAAGCATACCAGGGGCTGTCTGGTTTCAATAAATTCCCGTACGGCTGTGCTGCCAGCAGATTTTCCATTGCTAAGCCTGTCGCAGGAAGTATCTGCAGGCGGCTGATGACTTACCAAAACAAAGGGGGTATCTTCAGGCAGACCTGCTGCCGCCTCGGATATAAATTGCCGGGCGCGGTCTTCCGAGTATTCAAAGGGCGTTTGAAAAGGCGTGGTTATAGAGCCGCCAAGACCTGCAAACCAAAAATCCCCGATAATACGAGCTCCCGTGTGCAGGTTTATATCTTCCTGTTTCAGCCAGGTATTTACATCCAAATGATCGCAGTTGCCCGGCACAGCAAGCACACACCCGGCGTATCTCCGGACCGCCTCCACCACCCGCGCCGCCTGAGAAGAATGCCCGAAATGTGTAAGATCCCCTGTGAGCAAAACAAGGTCCGCCCTCCGCAGCACATCACCCATCCGGTCAATCCCTCCGATTTCATCATGAGCATCACTTATCCCTATCACAATCATAAAAACTGCATCCTTTTTTCCTTTTTCCGTTCACTGCTCACCCTTCACAGATCACTCTTTTGTTTATATTTGACAGCCCAAGTGAGTCAATGTAATTTTTTTACATGAAAATCGGAAAACTGCAATATTTTGCCCGGATACCATGAAACTGCAGGATAAATACATCCTTATACTATTTGCATTGATCGGCATCTGCCTTGTGCTTGCCCCGGATTCAGGGGTTTTGGCCGACAGTGTTCGAAAACCCGTTGCTGCCGGACAATTTTATCCTGATGACCCTGCCCGGCTCAAGGAAATGATAACAGACCTGACCCGGCAGGCTGAAAAGAACCTGACCGAAGCCAAAACCGAGCAGCCTGTTAAGGCTCTGGTAATGCCTCATGCCGGATATATCTACTCGGGATTAACTGCAGCTCATGCAGCACCCATATTAAAAGATGAAGATTTTACCAAAATCATCATCATGGCCCCGGATCACCGGGTGGGTTTTTCCGGCGGAGCCATTACGGATGCAAAGAGTTACCAGACCCCGCTGGGCAGGGTGGGTATCCATCCGGATGCTGATAAGCTAAAAGAAAAATACAAATATTTCCGCACCATCCCGGCTTCTGATGCCCGGGAGCACGCAGTGGAAGTGATCCTGCCTTTTCTGCAGGTCTGGCTTGACGATTTTAAAATTATTCCCATTGTGCTGGGCAGCGGAGACAATCTCCAATCCTGCATTTCAGCGGTGGAAACGATTCCGGATCAAAACACACTTGTAATTGTAAGCACCGACCTTTCGCACTATCTGCCTTATGAAAAGGCGGTGTCCAGGGACAAAAAAACAATAAAAATTATTGAAAATCTGCAGGCTGAAGCGCTTTCCGCAGATCCGAAGCGCGCCTGCGGCCATTTGCCGCTCCTGGTGCTAATGGAACTTGCCAAAAGCAGAAACTGGAATCCGCGGCTGATTCATTACGCAAACAGCGGCGATACAGCAGGAAAACGCGACAAAGTGGTTGGATATGCAACAATTGCTTTTTACGGAGAAAAGAAAATGAACAAACAAGACACAGAAAAACAAAAGATCAGCAACCAAAAGGGCGAAATACTTCTGGAGGCTGCCAGAAAAAGCATTGCCGAGCGTCTGGGCGTTTCCTACGAAACATCCGGGGATCTCAAGTCCATGACAGACGACCCTGTTTTCCAGTCCATGCAGGGCACTTTTGTAACCCTGAATCTGAACGGCCAACTCCGCGGATGCATCGGAAACCTGATGCCTGAAAAACCGCTCATAGAAGGGGTGAAAGACAACGCCGTAAACGCCGCATTTAACGACCCCAGGTTTGCCCCGCTTTCCAAGGAGGAATTCTCACGCATTCAGATCGAGGTCAGCGTACTGACAGAACCCAAGCCCCTTGAATACAAAGATGCGCAGGACCTGCTCGACAGTATCCGGCCAAATGTGGACGGGCTAATAATAAGAAAAGGAGCTCACTCCTCAACATTTCTGCCCCAGGTTTGGAAACAATTGCCGGACAAGAAGTCCTTTCTCCGGCAATTGTGCATGAAGGCGGGGCTTGCTCCCGAGGAATGGAAAAAGGGCGATATCCGGGTTTTTACCTATCAGGTCCAGTATTTTGAAGAAAAAGCCTGATAGTGCCAGGCTCCTTCAGCTGGTCATCGTCACCGGCATTGCCTCGGTGGCGGGCCAGCTGCTTATCATTCGGGAATTTCTGGCGCAATTCGAGGGCAACGAGTTTGTCATCGCCCTGATTATGTTTTCCTGGCTGGTATTCGGCGGTGCCGGGACGTGGGCGGCGCATGCAGCAGAACGTCGGTTTTTTCCCCCCAACCGTTTTCGTCTGGCATTGCTGTCCATGCTGCTTGCAGCTCTTGCTCCCCTCACCCTGCTGGCTGCCCGTACTGCAAGAGATATTCTATTTGTCCACGGAAGTGCGGCAGGGTTTTACGCCACTTTTGGATATATTCTGTGCATAATCGCTCCCTATTGCCTGCTTCTGGGATTTCTGCTCCCTTACAGTCTGTTTTGCGGCCGCATGCTTGATCCGGAATTTTCAGGCACCAAAGTCTATATTGCCGACAATATCGGCGACGTGTGCGGCGGGGCCTTTTTTTCCTTTGTCCTGGTATTTATTGCAACACCTCTTCAGGCCATGTTTATCATAAACGCGATCCTTGTGGTATCTGCCTTTATTCTGCTTTTTCCGGACAAACGTCTTTATGGCCGCATACTGACATCCGCCGCAATTGCACTGGCGGTTCTTACAGCAGCTCTTGGCCTGGAGAAGGTATCCCTTCAGCAGCATGCAGGCAACCTGATGCACTACGAAGAATCCAGGTACGGCAGAATCGAAATTTACGAATCCCGGGGGCAACACACCCTGTTTCTTGACGGACGTCCCGTATTTTCGGACCAAAACCTTATCATGGCCGAAGAACTCGTGCATTATCCGCTCTCTCAGCTCAGGGACGTGGAAAAAGT
>JAIPDT010000030.1 GCA_021737545.1 Desulfobacteraceae bacterium
ACTTGTTAAACCTGAATTACTGGTTAAGTAAGGGTGTTTCCACTTTTGGGCACGAGGGATTCCTGTCTGCAGAATTATTTTTTATAATAGCATTGTTTGATTTAGATCATCTTACTGGTATGGTTATTAAACCAGTCTAAACGACTCGTACACAGCTAATATATGCGTGAATATCTGTCAATATTTTTTTTAAAATTCGGGGTATAAGGAATCATTTTAAACACAGGTTCGGATTTTTATAATTATATTATTGATTGCAAATTGGTTTTATGGTAATACCACGAATAAAGCCGTATTTTTTCTTTTTTGAATTACTGGTGTAATTAAGACAGGAAACGCTATTTATTAATAAAACCATAAAGATTAATATAATGCTGAAACCAATTCGACACTACAAAATTTCGGACCAGATTTTTGAACAATTGCGGGACATGATTTACCGGGGAGAATTACAGCCCGGTCAGCGCCTGATGTCAGAGCGTGAGCTGGCGGTTAAATTCAGCGTAGGTCGTCCTGCAGTCCGAGAGGCCATTTTTAAGCTCATAGATCAAGGACTCGTGTACAGCAAGAGAGGGGTAGGCACCTTCGTCGCCGACGAACAGTCACAAATAGATAAAGGGCCATTGCTTCAAGTATTAAACCGTGAGAGATTTTCGATTGTGGATTTACAAGAAGTTCGTATAGCTCTTGAGTCCAAGAGTGCCGAACTGGCGGCTAAACGGGCCACCGATGAGGACGTTAGCTTGATTAAGCAAAGCCTTATAAGAATCCACAATGAACGCTTCGAAGGACAGGTCCGGATGCGAACCGATTTGAGTTTTCACATGAATATAGCATACGCAAGCAAGAATACCGTGCAGATTCATTTAATGAAAGGTTTCTATGATGTCCAGCTATACGCAATGGATAAGGCCTACACCAGCATTCTTCGGTCCCTTGGCATTGATGACTTGATAGATAGTCAGCATGAAGAGATTGCTTTGGCTATCGCCAATCACGATCCTGAGAGGGCGCGAAGGTCAATGGAGTCCCAGATTTCAACTGTGCTGGAAATCTGCCGGGAGCATGGTTTCTGATCTTCAACAGCGCATGAATAAATTGTTACTAGTGCCAAGGGCGTTTAAGCCACTCCCCAGTCAATACCCGCCATGCTGAGGGTCGCCCCTGAAACATCCACAACGGAAGCCCCGCCGTCCACCATATGCACGGAGGCCGTTGTAAACGAGGATTCATCGCTTGCAAGATAGCTGCAAATGCCTGTTATCTCTTCCGGCTGAGCCACGCGGCGAAGGGGTATGGCGGCGGCTATATGGGAGAAAACGCCGTCAACATCGGTGTTAAGAGTTTTTCCAAGCGGGCTGAGTGAGTTTTCCAGCATTTTAGTCCTGGTTGCTCCGGGGCAGACCGCATTGCAGCGGATATTTTGAGGGCCGTAATCGAGCGCCACCTGTTTGCTGAGCATTATCAGGCCCGCCTTTGAACTTGCATAAGCCGGCATTCCGGGCAGGCAACGAAGTCCTCCCAGGGAGGAAATGTTTATTATTGAGCCTCCGCCCGCGTTGATCATGTGAGGTATAGAGGCTTTTATGGTCAAAAAAGGGCCTGTCAGATTAATTTTTAAAACCTTTTCCCATACCTCGGGATCAAGATCCGCAACAGAACCCGCCGGGTCTATTCCGGCATTGTTTACGAGAACATTAAGTCCGCCGCCGAAATCCACCGTGGTTTGAACCATTCGTTTTACATCTTCGTAATCGGAGACATCACCGGCACAGGTGGCAACCATTTCAGAGGGCATGGATGAAGCAGCCGCATCAAGGGCCTCTTGGCTGCGGCCGGTTATACATACCCTGGCTCCGTCTGCCACAAATTTTTTTGCGATTGCCTCGCCAATACCCTTGCCTCCGCCAGTAATAAGCGCAATCTTTCCTTCAAGATTCATAGCTTCAAACTCCTTTTCTTTTTAATTTGAGCCGGCCGCACTGTTTAAGTGCTGTTTTGCCGCATTCGGGCGCGCTTTTGAACCAGCTCGCCAACTATGCTGACAGCAATTTCCTCAGGTGTTTCGGCATCAATGGATAAACCGATCGGAGCATGTACACGGTTTAGATCTTCTTTGGTAAAGCCCTGCTCTAAAATGGACTGGTATATAAGGTCTCTTTTTCGTCTGCTGCCGATCATGCCGATATAATCGGCCTCTGTCTGCAAAGCCTGAACAAGCACGGTTTTGTCGTGTTTATGGCCTCTTGTAAGAATAACAATAAAAGCATCCTTATCAATCGGAAGATCTTTGAGGGCTTTGTCAAAATCATCAATCACGCAAACTTCATCGGCATCTGGGAAACGCTCGGCATTTGCAAATTCTGTTCGGTCATCTAAAACCGATACCCTGAAGTCAACAATCGAGGCCATATGAGCGACCGGACGCGCCACGTGACCGGCGCCGAAAATATAAACGGTTTTCGGCTTCACGGACGGCTCCGTAATCATCGTAATTTCATCGTGGCTTATGACAAACATCCCGGACGAAGACTGTGCCCTGTTGATAATTTCCCCGGCGCTTAAAGCACCGGCCGGCAGGCTGCCGATCATACTGCAGTCATTGTAAACCAGGCAGCGGGTTATTTGATCAATATGCTTTGTACCACCTTTTACAATTGTTACAAGATAGCACGTTTGCCCGTTTTGCAGGGCATGTTCCCATTGAGTAAAGATGTCCAGGTTTTCCCGGTCAGGCTCGACAAGATCCAGAAGGATCTCTGCGCTGCCTCCGCAGATCATGTCCATTGTTTCCGAAGCCTGGTGCGCAAGATCAAAAGGGATAAACATGGGCGGGGCGCCCGAGAAGATATCCATGGCGGATTTGATTGTAGAGGCTTCCAAAAGCCCGCCGCCAATGGTTCCGTAAATCTGCCCTTGCCGGGTAATAAGCATTTTTGTGCCGGCAGTCCTCGGGGCCGATCCTTGCCGGCTTATAATAGTCGCAATAATAATCGGCTGATTCTGGGATAGAAATTCGCAGGCTGCGGCTTCGAGTTCACTCATACTTTGCCCGGTTTTCCTTACTTTAGTACCGATGTTTTATAACCGCACCCTCGTCTGCCGAAGATGCAAGGTCTGTGTAAAGTCTCAAATAGCCTCTCTTTATCTTTGGTTCGGGCCGCTGCCAGTTTTTAAGCCGCTTCTTTATTACGTCATCTGAAACATTGAGTTCCAGTTTTCCGTTGATCACATCAATATAGATTTCATCACCGTTTTCAACAACGGCTATAGGGCCTCCCTCGGCGGCTTCCGGGGATATATGGCCGACAAAACAGCCGTTGTTGGTGCCGGAAAAACGCCCGTCAGTGATAAGAGCCGTGGATTTGGCCAGTCCCAGTCCGTTAAGATACTTTAAGGCCCTGTACATTTCAACCATTCCGGGCCCGCCTTTCGGTCCTTCGTATCGGATTACAACCACATCTCCCGGCTTGATTTGGTTGTTTAAAATAGCTTCCACGGCAAGATCGTTTGAGTCGAATACTTTTGCCCTTCCGGTAAATTGGCGGACACTGGGATCAATTGCGGTAGGCTTGCTGATTCCGGTTTTCGGAGCCAGATTGCCTCGCAGAACCGCCAGGCCTCCGGATTCGGCAAAGGGGTTGTCAACAGGCCTGATAACATCCTCGTTTTCTGCAAAACGATATCGAAAACCATCGATATTTTCCTGCATGGTTTTTCCGGTAACGGTCATAACATCCATGTTCATTTGAGTTTTTAAGTTGTCAATCACCCTGGGGATGCCGCCGGCGCGCCAGAACGCCTCCATATCGTTATTTCCGGCGGGATAGACCTTGGCAATGGTCGGGGTGGTGTCGGTAAATTTTTCAAAAGCATCCAGAATATTAATATCGGCTTCAGCCTCGTAGGCAAGGGCGGTTAGATGAAGTACCGCGTTGGTGGAGCCTCCTATGGCAAGGCAGACCTTGACCGCATTTTCCAGGGATTTATCCGTGATAACATCGTTAGCTCTGATTTTTTGGCGCACCAGATTACAAGCAATTTCACCGGTCTGTTCGGCAAGGCGGAGCCGCTCTGCATATACTGCCGGTACTGTGGCGGCATCGGTCAGAGTCATGCCCATTGCTTCTGCCAGGCAGCACATGGTGTTTGCGGTGCCCATAAACGAGCATGAGCCGCAGGTAGGACATGAAAGATCTTCCACATCCTTGTATTGTTCAATATTTATTTGATTGTTTTTCAGCATGCCCATAGCTTCGGAGACCGCGGTTGCATCGGATTTGCGGCCTTCAAAGGGAATGCCGCCGAGCATGGGGCCGGCGTTTATTAAAATTGCGGGCAGATTAACCCGGGCTGCGGCCATGAGCATACCCGGCACGATTTTATCGCAGGACGCCAGCAGCACCAGGCCGTCCAGGGGATTGGATTCTGCCATGATTTCAATCGAGTTGCAGATTACCTCTCTGGAAGGCAGAACATAATTGAAATTTTCCTTGCATATGGCGTCACATAAACCGATCACGCCAAATTCGTAAGCCGTGCCCCCTGCCCTGTGAATCCCTTTTTTTACCTGTTCACTGATCTGTCCGAAATTAAAGTGTCCGGGAATCAGGGTGCTAAAAGAGTTGGCTATGCCGATTGCCGGCCTTTTTGAAGTCAGGTCGTCATCCGAATAACCCATCCCCTTTAAAACGGTTCGTATATCAGCATTTTCCAGGCCGGACAGCGAATTTTCACTTATCAGGGAGTTATCATCAGCCATTGAGGTTTCTCCTTCTATAAAGTCGTGCCGATCATCCATGGCGTAAATTCGGTATCACCGAAACCAAGGAGCTCGCTTTTGCTTTTTTTGCCCGAGGCCGTGTCAAGGATAGCCTGAAAGATCGATTCACCGGATTGTTTCACAGTAATGCGACCCTCTGCAATTTCACCGCAGTTGATATCCATGTCATCTTCCATGCTGTTGTACATGGCGGAGTTGCTGGCCAGTTTAAGCGTGGGTACCGGCTTGCTGCCGTATACGCTTCCCCGTCCGGTTGTAAAGCAGATCATGTTGGCCCCGCCCGCGATCATGCCGGTAACCGAAACCATATCATATCCGGGCGTATCCATAAAAACCAATCCTTTGGTCGTTACCTGCTCTGCAAAACCGAACACATCCATTAAGGCGGTGGATCCGGATTTTGCAACCGCGCCCATTGATTTTTCAAGGATCGTGGTCAAACCGCCGGCCTTATTTCCGGGCGACGGATTGTTGTTAAGTTCAATGCCGTTTTTTTTTGTATAGGCTTCCCACCAGCGGACGCGTTCGAGCAGTTTTGCTCCCACCTCCTGGTTTACGGCCCTCTGGACCAAAAGTTGCTCCGCCCCGTAGACCTCGGAGGTTTCGCTTAATATGGCGGTGCCTCCATGCCGTACCAATAAATCCGACGCATATCCAAGGGCCGGGTTTGCAGTTATTCCGGAAAGTGCATCAGAGCCTCCGCATTCAAGCCCCACTATCAGATGCGAGGCCGGAACCGCCTGGCGTCGGATTTTGTCAGCTTCAGGAAGCATGGCTTTTATAGCATCCACACCGCGCTGGATTGTTTTGCGGGTGCCGCCGGAGCTTTGAATGCTCAGGGAGTCAAACAAAGCGTCCTGCTCGAATCCCATCATGGCGGAAAGATCATCTATCTGGTTTATTTCGCAGCCGTGTCCCACGAGCAGAATTCCTGCAAAATTGGGATGCCCGGCCCAGCCGACAAGGGTACGGCGCAGAAATTCAATTCCGTCCCCGTGGTCCGGCAGACCGCATCCTGATTCGTGGATTATGGAAACAACGCCGTCCACGTTGGGATAATCGGATAGGATGTCTTTATCTAAAGCCTCGGCGATAAATTTGGCCACGCTGGCAGAGCAGGCGCATGAAGCCATTATACCTATATAATTCCGCGTACCGACCTTTCCGTCTTTGCGCACGATTCCGTCAAATACGGCCTGTTCGGATTCAGGTATGTATTCCGTGGGCTTGCTCTCAGAGCCTACGTCATACTCACGGTCATATTCAACCATGCCCATATTATGTGTATGCACATGCTCGCCTGGTTGAATTTCGCTGGTTGCGGCACCGATAATTTGTCCGTATTTGCGGATTATACCATTTTGTTCTATAGGGGATGTGGCCACTTTGTGGCCGGCAGGGACAGGTTCCCGGCAAATAATGTTTTCTTCTGGAATTTCCCTGTTTTCTTCCAGGTCTTCAATGGCCACAACCACGTTGTCCTGGCTGTTAAGCCTTAGTATAGGCGAACCATAGGCGTTCATTGGGACCTCCGATGGTTAAACAGAATTGTTTTCAGAAAGGACCGGGAGAATTACTCCGCCTGAAGGAACTACGTGGACCCGGGCTTCAGGGTATGTATCCTGCCCCATTGCGATTGCCTGTTCAAGGTTTTCGGCATAGAAAAAGCCCAGCCGGTCGGCGGTGTATTTTGAAATATCCCGGGATACAAGGATTACCTTGTAGTCGTTCTGGGCGAGCAGGGCCTGTGCCATTGACATGTTAAATTCCGGGGCCCCGTCTTCCATGATACGCCTGTTGCTGCCGAAAACTTCCAGAACCGCTTCTCTTAAGCGTCCGCCGTAAGTTTTACGAAAATTCTCGCACCCTGCAAGATAGGAGTCGGGGAGCGGCACGCTGCAGTCGGCCGCCAGTATAACCAACCCGCCGTCACGCGTGATTTCCGAGGCGGGCGCCAGCGGTTTCATAATCTGCGTGCCTTCCGAGTATGGGAAGGCACTTATAATCGTAACATCCGACTTTTCAGGAAATTCCATGGAAAGAATTTTGCGGCTTACAGCAACCCCGGCTTGGTGCGCTTCTATCGGCTCCCCGCAAACCACTTGATAGAGGTAGTCGTTGTGGTCAAGCACACTGTTGACGATAAAATTCAACCCTCCGGCTTTTGCCAGGTCGCATACCTCCTCGTAAAAAGGATTGCCCTCAAGATTTCCGATTCGCGATTTCCCGCGAAAGCTGTATTTTAAATGATGTTCCAAAATGGCATCGAAGTTTGCCACCGCAGGGAAAAGAATTTTTCCGCCGCCGCCGAATCCGTTCATAGGATGCGGAAAAATGGATCCTATGCCGATAGTAAAGGATGCTTCATAGACCTTGGGATTGAGCTTAACGGTTGTACCGCTTCTAAGTGTTCCTATGGGCACTAAATCAGGAGCCTTGCAGTCATGATTGACAAACTCGTATTGCTCTACCAGATCTTTCCCATAAACCTCACCCATTTCCTGTTTGGAAAGCTGCCTGTGGGTGCCCAGGGCTATAACAATAACAATTTGAGAGGCCGGGATTTCTGCGGCGGCCAGTTCATCAAGTACTGCCCGAAGCACCTGCTGTTTGGGCGAGGAACGCGAAGGATCCTCGATAATAATTGCAATCTTGTCTTCAGCCTTTACCGATTCGGCCAGCGGGGAATGATTAACAGGGGATTTAAGGGCCTCCCGTGTCATTCCAACCGGATCGACGGGTTGAGGACGATCTTCAAATGCGGCAAACCGTTCCAGACGCCATGAAGGCGGCAGCTCTAAACTTTGCCGTGTGCCCTGGTATCGAATAAAAAGATCAGTCATAAGTTTTATTGCCGTTTCTTAGTAATTCAGGGTTTTTGGTTCTGTTTTCCTTGTACCTTGTACCTTGTAACTTGTACCTTTCACCTAAAATTTTTATTTTACCCGCCAACAGTAGGCTGTGCCAGAAAAACCTCGTCACCGTCTTTAAGAAAGGTGTCTTTATTGGCCAGGCCGCCGTTTACAAAAACGATCATGGTAACGTTGGGCGGAAACCCTGCGGCATCGAGCAGGTCTGATACAGTGGCCCCGGGATCGATTTTGCATTCAACGCCATCTATAAGATGCGCAATGCCTGAGACGTAATGACGGTAACCAGCGGCAATTCTTAATGCAGCTTTCATTCCTTACATGCAAGGATGGTTCTTTTAACCAGAGTCCGGGCAATCTGAACCATGTAGGCGTTATCCTTCATGGGCCTGGCCTCGGATACTATGGTTTGTGCTGCTGCGTCAGCGGTTTCTTCATCAATTGTCTTTCCGCAAATATCCTCTTCGGCCTTGGCGGCCCGGTAAGGTTTGATATATACACCGTTTAAGCAGATCCTCGCCTCTTTGACCTTTCCCGCCTCATTGATGATAGAAGTTGCGCAATTTACAATCGGAAAATCAATGGATTTGCGTATGGCAAACTTTATGAAATGACTTTTGCTTCCTTTAGCCGGTGCCGGGAACTCGAATTCGGTCACGATTTCATCCCGATCCAGTACGGTGGTTTTTCTGACCGCGGTTTTGAAGAACTCGTCGGATTTTATGGTTCGTTTGGATGTTTTTACAGAGGCGTTCAGTGCGATTAATGCAGGCGCCATATCGCTGGGGTGAACCGCGTAGCAGCCTTTTTCAACTGTGCCTCCGAAAATGGAGTGGTATCGGTTATCACCCTCGATAGCATAACACCTGCCGCCGCCTTTTCTCAGGCAGGGGAACCTGTTGTTCGGATTGCGATAATACCAGCACCTGATATCCTGGCATATGTTTCCCGACAGTGTCCCCATTTCACGAATATGGGGCGACGCGGTTCTTTCTGCCGCCTGTGCAAGTGCGGTATATTTTTCACGAATTCCGGAATGCTCTGCAATATCGTTAAGACGCGTCAAGGCGCCGATGCGAAGGCCCTGCCCGGTTTCTTCAATATAATCAAGGTCGGTGATTGTCTTGATATTAATCAGGGCTTCCGGATAGTTCGGCAGAATTTCATCCTTCATTTTGCCCAGCAGGTCTGTTCCGCCGGCTATAATTTCGGCTTTTCCTCCGTAGGAGCCCAAAAACGAAACCGCTTCTTCAAGTGTTCGGGCATTCAGATGCGCAAATTTCTTCATCAGGTCTACTCCTTCTATGCCTTATTCAAAGCTTTCAGTACCTTATCAGGGGTTATGGGGCCGTGGTCCACCCATTTGCCAATGGCGTTGTGGATCGCCCCGTGAAGCAGATAAGTGGTATCAGTGCCAACGTCTTCGCCTATCCCGACAGTGCCGTAGGCGCCAAGGCCCATGCCGGTTTCCACGATAATTGTGTCAATCGGCCCTACATCGAGAAAGGTACTGAATTTGTAATCGATAAGGTTGCCGTTGAGCAGTACGCCTGTTGCCGGATCCCAGATGTGTTCCTCGCTGCGGTTCCTGCCGACGCCCATGTAGGTTCCGCCGTACTGCTGACCTTCAACCGCTTCCGGGCAGAGCGCTTTGCCTACGTCGTTGACATTGACCACCCTGGTTACTTCAACATCCCCGGTTTCGGTGTCCACCTCGACTTCGCAGAAATGCGCCTGCCGGCAAAGTCTCTGACGGCCTGACTCCTTGCCGAGCCTGCCCTGGCGGTGATAGGCCATGGCATAAACCGGCGTATGAGTGGTATTCTGAGTACCTGCATAAGGGTGCTTGTTGATAAAGCTGCCCTGAACATCTCTTACCACATCAGCCACGGGCTTATTGACAGAAGGGTTGTTTTTTACATAAACGACGCTGTTTTCAACATCGAGCTCATCCGTGGCAAGCCCCGGAAATGCGGGCGGAACATCCCGTTCAATCAGGTGAATGGTCGAGGTGGCCAGTTCGAGAAGCTGTCTTTTGGCCTTTTTGGCGGCTTTTTTCATGACATAGGAATTGGTTGTAAGGTTGCATGAGCCGTCCGGCGTCATCAGGGGAAGATGCACATCATCCTGCTGCCTTAATAAGACATCTTCATAGCGTATACCCAGTTCTTCGGCCACAACCGCACAGTAAGTACTCTCGGCATTCACGCCGACATCGGATCGTGTGGCAATGACATTTACAGTGCCGTCCTGCTGGATTATTACGGCCGCCATGCCGGCGCCCCGGGTCTCATCCCATTCATGGTCCCAGATAAAGCCTATACCGTGCATTTTCCCGTTGGGCAGTTTTTTTGTTCCCGGCGGATGGTATTTTTCATCCCACCCGATGGCTTCCTTGCCTTTTTCAATACATTCTTTGAGGCTGTCGCGAACCGGGAAACCATGTTCCTTTTTAAATTCGTTTAAGCTGTTTATATCCTCGCCGTCAACACCGTCATTTATCAGCGCAAGTTCGGTCGGCTCCATTTCCAGTTCGGCTGCAACATGGTTAAACACAAGTATCAATGCAAATGACGGGGGCAACTGTTCGCAGCGAATTGCATGGGTTGGGCCTTTGTTGACCTGGGCAACGTACATTTCGGATTCAATGTTCGGGATCTTGGTATTTTCAAGAAAATGGAGGCCCGGTTCGTATGACAGGTTTTCAAAATAGCTTTTCAACTGTACGGCTGTAATATTTCCGTCATTTTTAAAGCCGACCCTGAACTCGCTCTGCATGGAATCAAGAGAGCCGAATGTAAAGTCATCGCGGCGGTTGAGCAGCCATTTGACAGGTTTGCCGAGGCGCTTGGCCATCAGAGCGCTTATATACTGGGGAACCATGCTGTAGTCGATCCAGTTCCACCCTCCGAACATGCCGCCGTTGTAAGGCGCATTTATTTTTACCCTGCTCATGGGAATGCCGAACCATTGGTTCATCATCCATTTGTGTTCGTAGACGTGCTGCTGATGGAGCCAAAGTTCGGCACAGTCTTCCTCCCATTTAGTGATCCCGGATATCATTTCTGCGTCCGGGCAGCCATGGTAGTTTCTGCTGCCATCAAATTCGATGATCCGGTCGGCTTCTTCAAACCCTTTTCTCACGTCGCCGTGAGCGAAAACATTGGTGGGCTGAAAGAACAGGGGCAGCAGGTTGCTTTCCGGAAACCACTCCGGGCGCGCCAGTTGAGCATCCGGGGCCAGCGCGTCCTTAGGATTCAGGTAAAATGGACGCTTTTCCCATTCGATTTCGATTAACTGCAGAGCTTCGTCCGCTATATCCTCGGTATCGGCAACTACTACGGCTCCCATTGGCTGGCCCTGAAAATAGGCGTAACCGGCAAGTATATCTTCTTCACCCCCCATTAAAGTGGGGATTCTTCTGTTATAGACCTCCGGGTCATCATATCTCAGGACTCCCCTTACCCCGGGCAGCGCCTCTGCGCGTGAAGTGTCCATTGTTTTGATTCTTGCGTTGGGGTAGGGGCTGGTATAAATCCGCATATAAAGCATGCCTGGAAGCACAATGTCCCTGGTATAGACGGCCTTGCCCGAGGCTTTTCGCAATCCGTCGATTCTTTTGTTTCCTCTTTTGCCCAGTACATTGAACTTTTCCGGGATATATTTGTCCCGCTCCATGGGATTGTCGGGCATCTCTTTTATTTCTTCGCTCATTTCTTCGCCTCCTTGCCCTGTTCAGCCAGTTGCTGAGCGGTTTCCAATACCGCCTTGGTATGCTGAGGATAAGTACCGCATCTGCAAAGATTTCCTGCAAGAGCCTGTTGTACTTCCTCGGCACTAGGGTTTGGGTTTTTGTCGAGCAAAGCTTTTGATGTCACAACAAAACCGGGGGTACAGTAGCCGCACTGCATGCAGTGGTGTTTGACATAATTCTCCACGAGCGGATGATTTTTATTGGCAATACCTTCGGCGGTTTCAACCGTCATACCGTCGCATTCAATTGCAAGAGTCATGCAGGATAACACGCTTCGGCCGTTTAAAATAACCGTGCACGCGCCGCAGGCCCCCCTGTCACAGAACAGCTTGACGCCGGTCAGCCCCAGTATATCGTGAACCACGTAATAAAGCGTCCATTCGGGCTCCACTCTGATGCTGTGTTCCTCACCATTTACAGTTAACCGAATCACACCCTCTGGCCGGGGAATAGGATCAGTTTTATGCGCCTGGAGCATATGGGATTTTAAATTTTCAAGCGCATCAAATGTCTCGGAACAATAGGGGCATGTATAGGCATGTTTTTCCAATTTGGTTCCTCCTTAGTCGATAAATCGATTACCCTTGTTCCCGCAAAAGCAAGATCCTTAAAGAGCCGGGTCTGCCGGGAAAGAATAGATCAGCCCAGTAAACTTTTAATATAAAGTGACTGCTCGATCCTGTTTTTATAGTCCTGTTTGAAGAAATTCAGGCTGTCGAGAACGGGAACTGCAGTTCCCTGCCCCAGACCGCAAAGCGAAGCCTCGGCCATCGTATTTGCAACGTCTTCCAGAACGTCGGTATCCTGTTGCTCGCCTTCTCCGTTTCTGAGGCGTTCCAGTATTTCAAACAACACCTGGGAGCCTTCCCTGCAGGGAGTGCACAGGCCGCAGGATTCCTCTGCAAGAAATTCTATGGTTTTGAAAACCACATCAATCATGTCCCTGCTGCTGTCAAAGACGGTTACTGCTCCGGCCCCCAGAACGGTTTCAAATGACAGGGCGGTGTCAAGCCAGTTGTACGGCAGCAATCGACCAGCGGCCCCGCCGACTTGAATGATTTTGATATCAGTTGCCCCGGCCAGATCTACCACTAGCTGTTTGAGGCTGCTGCCCATGGGCAGCTCATATATACCTGGTCTTGAAACATCACCGCTGACTGAAAATATTTTGGTACCCTTGCTTTTTTCCGTGCCGATGTTGCTGAACCATTCGGCGCCGTTTAAAATAATCCGGGGGATAGCCGCCAGCGTTTCAACGTTGTTAATAATGGTGGGTTTTTCAAAAAGTCCTGATACTGGAGGGAAGGGAGGTTTAAACCTGGCTTCTCCCCGTTTTCCCTCAAGAGAGTTCATCAGGGCGGTTTCCTCACCGCAAATATAAGCCCCTGCACCTTCCTGCAGCACAATATCCAAGCCGTCGAGATATCCCTTTTCCACGGCCTGGCCGATAGCGCCCCGTATAGTGGACAGCAAATAGCGGTATTCGCCACGGAGGTAAATGTATGCTTTAACAGCGCCTATGGCGTAAGCTGCAATGGCAATTCCCTCTATCAGGGAAAAAGGATCATATTCAAGTAAATACCTGTCTTTAAACGTCCCCATTTCGCCTTCGTCTGCGTTGCAGATGAGGTATTTTTCAGAACCGTCCGCATTGGCCGCCAGCTCCCACTTGACGCCGCAGGGAAAGCCGGCGCCGCCGCGTCCTCTTAAGCCTGAGGATTTTACCTCGTCTATAACCGATTCCTGCGACATGGAGGTACGGGCTTTTTCCAGTGCTTTAAATCCGTCTTTTTCAATATATGTACCAATGTCGGCCGGATCTATGACTTCACAGTTTTTAAGTATTATTCTGGACTCTGCCACGGTAGATCCTCCATTTTATATGACTTCAAAATGCTCGATATTTTCTCCGGGGTGAGATTCCCGTATAACTGCTCGTTGACCAGCATGGCGGGGGCCTTGTCGCAGGCGCCTATACAGTTGGTCAATTCAAAGGAAAATTTTCCGTCTGACGTTGTTTCGCCTGGTTTTATGCCGAGCTCTTCTTCTACGCTGTCGATAACCATCTGAGCGTGCTTCATATAGCAGGGCAGGCTTTTGCAAATCCGGATTACGTTTTCCCCGTTCGGGGTGGTGGACAGGAATGCATAAAAAGTTGCGACACCATAAACATCTCCTACATCGAGATCCATGCTGTCGGCGATTTTCTGCATGGCGTCCGACGATACATATCCTGATTTCCTTTGTTCCTGGATAAGAAGCGTGAGCAGTTCGGGCTGTTTAGGATCAAGCTCGCCGGTCCAGGGGCCTTTTGTTTTGGGTACCGCTCTTTCGCCCTTGGTTTTGGTCCCGTCAGGATACATCAATGCGCTTGTGGGGCAGTATTCGATGCAGACTCCGCAGTCTTTACAAACGTCCTTATCAAGGGGGACATCGCAGTCCACCACCACTTTTGAATTAAAACCGCGGTAAGCCATGCTGTATACATTATGTCCGACGATTTCCCTGCAGGCGCGCACGCAGTTTCTGCACAAAATACATCGCGATAAATCCCGCTTCACATAAGGGCTCATCATCTCCACGGGATACGAACGCGGATTTTGAATAAGAAACCGCGGAGGCGCGACTTCTATATCAGATGCGATATTGTGAACGCTGCATTCTTTAGCGGCATTATCCGCCATGCACGGACCTGTGTGGGAGGCCAGCATCAGCTCCACAATGATTTTTCTGGTTTCTGTAACCCTGTGCGACCGGGTGCTGATATTCATTCCCTGCTCTATGGGAGTATGGCAGGCCGGCACCAATCTGTTCATGCCTTCTACTTCGACCACGCATATGCGGCAGTTACCGGAGGGCTTAAGGCCTTGTTCATTGCACAGGGCAGGGATTTCAATACCGAGCTGCCTGGCTGCGTCGAGTATTGTCATCCCTTCGGTACCGCTGGCCGGCCGGCCGTCAATTGTAATTTCGATTTTTTCCATTTGTCTTCCACCTGTGTGTGCGTACAGATTTTCAAATACAGATATATCTAATGATGGAATTTTTACATAAAAATTAAGGGTTGTTTTTTATTCAATTCCCTCCAGCCCGGGGGCGGAGGGAATTGAGTTTTTTTCAAGTTCTTATCATATGCTTATTCAAATACACGCGGTTCGCCGCCGTTTTTCGGCGGAAGTCTGAGTTTCGATACTCCGGGGACGGTAGGCCATACAGGAACCCGCTCTTTATTCCACCATTGCAGAGCAACCAAAGGTACCTCACAAATTCCGTTTTCATTAAATTTTATATCTCCCTTGACGGTACCCTTAAACTCTCCGCCGAATACTGTGTCCCTGACTTTTCTGGAGTCAATGGACCCCGCCTTTTCAATTGCTTCGGCAAGAACCTGCACATTTGCATAATAAAGACCTACACTGACCGAATCCTTATCATGTTCCTCCCTGTAGAGTTTTCCCAGGCGAGCCGCTCCCGGTTGCTTGTTTCTTTCAGTCCAGAATCCGTCGTGAATGACATAGTTTGCGTTTTCCCCGAGGGTATTAATAAATTCGCTGGGCCAAAAGCCTTTCCATCCGTGAATATAGGGAATCTTAAGATTGGACTCTCTCATCTGTCGCATAAACATAATTCCGTCGGTAGGCGATCCGAGCCAGAGGAGAGCATCCACGCCTGCGGACTTGAACTTTAAAGTATGGGATGAAAAATCCTTGCTGCCGGGCGTATAAGGATCATCCACTACAAACTCGTAACCGTGTTCTTTTGCAAGTTTGCGGAAGCTGTCGCCGAATGCCTGGCCGTCACGGTTGTCTTCCATCATCAGGGCCGGCCGGCTGGGTCTTTTATCTTCGGGAAGATATTCTTCCCAGATCAAAAAGGGCATTTCAGCCGCACCGCGGGTACTGGTGAAAAAGTCAGAGGCAAACTCGAAATTTTCAGCAGCAACAGGTTCAAGCCAGCTGCAGGTAATGGAGTAGAATACTTCGTACTTGTCGCAAACCGTGGCCGCTGCGATGTTAAGCGGCGTAATGTTTGTGGACAAAGCAAGGTCAATGTTTTGCTGTTTGATTAGTCTTTCCATGGCTGAAGCTGCATCAGCCGCCTGGCTCTTATCATCTGCAAAAATCAGATTGATTGGCAGCTTTTTCCCGTATTCTTCTACATACACGCCGCCGTCGTTGTTAATATCTTCAACCGCCTGCTCATAAGCCCATTTCTGCTCCGCGCCTGTCATGGCGTTCATGCCTGTCATCGAAACAAGAGCGCCCACCCGGATTTCGCTTCTTTCCTGGGCGTAGACAGACCCCAGGCCTGCAAAGCACCAGGCAAAAACAAACGCGAATACCAATAACCATGTTGTTTTAGGTCGACTTCTCATTTTTACCCCCTTTGTTTTAGTTTTTTCATTGTACCGGGCCGGAGTTTTTAAGCCGGCTGGACGGTATCCCCTGTTTATAAACCTTCCATAATCAATTTTATGATTTATTAATCGCGTTGCAATCTGCTTTTAAGTCCTACAATTCCCGTGGGCATAAAACGCATCACCAGCACAATCAAAGCTCCTGATATAATAGGATGGATCATTGGAAAATGCTGTTCTGCGATTACAAAAACCCCTGCCATGAAAAAAGATCCTATAACCGGACCAAAAATGGTTGCGCTGCCGCCTAGCACGCACATCAGAATAGGATACAAGCCATAGTTGATATTAAGAACCGAATCAGGATTAACATGAAAAATGTAAATGCCGTACAGGCTGCCGGCCACGCCGGTGAAAAAAGCCCCAACAGCAAAGGCCAGGATTTTATAATATAAGATATTGATACCATGTGAAGAAGCAGAGACTTCATCCTCGTTTATAGCCCGGAAAGCCATCCCGATCCTGGAGCGCATAATAAAATACACACCTACGGTGGCCAGAACCGCTAATAAAAGCCCTACAAAGTAATAAGGCAGCATGGATTCATAACCGCCCGACGGAAGGTGTAGCCCGTCCTGGGCACCGGTAATATCACCGCCCTTGACGAAAAAAACCCTGATAATTTCGCCAAGGCCCAAAGAACCAAGAGCAAAATAATCCCCGCGAAGCCGGGAAAGCAGAGGAATGCCAACGATAATTGCAACAATAGCAGGAACAATACCGCTTAAAATCATAAGCAGCGGGTTAAAATAATAGTCGGCCCCGGTGCCGAGAAGGCCGTGAACCCAGAACATTGCAGTGGTGTATGCGCCCAGTCCAAAGAAAGCATGCTGTCCAAGGCTGATCTGCCCGGCATATCCGCCCACTACATTCCATCCCTGGGCAATAACCACGTAGATGAAAGCCATAAAAAGGAAATAGATTAGATAAGACCTCTCCACGTTTACGGAAAAGGGCACCACAATTAATCCCAGTACTATTAAAGCCACTAAGCCGGTATAAAAAGTTTTCATATCCTTCATATTTTAAGCCTTTTTTACGGATCGTACGAAGAGACCTTCAGGTCGAAACATTAACACAAGCAGAAAAGCTCCAAACGCAACAGCCTCGGCCCATCCTCCGCCGACAAAGAAAGAGCCCAGGCTCTCAAGAAGCCCCAGGAGAATCCCTCCCATAAGTGCGCCAAAAACGCTTCCGATACCGCCCAGGGCAAGGGCGATCAGGGCCTTTAGTGCAAATGTGAATCCGAAAAACGGATCAAACGGCACAATCTGAAGCACCCCGATACCCGCGACCCCGGCAAGACCGATGCCTATGGCAAATGCAACGGTATTGACCCGATGCGGGTTGATGCCGACGAGTGTGGCATAGAGCATATTCTCGGAAGCAGCCCTCACAGCCATGCCGAGATACGTTTTTTTCAAAAACAGGGTAAGCAGGCCTGCCGATAAAATTGCCAGCCCGAGGGCTATCAGGCGGGTAAACGGAATCGTGATTCCCATTGGTGAAAAAACCACCTCGGTATATGCGGTATTGGCCATTCTGGGGTTGGCAGACCACATAACCAGCATCAAATTATTCACCAAAAACATAATTCCCACTGCAAGAAGCAGGGAGGCGTTTTTATCGTCCATTTCCGCCGATTCTTTAAACAGCGATCGGTAGAGCAGCACCCCGATTATCATTGAAAGCGGAACAACAATGAGCAGCGAGACAAACGGGTCAATTCCCGCCAGTTCAAGCAGCCAGTAGCCGAAGTATGTAAACAAAATAATCATGGTGCCCTGGGCAAGGAATATGATGCGCATGGTCCCGAATATAAGGCTTAGACCGATGGCTGCTATCCCGTAGATCGTCCCGTAAAGGATACCGTTTACCACGAGTTGTACAATGAGTTCGAAACTTAGATATGCTATCATGTTTTACTCCAGCGTTTTCCTATATATGCTTCCTGGACCTCCGGGTTTGCAAGAAGCTCCAGGCCGCTTCCCTGCATTTCTATGCTGCCGGTTTTCATTACATAGGCGTTTTGAGCGATTTTTAATGCCTGATTGACATTTTGCTCCACGAGCAGGATCGTAGTACCCCGCTCGTTTAAAGTGTGAATTAACTCAAATATCTCTTTGGAGATCAGGGGACTGAGGCCGAGTGAAGGCTCATCGAGCATAAGCAGGTCGGGCATAGCCATCAAGGCCCTGGCAATGGCAAGCATTTGCTGCTGGCCTCCGCTTAAAGCCCCTGCCTTTTGACTCACTCGCTCTTTTAATACAGGAAACAGCTCAAAGGCTCTGTTTAGAGATTCCTGTAAATGGGCTCTGGCTTTTACAGGGTAAGCTCCAAGTTTAAGGTTCTCCAGCACCGTTAAATTGGCAAACAGCCCCCGACCCTCGGGCACAAGCACGATTCCCATGTTGGCAACCTGTTCTGCTCTGCGCCCGCATAATGGTTGATTTTGAAACAAAATATCGCCTCTGGAAGGTTGTTTTACCCCGGCAATTGTTTTTAAAAGCGTGGATTTACCGGCTCCGTTTGCACCAACCAGTGCGACAATAGCGCCTTGCTCAACCTGAATGGACACGTTTGCAAGGGCTTGTACATCACCGTAAAATACGTCGATTCCGTTTACTTCAAGCAGAAGGTTCTCCAAGGTATGCCTCTATTACTTTGCTGTTGTTGGCAATTTCCTCCGGGCTGCCGTCGGCGATCAGAACGCCGTAGTCAAGCACCATAACTCGTTTGCAGAAATCAAGAACTTCATCCACCTTATGTTCAATCCACAGAAAAGAAAGTTTCCTTTCATCCCTTGCTTTTTCGATTACTTTCAGCAGATTCCCGATTTCAGCCGAATTCAGACCTGCCATGGGTTCATCGAGCAATATCAGAGAAGGCATGGATGCAAGCGCCATGGCGATTTCCAGCATGCGCCGGTCGGAAAGCGTTAGATGCGCAACAAGGTTATCTTTTTTATTTGCCAGTCCAACCAGTTCCAGGGCTTCGGCAGCATTATGCGAAGCCTGCATGCCGATTTGCGTTTTGCCGAACACAGCCCCGACCATGGCGTTTTCCATAACGGTCATTTTTGAAAAGGTCCTTACCAGCTGGAAAGTCCTGGCAATGCCGCGATGGCATACTTTATGGGCCGATAGCCGGGTGATATTTTTGCCATTAAAAAAGATTGATCCCTGCGTAGGCCTGTAAAAGGAGGTGATCAGGTTGAAAATAGTGGTTTTGCCGGCACCGTTCGGGCCGATCAACCCAACTATTTCCTCAGGACCAATGCTTATGTTGATATCCTGCAAGACCTCCAGTCCGCCGAATCTCTTGTAGATTCCCTCCAGCCGGAGGAGTTCTTCTTTTGATGTGCTCACCATGTTAGCTATACCTTTCAACCGCCTGTAACCATGGGGGTTAGCTTTATGGTATCGCCCTGCCGAAGCGGGCTTGCCAACCTGTCCCTTAAATTCCAGTGAGGGGTTCCGTTCACAATGACAAGTACTGTCTGTTTGATCCCTTTGCCGTCAGGCCTGAAAACCATTTTTTCAAATGGCCGGCCAAACTTTCCGGCCAGGATGTTCAACAATCCCTCTAAAGTCGTTCCTTCTTCAATTTCCAGGTTCAAAGGCTGCCCGCCTCCCAGGATTTGTTTGAACATAAAGGCACCGTTCACCTGAATTTCCATTTCGGTTCAGGTTTATTTCAAGTTTTGCCAAGCGCTTTTAAAACAACCGCCGGCGTTATTGGAAAGTCCTCGACCCAAATGCCGAGGGCATTGTGGATTGCCGGGCCGGGAAGCGCCGGTACAATCGTTGCGATATCCTCGCCTATGCCGACTGATCCGTAAGGGCCGTAACCCATGCCTGTTTCCACCAGCCTGGTTTCAATAGGGCCTACATCATTGAAGGTTGCGAATTTGTAATCAAGCAGGTTGCCGTTAAGCATCACTCCTGTTACCGGGTCGTGCACAACCTCTTCGAAAAGCCCACGGCCCACACCCATGTAGGACCCCCCGTACTGCTGTCCCTCACAGCCTTCCCAGCTTATAACCTTTCCCACGTCATTGACATTAACCACTTTGGTTACAAATACTTCACCGGTCTCGGTATCTACCTCGACTTCCATGAAATGGGCCTGCCTGCACATCCTTAAACGGTAGCTTGAATAAGCCCCCTGCTGCACCTGCCAGCCATGGGCATACAAAGGAACGGTAAAGTCGCAGCGCTCGGCTCCATCCCCCATTTCCGGCGAATAACACAAGGGTCCTTCAATTCCCATCGGCCGTACAAATTCTTTTAAGGGAAGTTTTCTGCCTGGATCGGCCTTGACAAAAATGCAACTGTCCCGGATATCAAGTTCTTCCGGCAATACGCCTTCAAAAGCCGGGGGAAAACTTCCCCGCTGGGTTTGACCGCTCGGGGTTGTTGCAGCGGATAAAATCTTGCTTTTCAATTTTCTTGCGGCGTTTCTGGTCGCAAATACGTTGATGCTCATGCTGGTGGATGAATCCGGAGTCATGGCATAAAAACCGGCATCGATCTGATTCTTATAAGAAACATCTTCAATGCGGATACCAAGTTCATCTGCCGCAGCCTGGCAATAGGCGGTTTCAGCGTTAACCCCCACATCGCTTTTTATTCCGAAGATGGTCAGGGTCCCGTCTTCGCGCTCAAGGCGCATGCCCATTTCAGCAGAACCGGCAGAATCCTCCCATTCATGGGTCCATGTAAAGCTCAGGCCGTGCATCCGGCCATTAGAAAGCCTTTTGGTTCCCGGAGGATGCCATTTGTTGTCCCAGTCAATGGCTGTTTTGCCTTTTTCAATACATTCTTTAAGACTGTCGCGCACGTCAAATCCGAGCTCTGATTTGCGTTCATTCAGCCATTGCATATCATGCCCGTCCGCCCCGTCGTTGATAACCGCGACCTCTGTCGGGTCCATGTTCAATGCATCGGCCACCCGGTTAAAAACATGCGTCATTGTGTAGCAATTGGGATTTTGTTCGCAGCGGGTGGGCACGTTGACCCCTTTGTTGACCCATACGTCGTATGTTTTTCCATAGACATTCGGAATTTTGGTGTTTTCAATCACATGCTTGGATATTCCGAAAACCGGGATCAACTGGTTGGCCATCACTGCTTCCGCCTTAACAGAGGTAATTGTGCCGTCATTTTTGGCCCCTACCTCATAAAAATAATGTCCGGCGTCCTGCTGGCCGCCGTAAAAGTCCTCCCTGCGGGAAAAGGCCCATTTTACCGGCTTGCCGGTTCGTTTGCCCACTACTGCAGCGCAGTAATGTCCGCCCATGTTCCACGGCGTCTGGCTCCAGCCCCCGAAGCTCGCCCCTTGGTAAAGAGCGTGGATCGTGATTTTGTTCATGGGGATTCCGCCGAACCAGCTGGCGATAACTTTTTTGCAAAGCTGGGGCCTCTGCTGTTTGACCCAGACTTCCGGATATTCGCCGTTCCACTTAAAGACACCGCACGGCCTTTCCGGACCTATCCACGTATTCTGGCGCCTGTAGGATTCAAATTTCAACGTGATATCCGCTTCCTCGAGACCTTTTTCAGGATCTCCCAATTCATGAACATCAAGAAAATCTTCGTTGAAATAGTTGCTTTGCGGATAGTTTTCAGGATTGGTTAATACTGCGTCTGATTTTAAAGCCTGCTCTGGATCCAGGAGAAACGGCCTTTTTTCCCACTCAATATCAATCAGTCCTAAGGCCTCTTCCGCGATTGCCTCGGTATCTGCGGCTACTGCAGCACCGACTTCTTCGCCTTCAAAATGGGCGACACTCGGCAACACCGGCATATAGGCCGGCGGGTGTCCGTAAACCTGTTCTTCGGCAGGTAATTCCGGATCATCGTATCGAAGCACTGCCCTGACCCCGGGCAGGGCTTCGGCCCGGCTTGTGTCCATCTGTTTGATTTCGGCATGTGGGTAAGGCGAGGTTAAAAAGCGCATATAGAGCATGCCGGGCAGATTTACGTCCATTGTAAACATGGCGCGGCCGCTTGCCTTTTCGTATCCGTCAACCCGGCGTACGCCCTTTCTGCCTATATACGTGTAATGCTCCAGCGGGTGTTGGTCTTTTTTTATATTATCGGATGTTTCAAATATTTTCTGTTTTATATCATCTTTCATCTTCATAGCTCCTGCAGCCTATACCGAGTTCCCATTCAATAAAACATCCGCTTTTATAAGAAAGCTGTTTCAGTTTGTCCGGATCATGCGCTATATTAAAAGATAAACATGAACACTGATTTTTCCCTTATAATTTTAATCATTACAGAAAGACAGTACCCTAATTCAATATAACTAAAGTAACATTCTTTGTACCCGCAGAAATCGAGCATAGTCTATGATGCTCTTGACATTTGTTTAAGTTCCAGATATTTTTAAAAAAAATACTGGATGCTTGGATGT
>JAIPDT010000031.1 GCA_021737545.1 Desulfobacteraceae bacterium
AGACCGGGGCCATGCGTATGCCCTGGTTGGCAAAGACAGCGTAGGCTTTGGACAGTTCCAGCAGCGAGACCCCTGATGAACCCAGAGCCAGGGAAAGATTGCGCTCCAGATGCGACTCGATGCCCAGCTTGCGGGCATAATCCACAACATAATCAATACCGAGTTCCCGAAGGATTTTCACGGTCACCACGTTTCTGGAGTGAACCAGACCCTCCCGAAACAGGGTAAATCCGTGGAATGTACCATCATAATTGTCCGGCTTCCAGATAAAATCACGCTTTGTATCCTCGAACACAATGGGCGTATCCGCAATCACCGTGGCGGGTGTCATCCCTTTGTCCAGTGCTGCTGCATAAATAATCGGCTTAAAAGCGGACCCTGGCTGGCGGCGGGATTGAACCGCGCGGTTAAACTGACTTTCGGCAAAATTTCGCCCGCCTACCAGGGTTTTTACATAGCCGGTGCCGACTTCAATATTAAACAGGGCGGATTGTACGCGGGGCTGCTGTTCCAGGGAAAGCCGCCATTGTTCCTGCTTCTCCTGCCGGCCTTCCAGCCTGGCACGAATCACATCCCCGACTTTTAATACGTCTCCGGGATTCTGCACAACAACCCTGCCATAGGGCACTTCTGGATCAGGCTTGCGGGCCCATTGCATATCTTTTAACGGAATAACCCCCATGGCTTTTCCCAGTCGAACCGTAACCCTGTCGGACTGGTCGTCTACTGCCACCACAACTCCCCGGGTGATCCTGCCTTTTTGCAATCCTTCTTTTTCGGCTTCTTCTTTTAGCTTCCTGACAAAGGATTCGATCTCACTGTCAGCCAGATGCTTTAGGGGGCCCCTGTAGCCCTGCCGCTTATCCAGCGCCCGCAGGCCTTCTTCAACGGCTTTTCTGGCGGTCTCCTGCATCTCTATATTAACAGTAGTATATACTTTAAGGCCGCCTGTGCTCAGCGCCTTTTCACCAAAGCGTTCCTTGACCAGATTGCGTACATGGGAGGCAAAATAAGGCACGGTATCCATAAACCAGTTGGGCCGCCTGTGTATCTCGAGTTCGGCATTAATAGCATTCAAAGCGCTCGCTTCGGTGATATAGCCCTCGGTCTTCATACGGTTTAGTACGTAAATCTGCCGCTGTTTGGCCTGCTCAAAGTGCCTGTAGGGTGAATACGAACTCGGGGCCCGCGGCAGGCCGGCGAGCATCGCGGCTTCGGCCAGGTTAAGCTCCTTTGCGGATTTGCGAAAGTAATTCCGGGCCGCGGCTTGCACCCCATAGGCACCGTGGCCAAGGTAAATCTGATTTAAATACAGATACAGAATTTCATCCTTGGTAAAATGTTTGTCAATGCGGTAGGCCAAGATAGCTTCCTTGAACTTGCGGATATAACTTTGCCTGGGGGTAAGGAAAAAGGATTTGGCCACCTGCTGGGTAATAGTACTTCCGCCCTGCACGATTGTTCCGGCTTTAAAGTTTTTTACAAACGCCCGTACAATACTGTAAAAGTCAATCCCGTCGTGCTGGTAGAAGCGGGCGTCTTCGGTTGCCACAAAAGCATTGATCAGATGCCCGGGCATCCGGGAAAGTGGAATGACGAAACGTCGTTCTTCGTAAAATTCAGCGATCTTCCTGTCGTCATCCGAATAAAATGTTGTTACCACCGGAGGCTTATAATCCTCCAATTGGTGGATTTTGGGAAGATCCCTGCTGAAATAGAAATAGACGCCGGCAAACGACAGAACCCCAACCACGGCGCCAATTATCACCAAATAAAACAGCCACTTAAAAACTTTGAGCACTCCTCGGCCCAAGCGTTTCATATACTATTCTCCCTGATCCAAACCGCAAGCCATTTTACAGCCCGGATCATTTATTCGGGCTCGACGGTTTCTATATAACTTTTTTAAGATATCATGTCTGCCAATCAAAGACAAGAGAGGTAAGCACGAAAGCGGGCATGCCGGAGGCGATAATATTTATTTAATAGAATCGTAAAAAGTTGTTCCTGAGCGACATCTGAACATTTTGAGCTCGGAGCAAAAAAACTGACCGCAGGGCTTCCTTTAACGCAAAAATACCGCCGCGGCGGTATAACCAGCTTTTTGCGAAACCATTATTTTCGGCTTGACATCATAAAACTGGTTGGATAAAAACAATAATCAATTATCGACGGTCGAAGCCGTTTGCCTGCTTTAAGCGGGAGTATTCTGCATTAATACATAAAGAAGTGTGGTTTTCCCCTGCCGGAAAACTGCAGAATTTATAAAAAGCCACGAAGGCTGTTGCTTTACGACAAAGCACCTTCGTGGCTTTTTTGTTTTGGAAAATTGAAGCAAAAACGAATAAGCATTAAAGGAGGAATGTATGATACGTAAATCAATTTCACTCATATCCGTGTTGATCGCAGCAACCATGCTTCTGACCGCAGCTACGGCTCATGCACATTTCGGCGCGATTATCCCGTCTGATGCCATTGTGACCCAGAAGGACAGCAGCATTCTTAAGCTGGATGTCAAATTCATTCACCCCCTGGAGATGCACTACATGGATATGGCTAAACCCTCAGCCTTCGGCGTAATGCACGCAGGGGGAAAAACAGCTCTGCTCGACAAACTCTCCGCGGCCAGGAGCAAAGGACCGGGGCAAAATCAGAAGTTCACCTACTGGACCGCGGACTACAGGATCCGGCGGCCCGGAGACTACACCTTTTACGTTAAACCCCAGCCCTACTGGGAACCGGCAGAGGGCCTGTTTATCAAGCATTACACCAAGGTTTGCGTAAACGCCTACGGGCTTTCGCAGAGCTGGGACGAACCGGTCGGCCTGGAAACCGAAATCATTCCTCTTACCCGCCCTTACGGATTGTGGACTTATAACGTGTTTACCGGCAAAGTCATGCTCAAAGGTGAGCCTGTACCTTATGCAGAGGTGGAAGTGGAGTATTTAAACGAATCTGCAGGCAACATCAGCCGCATCCACCCACCTTCGGCCCCGTATGTCACCCAGGTGGTCATGGCCGATGCAAACGGGGTTTTTACCTATGCCATGCCCAAGGCGGGCTGGTGGG
The DNA here is from genome assembly GCA_021737545.1 of Desulfobacteraceae bacterium. Lineage (GTDB taxonomy): Bacteria > Desulfobacterota > Desulfobacteria > Desulfobacterales > Desulfosalsimonadaceae > Desulfosalsimonas. The sequence goes on from JAIPDT010000031.1 coordinate 3,070, forward strand.
GCTTTTCAGCACTATCCGAAGCGGATTGGACACTGAAGCATAAAGGCGAGGAAAAAAATGTTGAAATCGGCGCCGTATACTGGGTGCATACCCGGGATATGAAATAGCAGCCAAAAAAAGGAGGACAACATGAAAATCCCCAATTATATTTTGGCGGCAGCGATTCTGGTAACGTTGCTGTTTGCAGGAACCGCTCTGGCGCATAAGGTCAACATATTTGCATATGCCGATGGTGGAAAAATTTACACTGAAAGCTATTTCCCGGACGGCAAACCGGTTGATGGCGGTAAAGTACTGGTTTATGATGATCAGGAGAACCTGCTGATAGAAGGCACAACAGATAAACAGGGAAACTTCAGCTTTGAGATACCCAAGACAGATGACTTGAAAATTGTCATTAATGCGGGCATGGGACACAAAAACAGTTTCAAGCTTAAAGAATCAGAAGTCGAGGCAGGAAAATGATCATGATCAGAAAATCTCTTATAATCGTTTTACTGAGCATTTTTCTGGCGGGCATGCCGGCCCTGCTTTTTGCACAAAGCCCGCAGGAAAATGACCGGCAGGCGGTGGTTGCGCTATTAAAAGAGCAAAACCGCCAATTATCCGGGGATCTAAGACATATCCGGCGGGAAATCGCAGCCCTTCGAGCGCAACTCGAAGAACCGGGACTAAGAGACATTTTCGCCGGAATAGGATATATTTTCGGATTGTTCGGGGTAGCCGCTTTTGTCGCGGCACGCCGCAAGGAGTAGATTATGCATATTTCAGACGGTGTTCTTCCCGTATCAGTAACAATTGGCGGCTATATTGCCGGTGCCGCACTGGCAGCATGGAGCGCGCGTCGCACCGAATCCGAAGAACTGCCCAAGGTAGCGGTGGTGACCGCGGCATTTTTTGTGGCTTCCCTGATTCACATACCCCTGGGTCCCACCAGCGCACATCTGCTCATGCCGGGCCTTGCCGGCGCGCTGCTGGGACCGGTAGCCTTCCTTGCCATCTCACTCGGCCTGCTGCTGCAAACTCTGCTGTTCCAATTCGGCGGTCTGACCGCCCTGGGTGCCAACGCTTTGATGATGGGTTTGCCGGCGGTCGCCTGCGGCTGGATCTTTCAAAAATTCAAAGGGAAAACCCAAGTGGGGCATGCAATCGCCGGCGGAGTAACGGGCGCATCCGGGACGGCTATGGCCGCGATTTTCCTGGCGCTGTTGCTGGCAACCGGTGGAGAGGATTTTTTCGGCGTTGCCAAAGTTGCGCTACTGGCACATGTTCCGGTCATCATCGTAGAGGGCGTGGTAAGCGCTTTTACCATCGGCTTTCTGTTCCGGGTCAAGCCGGCGCTGCTCGAATCTTCTTTTGTACGCCATCAAAAGACGGTAAATGACTGAAATGGTTCATATTTCTCTGTGGTATCTACCGCTTCTGGTGCTGCTTCCGCTGACGGTCTTGGCAATCATTGCGGTGTGGCTTCGCCGCGTTGCTCACAGGCAAAGCATTGCCGAGGAGGAACCCGACTGGTCAGTGCCGGCCCTGGGCGATGAAGAGGGCGGGATATCCCCGCTGCACAGGTGGGATGTACGATGCAAAATTGTAACCATACTGGGCTTTAGCTTTGTCATTGCATCGCTTGGGCACCTGGGCCCTGCCCTGACCGCCGTGGGAATATCCCTGATTGTCTCTGTAATCTCAAAAGTTTCACTTGCAAGGGTGCTTTTCCGTTTACTTGCGCTTACCGGTTTTCTCGGTATGCTGGTGGTGGTTATGCCTTTTACAGTACCGACACACAGCGGCGATACACTGGTAATATTCGGCAACACCGACTGGCTCTGCCTGAATCTGCGGGGACTTTTGCTGTCCGCTACAATCTCTGCCCGTGCCGTGGCTATTGCGCTGTTAATGGAGCCTCTTTTCTCCACGGCGCCGCTGCCTGTAACCCTGCACGGTCTTTGCAGGCTGGGTGTACCGGAAATGGCAAGTCAGTCGGTGCTGCTTAGCTACAGATACGTGCATGTATTTCGTCACGAGGCCCGGCGGATGTCTGCCGGAATGCAGGTGCGGGGTTTTCGAAAGCGCACCGACATCCAAACTCTGCGCACTGTTGCTTATTTCCTGGGAATGCTTTTTGTCCGCAGTTTCGAGCGAACCGAACGGGTTTTCGAGGCTATGCGGGCGCGGGGTTACAGGGGACGCTTTCCTGAACCCGTCGAACTGCGCATGCGTACGATGGATATATTAATGGCATCTGTCTGGTTGGTTGCCGCTGCGGTCTTAATCACCTATGACCGTATTTTATTCTAAGGAGCATGAATATGCATGAAATTCATGAAGGGGCGGCTTTCCGGCTGACTTCCGGGAGTTTGCTGTTTAACGTACGGAACCTTTTTTTTCGCTATTCAAACGATATTCCTGCTCTATTCGGCGTAAACGCGGATATATCCCCCGGCGACCGGATAGCGCTGGTGGGAAAGAACGGTTCGGGAAAAACCACGCTGATAAAACTGCTTTGCGGGTTACTTGCGCCGGAAGACGGCGAAGTGCGATACAAGGGTAAACCTCTTGCCGGACAACGCCTGGAGCAAGCCCGCCTGGAACTCGGCGTTTTGTTCCAGGATCCGGACGATCAGCTGTTTATGCACACTGTAATAGAGGATGCGGCTTTCGGCCCCGGCCAGCAGGGCAAGTCACAAAAAGAAGCCCAACTTGCAGCAATAAAGGCTCTGCATCAGGTTGGCCTGGAAAAAATGGCTTACAAGGCACCCCACAACTTAAGCTTCGGGCAAAAAAAACGAGCCGCCCTGGCGGGCCTTCTGGCCATGAACCCGGAAGTACTTTTGCTCGACGAACCCACCGCCAACCTGGATCCCAACCAGGAACAGGTTTTTCTTGACCTGCTTAAAAATTTCACCGGCACTTTGATCTGCATCAGCCATGATCTGATATTTCTATATGAACTCTGCGACCGGGCAGTCGTGATCGACCAGGGACGAATACATCATGATTACACCTTGCGCGAACTGGTCTCACAGCGTCATACCCTGCGGGAACACGGACTTGACTTTTCCTTTCGACTGGTGATGACCCCTTCGGCTCCGGACCCGGATTCAGAGGTAATAGAAAACACTTTGTCTCAGTCCGCCCCGGCTTCGGAAAAAACCGAAGATCCTCCTATAGTTGAATTACATGGTTTCCAGTATCGTTACCCGGACGGGACTCTTGCTTTACAGAACGTTACTTTCTCCATCCGTAAAGGCGAACGTATTTCCATTGTCGGGGAAAACGGCGCGGGGAAAAGCACCCTTTTGTCCTGTCTGGTCGGCCTGCTCCAGGGAAAAGGAGACTACAGGTTTGCAGGAAAAACCGTGACGCGTAAAGAATGCAAACGGCTGTGGCGCAGGGTCGGCATCGTGTTCCAGGACTGTGCCGACCAGCTTTTCTGCTCAAGCGTCAAAGAGGAGCTCGCCTTTGGGTTGCACCGGCTCGGATACAGCCGTTCGGAAACCGAACCACGGGTTTGTCGGGCTCTTTCCATGGTTCGGCTGGAGGGGTTTGAAGATCGCGTCCCCCTGCATCTGTCAGGCGGTGAACGCAAGCGTCTGGCCCTGGCCTGCGTTTTGATAATGGAACCTGAGTTGCTGATATTAGACGAACCAACCGCAGGCCTCGATCCGCAGGGCGAAGAACTGCTTCTAAATATTCTGTACAACCTCGACGTAACTCTTGTTCTCGTCAGCCACGATGTTTTTTTTATGAAGGAATTAACCCGCCGCACCCTGGTGATGCACCAGGGAAAAATCCTGGAAGATCTGCCGATCCAAACTTTTATGCAGGATGACCGGCTCGGCGATCTAAACGGATTGTCATACATGTACAGGCTGCGCAGCTCCCGCGATATCCGGATACTGCAGCATGAACACGAACACAGCCACCCGCACACTCACCTGCATACCCATCCTCACAGGCATGAAAACCTTGTGCACGAGCACACTCACGCACATGAGCATGATCATCCCCATCGCTTTGTGCACAGACACCCCGGAGAGGAGAAAAAACACGATCACATGCCGCGCCGATACCATCACCACGATCATTCTGACCATGACCGGGAATCCCACGATCACTCCCACGAGAATAATAATACTGATAAGTAATGTGTCCTTATTTGATTTTTTCCGCAGTTTGATGGAAATCGGAATCAGAGTCGATTGGTGATCAAAAAGTCTATGCTATGAAAAAAGGTAAAATTATGATATTGAAAATATACTTTATTGCTATAAATAATTCCCCGTTTCTAAAGTCTTAAGAAAATCGTCAATTTCATATTGATAATATGTTTACAAATGGAAAGTTTTAAACAACTTCTGTGAAACTTTATAAATCTATCGAATTGTGAATATGAATTTTACATATATATTATTTTTTTATTTAAATAAATTTTCATTAAATTAAATACGTTATAAAATTATATCAATTATTAACAATCCATACTTATTATATTTATTTATTTATAAATATATAAATAAAGGAAAAAAACATGCGTATCACGATTCAAAAAAGCGACATTGCCGAGGTACTATCTCAGATTCAGGGATTAACAGGTAGAAAAACCAGTCTGGCCATTACGGAAAACGTATTATTACAGACTGATGATAACGGTATCCGCATCACGGCCACTGATCTGGAAAGCGGATTCGAAGGTTTTTTTCCGGCCGAAGTAGAAGCCGACGGGGCTATTGCCATAAATTCCAGGAAATTTTATGAAATTGTAAGAAATTTCCCCACCGAAGCAATATATGTCTCGGAGCTGGAAAACAACTGGATTGAAATTTCTTGTGAAAATGTGGAATACCACATTGTTGGAATGGATCCTGATGAATTTCCGGATACTCCGAAGATAGAAGAGGTAGAGTTTTTCACCATTGAATCTCCTGAGCTTAAAAAAATGATAGAAAAGACGGTTTCCGTGGGGGTGGCGGGCGATGAAAAACGGGCTCATTTAATAGGGGTAAACATGGAAAAAATCGATTCGGGTTCTGAAGAAGAAGGTGCGGCAGGCCGTGCGCCCCTTGTCAGGATGGTCTCCACGGATATCAAACGTCTGGCAATGGTGGAATATCAGTTTGATCCTGAATCCGGTTTTACTGGCGGCGATACAGTTATTATCCCCAAGAAAGGCCTGGGCGAGGTAAACAAGTTTCTTTCTTCAGAAGGCCGGGTTCAAGTCGGGGTCAAGGATAATTATTTTATTGTGAAAAAAGAGAATGAAACTGTTAGTGTAAAACTTTTAAACGGCGCGTTTCCGGCATACAGCGAGCTTCTTTCCATAGACCATGAGTTTGATATAGTTTTTGATCGCAATTTATTGCTTATGATGTTAAAAAGAATGTCGATACTTACCTCAGAGGAATACCGCGGGGTAATTTTTCATTTTGAAAATAACCAGTTAATTATGCGGACCGTAAATGCAGCCCTGGGAGAATCAAAAGAGACCATGAATATAGAATACGACCGGGACCCCCAGGAAATCGCGTTTAACCCCAGGTATTTCATTGATGCGCTAAACTTTATAAATACCGAAAAAGTGCTGCTTAATGTCAAAAACGAGGACAACCCCTGTATTGTCCGGGCGGAAAACGATTTGAATTATTTAAACATTATAATGCCCATGAAAATATGATGGCAAAGTAAAAAGTCCAATATCTGCGTTGCGCTGCATATCTTCGGAATTTCACGTACGATTAAGTACGCTGCATTCCTCGATATTTGCGCGCCTTGATCTTGAAATTTTTACTTTGCCATCTAAAAATTAATTACACCGTAAAAAGTCCGGAAACTTATATAACCGATAATAATAAAAAAATAACTTCTTGATTTTACTTAACACTTAATCACTAAAAACTGCCTGTAAAAAAGACTTTTTACAGGCTTATCAAAAATTGACTTTTTATGAGACGCCAAGGATATGACGGATAACAGTTATACATACGATCACAACAGTATTAATGTATTAAAGGGCTTGGAGGCGGTGCGAAAGCGCCCTTCCATGTATATAGGAAATGTGGATTTTGCAGGTCTGCATCACCTTGTATACGAAATTGTGGACAACAGTATTGATGAGGCTATGGCAGGCCATTGTGACACCATCCGCGTGGTTATTCACACAGACAAAAGTGTCAGCATAGAGGATAATGGTCGCGGCATTCCGGTTGGTATTCACCACGAGGAACAGATTCCCGCCTTGGAGGTGGTGCTTACACGGCTGCACGCAGGTGGTAAGTTTGATCATAATTCTTACAAGGTATCCGGGGGCCTTCACGGCGTCGGGGTCTCGGTGGTAAACGCAGTCTCCTCTCTGCTGGAAGTCTGGGTCTACAACGAGGGCAGGATTTATTACCAGACATATTCCGGGGGCGATAAGACAAGCGAACTGCAGTTGCTCGGCGAAACCGAAAAACACGGCACAAAAATTCGCTTCAAACCGGACACAACTATCCTGACAACGGATGAATTTGATTACTATACTTTAAACCGCCGTCTGCGGGAGCTTGCTTTTTTAAACAAAGGCATCAGGATAATCCTGGAAGACGAGCGTACCGATCAGAAGGACGAATTCTGCTACCAGGGCGGACTGGCGGAATTTGTCGAATATCTTAACCGGCGCCATACAGCGGTTCATGAACCGATTTTAATAGAGGGGAAAAAGAACGACATCCAGGTGGAAATCGCCATACAATATAATGACACTTACAATGAAAAGATTTTTTCTTTTGCAAACAATATTAATACTGCAGAAGGAGGCTTTCATCTGGTGGGGTTTAAAACCGGCCTGACCCGGACGCTCAACCATTATGCCGCAACCTCTGAGGCTATGAAAAAAATGAAATCCCGGATTACCGGAGATGACGTGCGCGAAGGCCTAACCGCTATAATAAGCGTACGCATCATGTCTCCGCAGTTTGAAGGCCAGACCAAGACCAAGCTTGGAAACAGCGAAGTAAAAGGGGTAGTCGAATCCCTGATAAATGAAAAATTAAGTGTTTTTTTAGAGGAAAACCCCCAGGTGGCAAAAAAGGTTCTGGGCAAGGCGGTGGATGCGGCCCGCGCAAGGGATGCCGCCAAACGTGCGCGCGATCTTGCAAGAAGCAAAGGTTCTATGCTCGATTCCACGCTGCCGGGAAAATTGGCGGACTGCCAGGAATCAAGTCCTGAAAAACGCGAATTGTTTATTGTGGAGGGCGACTCTGCAGGCGGTTCTGCAAAACAGGGAAGAGACAGGAAAACTCAGGCGATCCTGCCCCTTAAGGGCAAGATTTTAAATGTGGAAAAAGCAAGATTTGACAAGCTGTTGCGAAGCGATGAGATAAAAAATATGATTACCGCCCTGGGCACAGGGATCGGCAGTGAGGAATATGACATAAGCCGTATCAAATATCACAAGATTATTATCATGACGGACGCGGATGTTGACGGATCGCATATCAGGACTTTATTGCTGACTTTTTTCTACAGGCAGATGCCGGAAATCATAGAAAACGGTTATCTCTATATTGCACAACCCCCTCTTTTCAAGTTAACCCGCGGTAAAAGTGAAATTTACTTAAAGCGTGAAAAGGAATACACGGAACATATTCTAAAGCGGGCATGCGACGAAAAATACATAAGGGCTGCAGGCGCACAGGGCGATGGCGAGGTTTTGACCGGACATCAATTTTATCTGTTTGTAACCGACATGGCGGAATATCTCACGGTGCTGGGCCGACTTCAAAGGCATGGTATTTATTCGGAATTAATAGAATTGATGATCAAGGCCGGCGTGGAAGAAAAGAGTTTTTTACAGAGTCCGGAAAAAATCGGCCAACTCCGGATCGCGCTTGCTGAAAACGGTTTTACCTCAAGCGAGCCGGCCTGGAACGAGGAGCGAAATGGTTACGAATTAATGGTCTATCCGAGACAGGCTGATGAGATAGAGGAAATGTTTCAGGATTTATCCGAGAAAAAACAGATTACGGTCAAGATTGGAAGAGGCCTGGTTCATTCCAGAAATTACCAGAAAGCCCTGGTGCTTTATAAGAATATTTCACCCTGGGATACTGACAGATTCGAGGTTTATACCGTGGGAAAAGACGAGCAGGAGCCGGTGGTGGTGGAAAGCAAGCGGAATCTCATAGATCACCTTATGGAGGAAGGGAAAAAAGGCTTGTCCATCCAGCGCTACAAAGGTCTCGGGGAGATGAATCCCGACCAGCTGTGGGCCACCACCATGAATCCGGAAACCCGCACCCTGCTGCAGGTCAGGGTGGAAAATATTGTTGACACCGACGATATTTTTACCATCCTGATGGGAGACGATGTGGAACCCAGGCGCAATTTTATACAGAGCAATGCCCTTGAGGTAAGCATGCTCGATATATAACAGGCAGGCTTACATCAGTGATATAAGCGAGCGCCACCTGTCCATTTCGGTTTCTGCGCAAGCTCTCTATTTTTTAATATGGAGACTATTTTTTCATCATTAAAGCGCAGAAACGGGTCCACTCTTTTTTCATCAGCCAGCAGGAAACAAACGTGGCCGGGGTCGTATTTTTCAAGGTATTTGTCTATGTGGATATTGTCCGGCTCCAGGCCGCGTATGAATTCCATATATTCTCTCACATAGTCGTGGCCGGCGTATACCAGGGTTTCTTCAGGGAGACCAAGCAGAATTTTAATGGAGTCAAGAAAGGTTTCAATATTTCCTGTAAAGCATTTTCCAACCTTGCCGTTAAAAAGAGTATCGCCTGAGACAAGATAAGGCGGGCTATAGAAGCATACCGAATCCCTTGTATGTCCAGGGGTGTGGAAAATTTCGATGCGCTCGTCGCCGAGATCTATTTTCTTTGTTTTTACGAGGGTTTGAAAATCAAGATACTCGGCCCCCGAGTTTTCCAGAAGTTCCCGGTTTCCGCTGGTATGATCAGGGTGGCTGTGTGTGTTTGTGACGTATCTGATTTCAAGGCCGTCTTGTTTTGCAAAACGCAGTATTTCTTCCGGCGAACCTCCGTCGATAGCCACCGCGCTTTTGTCGTTGTACAACAGATATCCCAGATTGTCCGCACCGTAGCGAAACTGCCGTATTTTCATTTTACCCCCTTATTTTACGTGTATACGGTTTATAGGTATACTGCACACATATATAATTACCTTGTCTTTGCCGCGGCATCAAGGAATAGTTATATCTTTACTTATATTTCAAAAGGTTATAAAATATTTTTAAAACTTTTGCTGGCACCGGTGTTTTGTCTGTGTTACGGTGACTTTAAAAGCAGCCGGATGACGCCCGGAGTATTGTATTCCAAGGGCAAAAAGGAGCCTGGATGACGTCTAATTACTGGCCCGATGAATACCTGCAGAAACGGTGTACCGCTAGACAGGCGATGGAGCGGCTTAAATCCGGTCAAAGGATTTTCGTTGGCACCTCGTGCGGAGAACCGCAGCATCTGGTTTATTCCCTGGTAAATGAAGCCCCGCACTTAACCGACATAGAGATAGTGCGTTTGATGAGCCTTGAGAATTCGCCGCTTACTCGCCTGGCAACTCAAGGGAAATTCGAACAGTTCAGCATCAGAAGTATCTATCAGGGATCGGCAGGCACCAGGCATCTTGAGGCAAACAGGCCTTTTATCACTCCCATGAATCTTTCCGCAGTGCCCAATCTATTTAAAAAGCGCCATTTGCCGATCAATGCCGCTCTTATCCAGACATCTCCGCCAGACGACTTTGGGTGGATGAGTCTTGGAATATCCGTTGACGTTGGTCTTGCAGCCGTCCGGGCCGCAGATCTGGTCATAGTCCAGGTAAATCCCCAAATGCCCCGGGTGCTTGGACACAGCTTCATACATGTAAACGACGTGGACCTGGTGGTGGAAAAAGACGAGGACCTGCTGACAATCGAGCAGCTGCCGGAATTCGAATCCGCCCACAAAATCGCCCGGCTGATTGCAAACCTCATAGATGACGGCTCAACATTTCAACTGGGGCTGGGGGCCACACCCAAGGCCATTCTGCTGGCCCTCTCCGAGAAAAACGACCTGGGCGTCCATACTCAGTTTATTGTAGACGGTATAATGGACCTTGTATCCATGGGCGTGATCACCAATAAGTATAAGGGGTTAAACGACGGCAAGCTTGTAGCCACCAACGCAGTTGGCTCCCGCAACCTCTATGAGTTTGTCCATGACAACCCTTCCATTGAATTCTCGCCTGCAGACTACGTAAATAATCCCGTCATAATAGGTCAGCACAACAAAATGGTGACCATCAACATGGTCATGGAAATGGATCTGACCGGCCAGGCCGCGGTCGATGCCCTGCCTCACAACTATTTTGCAGGCGTTTCGAGCATGCTCGACTTCATGCGGGGGGCTTCGGCATGCCCGGAAGGAAAGTCGATTCTCATGATCCCTTCCACCTCCATGGACGGTAAAATCAGCCGCATAGTCCCGGATATCAAATCCGGCGGCGTGGTGGTCCCCAGAACTGATGTTTCCTACGTGGTAAGCGAATACGGAGCGGTAAACCTGTTCGGCAAAAACCTCCAGGAACGTGCTACCGCCATGATAAGTCTTGCTCATCCGGATTTCAGAAACGAACTTTTCGAGCGGGCCAAGGAACTCGGCCTTATGACCCGCTCCCGCCAGCTCTCGGAATCCCTTAGAAGCGTATATCCCGCCGGGCTTGAGGAAACCCGGAAAATAGAGGGCAGATCCGTGACGTTTCGGCCCGCCAAGCCGGTCGATGACCGCAGGATCCAGGAACATTTCTACAATCTTGAAAAAAGAGATGTGATTGCCAGGTTTTTTTATAAAAAAATCCGGTTTCTGCGCGAAGACGTAAAATCCATCATAGAAACCGATTACGTTCGCAATCTGACGCTGGTGGCGCTGACCGGAGAATTCGGGTTTGGATCTGTTATAGGCATCGGGGCCTACATGCTTGAGCCGGAAAAAAATATGGCCGAGGTGGCTTTTTCAGTTAGCAAGCAGTGGCAGAAAAAGGGTATTGCAGGCATATTGCTGCATAAACTTGCCGAAGCGGCCAAGGATAACGGCATAGCAGGACTGGTGGCCTATACGGATCCTTTCAATACAGGGATGATAAAACTGTTCAGTGAACTGCCGTACAAGGTGCGCAAAAAACGGGAGGAAGACATCATGGTTTTGAGCTGTCGTTTTGCCGAACCCGCCGAGAACACGGAAGATCAGTCCGGCCGATAAACCCCGTAATCTGAAAAGGAGGTTTTATGACGGAAAACAAGGAATTATACGATTCCCACCTGGATCATTACCGGAAAATTGCCTATGTTAAGGGGATGGAGGAATATCAGCAAATCTACAGACGTTCAATTGACGATCCGGAGTCCTTCTGGGGCGAGCAGGCGGAAAAGTATCTGAGCTGGGACAGGAAATGGGAAAAGGTTTTGGACTATGATTTTATCGAGGCCAGGATAGAATGGTTTAAAGGTGGTGTGCTCAATGCCTCGTATAATTGTGTGGACAGACATCTGGTTTCAATGCCGGATAAAGTCGCATATTACTGGGAAGGAGATGATCCGTCAGAAACCAGGGCTGTGACATATAAAGAACTTTATACCTTGATCAACAGGTTTGCCGCTGTACTGAAAAATCAGGGGGTCAAAAAAGGCGATCGTGTAATTATTTATATGCCGATGATAGTGGAGCTGCCGGTAGCCATGCTGGCCTGTGCCAGAATCGGGGCGATTCACAGCGTGGTGTTCGGCGGCTTTTCGGCCGACGCTATTGCCAACCGGATCACAGACTGCGGGGCAAGGCATGTGATCACTGCAGACGGCAATTTCCGCGGCGGAAAGCCGGTGTCGCTGAAGAAGAATGTGGACAAGGCCATAGAAAAATGCCCGGATGTTGAAAAGGTTATCGTGGTAAACCGGACCGGTTCGGAAACTGATCTAACGGACAAGGAAGTCTGGTGGCATGAGGAGATTTCGAAGACCGCCCCGGACGAATTTGTAAAGCCTGAACCCATGGAAGCCGAGGACCCGCTGTTTATACTTTATACCAGCGGCAGCACCGGCAAGCCCAAGGGGGTGGTCCATACTCATGCCGGCTATCTGCTCTATGCCGCGATTACCACCAGAGTGGTATTTGACCTCAAAGACGATGAGATTTTCTGGTGTACTGCGGACATCGGCTGGATTACGGGTCACAGCTATATTGTTTACGGACCGCTTACCTGCGGGTTAACAAGTATAATGTTTGAAGGCGTCCCCAATTATCCGGATTTCGATCGATTCTGGGCTATTGTGGAAAAATACAGGGTTAACAAATTCTATACCGCCCCCACTGCCATCCGGGCGCTGGAAAGGGAAGGAGAAGAACATGTAAAAAAACATGATTTGTCCTCGCTCACCCTGCTGGGAACGGTTGGCGAGCCCATTAACCCGGAAGCCTGGCGCTGGTACTACAAGTACGTGGGTAGCAGCCGGTGCCCTGTCATCGATACCTGGTGGCAGACGGAAACCGGAGGTCACATGATAACTCCTCTTCCCGGAGTGGCGCCAATTAAGCCGGGTTCCTGCTCGTTTCCCTTCTTTGGCGTAGATCCGGTCATCCTGGACGATGCAGGCGAGCCTGTGCAGTTTCCAGATGAAGAGGGCGTTTTGTGCATACGCAAACCGTGGCCCGGCATGGCCCGCACGGTCTACGGAGACCATGAGCGGTTCAGGGAAACCTACTTCAGCCAGGCCCGGGGCATGTATTTTACCGGGGATGCGGCAAAGCAGGATGAAGACGGATATTTCTGGATCGTTGGCCGTATAGACGACGTAATAAATGTCTCCGGCCACAGGCTTGGCACCGCGGAACTCGAATCCGCGCTTGTGCTTCATCCCCGGGTAGCCGAAGCAGCTGTGGTGGGAGTCCCTCATCCCATAAAGGGACAGGGCATATACGCTTTCGTTATATTGATGGCCGGTGTAGAGCCTTCTGACGAGTTAAGAAAGGAACTGGTCGGCCAGGTTAGAAAGGAAATCGGTCCCATTGCCAACATAGATGTTATTCAGTTCACAGACGGGCTTCCCAAGACCAGAAGCGGTAAAATCATGCGGCGGATCCTAAAGAAAATAGCCGCCGGCAAAGAGGATGAACTCGGCGACACCTCTACGATAGCCGATGAAACCGTGATTGACAAACTGATTGAAAACAGGGTTGATCTCGAAAATCTATAAATTATGATTCTGCCGGGTTTCGGATTTTATATACGGAGAAATTGATATATGGGGCTGACAGTCGGTGTGACGCGAGATGAGCGGTTTGCGGAGCACAAGACCGGCCATTTTCATCCCGAGCATCCCAGGCGGATACTTGAGCTTTATCGCATGATCGACCGGGAATTCGGAGAAGACCTGATTCAATTCAGGCCCGAACCGGCAGCCATGGAGGATATGGAGCGGGTTCATACCCAGGCCCACATCCGGAAAATTTTAAAGACCGCCGAACAGCATATCACCAGCCTGGCGCCCGACACCCCGGCAAGCGCCCGGAGTTATATGGCCGCATGGCTGGCTGCAGGGGCGTGTATGCAGGGAGTTGACCTGCTCGCAGATAACCGCTGCGACGCATTTTTCGCACTGGTGCGCCCGCCGGGCCATCACGCTTTACCGGACCGACCCGCTGGGTTCTGCATATTCAACAATATCGCCGTGGCAGCCAGGTATGCCCTGGCGCGCCGCGGCATGAACCGGGTCTTTATTGTCGACTGGGACGTTCATCACGGAAACGGATTAAACGATATTTTCTATGAAGACGAAAATGTCTATTATTATTCCACCCACGACCTGATGCTTTATCCGTACAGCGGAGAGCCGGAACAGACCGGCGCGGGCAAGGCGTTGGGATATACCATGAACATTCCGATTTCCCGGCATTTTAGGGATAACGACATGGTACATGTCTACAGGGAGACTCTTCTGCCGGCGGTTAGGGGCTTTTGTCCAGACATGGTTATGGTGGCCGCGGGCTTTGATGGCCACAGCCACGACCCTATAGGCAGAAACAGGTTTTCGGAGGATCTTTATACCCGGCTTATCCGTTTGATTCTTGCAGTCTGCCGGGAAAGGGAAAACAACACGCCTCTTTTTTTAGCCCTGGAAGGCGGATACGACACCCTTGCCCTGGCAGGCTGCGTAAAAGGTGTGCTGCGAGAACTTGTTCGCGGCAGGACCGATATATCGCAAAACCAGGGGGAGCCTTCTCAGGAAGCTGAAGATCTGGTGCGGCAGATAAGGAAAATTCATCAGCCATACGGAGTTATGCAATGATAAAGGCGCGTATCCCGGCTCAAAATCCTCAGGGGGCAAACCTTGCCGAGTATGATGCAGCCAGGACCGCCTTTTCCTGGGATATGGTGGAACAGGAATTTTCCTGGTACGGCAAAGACAGGATGAACATTGTAGCGGAATCCCTGGATCGGTGGGCCGAGGATCCCCAAAAGGCAAACAAGCCGGCATTAATATTCGAAGCCCATGGAAAGCACACAAGCTTTTCATACCAACAAATGCGGAAGTACTCCGCCAAGTGGGCCAATATGCTGGACTTTCTCGGTTTTTCCGCGGGCGACCGGATGCTTATTTTTCTGCCGCCGTGCCCGGAAATCTATTTCGCCATGGCAGCAGCCGCCCGCATGGGCGTGATGTTCTGCCCGGTTTTTTCAACCTCTAACTTCTATGAGCTTGAAATCCGCCTGGAAAACATTTCTCCCAGGGCAATATTGACAAATCCGGACCTGGTGGAAAAGATTTCCTCTGATTTTGCGGCCTGCCTTGAGCGTATTCTGCTTATATCAGGACCGGCCCCGAACGTTTTTGATAATGAAACTGTAATAGAGGGCATGGCGGAACAGATGGAAGACGGCTTTCCCGCAAAGCCTCTTTCCGGCGAAACACCTCTGTATCTCATCTATACCTCGGGTTCCACCCGGCCGCCCAAAGGTATTGTCCACACCCACCGGGACATGACCGGCATGCTGGCATCCGCCAGATGGGTGCTTGACATAAAACCCGATACCGTCCTCTGGACAGACGCCGATCCCGCCTGGGTCACCGGCACCGTCTACGGAGCGTTTGCGCCCTGGCTGTGCGGAGTTACCAGCCTGGTCGTAGGTGATCACTTCACTGCGGCAAACTGGTACAGGGCACTTGAAACCCACAGGGTGACAAACTGGTATACCACTCCGCGGGTGCTGCGGGAGCTGATGGAGGCGGGCAAAGATCTTCCCTCCCGCTACGATCTGTCCGCGCTTTCCCATCTATGCACTGTCGGCGCCCCCCTGATGCCGGAAATGATCTACTGGGCCAAAGACAGCCTGGGCCGCTGTCCGCATGACACCTGGTGGATGACCGAAACCGGAATTGTTTGCATTGCCAACCTGCCGGGCATGGACATCAAGCCCGGTTCCATTGGAAAGCCGCTGCCCGGAATCGAAGCGGCGGTGCTTGACGAAAACGGCGAGCCTCTCTCTGCCCTTTCTCTTGGCGAACTGGCGCTGCGGGCGGGATGGCCCGGGCAGATGTCTGCAATATGGAAAGAGCCGGAGCGGTTCGAACGCTATTTCAAAAACGGTTGGTTTGTAACAGGTGATATAGCCGTTGAGGACGAGGAAGGTTATTTTTATCACCAGGGCAGAAACGATGATCTGCTCAAGGCGGGCGACGACAAGGTTGTCGGGCCTTTTGAAATCGAACAGGTGCTGTGCATGCACCCGGCGGTGGCGGAGGCGGGCGTAATCTCCAAGGGCCGGGAGCCCGGCCGCGGGGTCTCGTATCTAAAGGCATATGTGGCCCTGAAAAAGGGATACACCGCCTCCAACCGGCTTAACTATGAAATTCGGGCCTTTCTAAGTGTCAACCTCTCCTCGGAGTTGCTGGTGCGCGAACTGGTCTTTATAGACGAACTGCCCAAGACCCGCAGCGGAAAGTTGTTGCGCAGGGTTCTGCGGGCCTGGGAGCTGGGCTTGCCGGGCGGAGACCCCTCACGCATGCAGGATTGATTTTATTGACCCTTTTTACTTGATGCATAATTAATCATGAGTGTATTTGACCAATACAGAGAAGACGGGGCCCCCTGGGTACTGGTTGCTGATGACGATGCCGGAACCCGGCTGCTGTTAAGGCAGAAGCTGGAAAAAAGCGGCTATCAGGTTATTTGCGCTAAAACCGGAAAAGAAACGATTGACCGGCTCTCTGACAAGGTTGCCTCGGCCGTGCTGGATCTTAAAATGCCGGAAGGCGATGGCCTGTATTGCCTTCGTTACATTCGAAAGTATTTTCCGGACATGGCCCCGCTGATGCTGACCGCCAGCGAAAACATTGCCAATGCTGTGGAAGCAATGAAGCAGGGCGCTCTCGACTATGTAACAAAGCCTTTTAACCCCGGGCAGGTGACCGCCCTGGTCGACAAGTCGGTTGCTGCCTACAGGCAGTCCAGACGCCTTAAATCGGCTGAAGAAAAACTGGAGCAGGCCCGCCGCCACCAGATTTTTGTTGCCTCCCAGATACAGCGCACCCTTTTGCTGGGAAAACCGCCCGGGGATATTCCGGAGCTGGATCTGGCGCACCTGACCGTTCCTTCCCAGAAGATCGACGGTGACTTCTATGATTTTATCCGTCTCGGACCCGGAACGCTTGACGTGGTTGTGGCAGATATCATGGGCAAGGGTATAATGGCGGCTTTTATGGGCGCGGCGCTTAAAAGTTCATTTTTACGGGTTCTCAATGAATCCGGATATTTTACCGGGCAAAGGCGAATGCCCGAGCCGGAACAGATCGTTTCGAAAGTCCATGACAACATGATCGGGCAGATGCGTGAGCTTGAAACCTTTGTAACGTTCTGCTACGGCAGGTTTGACCTGGAGCGGTACCGGTTCATATTCGTGGACTGCGGACATGTACGCACTATTCACTACAAAAGACACGAAAACCAGGTGGATCTGCTCCGCGGCGCCAATATGCCCCTGGGATTTCCGGAAACTGTGCCCTTTCAGCAATTTACCGTCCCTTTTGCCCCCGGCGACCTGTTTTTTTTCTACTCTGACGGGGTAACAGAGGCTGCAGATCCTGAAGAGCAGTTATACGGTGAAGAACGACTGGTGAGCTTTGTTGAAAAAAACGCATCCGAGCTTGCCGCCGAAGATCTTATCCGGGCTATCCGCGAAGATGTGATGGCTTTTACCGGCACCGGGGCCTTTGTAGACGATTTTACCTGCGTGGTCGCAAAAATCGGTGCTCCGTTTCGCGGCGGAGAAGCCCTGGAAAGAGAGGACCTTGAAATCGACAGCCGTCTGGATAATTTGAAAAAAGTCAGGTCCTTTGTCCGGGGTTTCTGTGAGCGCCATGCTGCAGAGCGGCTTGATGAACTGCGGCTGTCCCAGGTAGAGGTGGCGGTAACGGAAATTGTTGCAAATATAATCAAACACGGCCTGGACCTGGAGCCCGGCCACCCCATAGATATTTCGGCAGCCGCACTTTCCGACCGAATAGAGGTTGAATTCCGGGATCAGGGCGGGCCGTTTGACCCGAAGGAAATACCTCCTCCGACGCTCGACGGCACCAGGGAAAACGGCATGGGCTGTTATTTGATTTCGCAGTTTGTGGACGAAATATCTTATGAACGCGATGAGGAAACCGGCAGCAATTGCGCCAGAATGAAGATCATGTTATTTGCGGGCAAATAATCCGGGAAAGTTCGGCTATTTACTGTTACACGGAGGCGAAATAATAAAAATGACATTTTTCCAGGCCGTTGCCCTTGGCGTGATCCAGGGGCTGACCGAATTTTTACCGGTAAGCAGCTCCGGACATCTTGTGCTGTTCCAGAACCTGTTCGGGATGAACCGGCCTGAACTTATGTTTGACGTTGCTGTCCACGCGGGAACTCTGGCGGCTGTATGTGTTTATTTTTACAGGGATATCGCGGCCATGATTTCAGAGGTGGCCGCCTGGGGGTACTGCCGCTTGCGGCGCGCCGAACCAGAACCGCTTGTCCCTGAAGTCCGGCTGGCGGCCATGATTGCAGCGGGCTCCGTGCCGACCGCTATCATAGGTTTGGCTTTCCATGGCATTGCTGATATCCTTTTTTCTTCGGTGCTACTGGTGGGTTTTGCATTGGCTGCCACCGGCTTCTGGATGTGGTTTACCCGGGGCAGGGACACCGCCGGACGCGGGGTTTTAAGGCTTGGCACCGCGCGCGCCTTGCTGATAGGCATAGCCCAGGGCATAGCCGTAATCCCCGGAATTTCACGCTCGGGGGCCACCATTGCCGCAAGTCTGTATCTGGGCTTAAACCGGGAGACCGCGGCCAGGTATTCTTTTTTACTTTCCATACCCGCCATTGCAGGAGCTGTACTGTTAAATCTCATGGATGCCCCCACATCCGGAAGCGCAGACCTGCCGGCTATCCTGGCGGGAGGGGCTGCTGCGGCGGGAGTCGGGTACGCGGCCCTGTGGTTT
>JAIPDT010000032.1 GCA_021737545.1 Desulfobacteraceae bacterium
GCTTCGTAAAAAGTCCAATATCTGCGTTGCGCTGCATATCTCCGGAATTTCACGTACGATTAAGTACGCTGCATTCCTCGATATTTGCGCGCCTTGATCTTGAACTTTTTACTTTGCCATCTAAAAATTGACTTTTTACCAGCCCCATGTCAAATAATCGTGTATTGAATCCGCAGCCGTTCTGCCGGCGCCCATGGCCAGAATAACCGTGGCCTGGCCGGTTACTATATCGCCGCCCGCCCATACGCCTTTTTTGGTGGTTTTACCGGTTTTCGGGTCTGCTGCAATATATCCCCTGGAATTAAGCTTTATTTCAGGGTCCGAGCTTGTAAGAAGCGGATTGGCTCCTGCGCCCACCGCCACTACCGCAAGATCGCAGTCAAGTTTAAACTCCGAGCCTTCCACCGGCACCGGTCTTCTGCGTCCCGATTCATCAGGCTCCCCAAGCTCCATTTTCAAACACTCCATCAGGGCCACCCGCCCGTTTTCATCCCCGATAAAACGGGTCGGATTGGTAAGCAGATAAAATTCAATTCCTTCTTCTTCGGCATGATGGATTTCCGCAGCCCTGGCCGGCATCTCCTCTCTTGATCGGCGATATACGATCCGCACACGTTCGGCGCCAAGCCGCATCGCCGTTCGGGCCGAGTCCATGGCCACATTGCCGGCACCCAATACCGCCACATTTTTACCCCCTGCAAGCGGCGTATCATAGTCAGGGAATAGATAACTTTTCATCAAGTTGGCCCGGGTCAAATATTCATTGGCTGAATAAATTCCGGTCAGGTTTTCTCCGGGGATATTTAAAAACCTGGGCAGACCGGCACCCACCCCGATATAAACAGCATCATAGCCCTCTTCAAACAACTCATCAATGCTTACTGTCCTGCCCACCACGTTGTCACAGGCAATATGCAGACCCAGCTTTTCTAATCCTGCGACCTCGGAGGCCACTATATCCTTGGGAAGGCGAAACTCAGGGATGCCATAAACAAGAACACCTCCGGTTTTGTGAAATGCTTCAAAAAGGGTCACATCATGACCTTTTAACAACAGATCGCCTGCCACGGTCAGCCCTGAAGGGCCAGAGCCCACGACTGCCACCTTTTTGCCGGTGGGTTCGGCCTTTTCGGGCAGTTCGCAGTTTAGCTCCTCCCTTGCATAATCAGCCGCAAACCGTTCCAGGTTGCCGATGGCCACGGGATCATCCTTTTTGCCAAGAATACATTCGCCTTCGCACTGGATCTCCTGGGGACACACCCGCCCGCAAACGGCCGGCAAGCTGTTTCTTTTCCAGATGGTCTGCACTGCATTTTCAAAATCGCCCTCTGCTATTTCTTTAACAAAGCCGGGTATATCTATCTGCACCGGACAGCCGGTTACACAAGAAGGTTTTTTGCACTGCAGGCAACGCTGTGCTTCCTTAATGGCCGTATCCGGGCTGTATCCCAGCGGCACCTCGTCAAAATTGCGCCTCCGCTCCTCGGGTTCCTGTTCAGTCATCGGCTGGCGCGGGATCTTTTTCTTTTTAGTTTCCTTTTCCGCCATGTTCTCCTCCGTGGTTTATCCTGTTGCCGCACTTATTTACCGCCAACCCTGCAATTTACAATAGGCATCATATGCTTTTTTTTCATCCTCCTCATAAGCCCGGAGCCGCTGGATCAAATTGTCGTAGTCCACCTTGTGCCCGTCAAACTCAGGGCCGTCCACGCATGCAAACCTTGTTTCACCGTTCACGGTCACCCGGCATGCACCGCACATGCCGGTGCCGTCCACCATAATAGGGTTCAGGCTCACAAGAGTTTTCACGTTGTATTCGAATGTCATTTTTGACACGAACTTCATCATGGGCACAGGGCCTATGGCTACCACAAGGTCAACTTTATTATTGTCCAGCACATCCTTTAAAACCTCGGTAACAAATCCCTTACGGCCATAAGATCCGTCATCAGTGCACACATGCAGTTTGTCCGAGACAGAACCCATTTTATCCTCCAGAATAAGCAAATCCTTGCTCCTGGCGCCTATTATACTGACGACCTCGTTTCCGGCTTCCTTGAACCCCCGGGTAATGGGGAACAGTACGGCAACCCCTGTGCCGCCGCCGATGCAAACCACTCTGCCGACCTTTTCAATATGCGTTGGCTTACCCAAAGGACCGATGACATCCTGATATCCGTCTCCTGCGGCCAGAGTCTTAAACAGGGCGGTCGATTTGCCTACCACCATGTAAATCACCGTTATAGTACCCCGCTCTGCATCAAGATCCGAAATAGTAAGCGGGATTCGTTCGCCCGTTTCATTTGCCTTTAAAATCACAAACTGGCCCGGCCTTGCTTTTGCCGCAATCCGCGGCGCCTCGATTTCATTTAAAACGACCGTGTCATTGGCCATGGATTCTCGTCTGATAATTTTAAACATACCATATTCCTCCAGTTATGTTTGTTCTATCCAGCGCTCCTGGGCAAATAAACCCTGAATACCGTACCCTCTCCCGGTTTGCTGTCTACCTGGATAAGACCTTCGTGAGCTTCTACAATGCTTTTTACGATGGCAAGCCCAAGACCGGTGCCGCTAATAAATCGCGTCTGCTCGTTTTTTACCCGACAGAACCGCTGAAAAATCCGGTCCTGTTCTTCAGGGGGGATACCGTAACCAGTGTCAGAAACTTTGAGAACGGCGTAATCTCCTTCAAGACAGGCGGAAACCCGAATGCGGCCGTTTTCCGGGGTGTAGCTGATCGCATTGGAAACAAGGTTGGCAATGACCTCTTCTAAGTTTGTGAGGTTGCCCATTACCGGTACGCGTGTCCGCTCTCCGGCAAAATCAAGGGAAATGTTATTAGCTGCGGCCTTGTCCTGATAAAGTTCGGTTTGCGCTGCCGCAAGTTCGCAAAGGTCCAGTTCTTCTTTTTCCTGGTTTATTAATCCGGATTCAATTTTGGCAAGATCCAGTAATTCGGCTGAAAGCGATGTAAGCGAATGTATCCTGTCCGAGACACGCTCCAGAATTTCAGTCTGCTTGTCGTTCATGTCTCCGGCCAGGCCGGATTTAACATTGTCAAGAAGCATTAGCACGGAATTTAGCGGCCCTTTTATTTCATGTGCAACCATGGATACGAAATCCGACTTGACCTGGTCAAGCTTTTTCAGAGCGGTAATATCGTTTAACACTGTGACCGTACCCAGTTTACGCCCCAGCCGGTCGCGGAATGGAATGCACTTTGCTCCCAATATGGCCTCTTCGCTCTCCTTGTCTCCATCAACCACTATTTCCTCGGCTATCTCGGCAAAACTATCTGCAGGCTGATCCACAGCCTGATCTATCATATCAAGAAGTTTAGGATTATCAACCACCTGCTCGACTTTATATCCCTGGACGTTGGTTTGCGTGCAGCGGATCATTTTCAGGAAGACAGGATTTGCCAAGGCCACGTTTTTCTTGTTGTCCGTAGTCATAACCCCGTCGGTCAGCAAATTGACAAGCACTCTCATCCGGGATTTTTCGGTGGCAATATCCTGAAGCGTACGTATAAATTCAATGGCCTTACGCACCACTCTTCTCAAATCCTGCGGAGAAAACGGCTTGGACAGAAAATCAAATGCACCCTTTTTCATTGCCTCAATGGAGTGCTCGATGGTTGCATAACCGGTAATCACGATAACTACTGAATCCGGGTGAAGCGACTTGATACGGGCAAGAACATCAAAGCCTGAAAGACCCGCCATCATGAGATCCAAAAGAACAATGTCATAATGGGTTTCTTCTATTATCCGAAGGCCCTCTTCACCGTTTTTCGCACACGACACCCCGAAGCCGTCCTCCTCGAGCATCCGCTCACATGAGTCCCTGATGCGTTCTTCATCGTCTACCACAAGAGCTCTGGGCTGAAAGGGTATCTCTTCCATGCTCTCTTTGACAAAATTATCGCTTTTATTTTCTGGCTGTTTTGAGGAAAGATCATTGGTATGTTTATTATTTTCGTTCATTTTCTTCTTTCATTCTTCGGCCGGAATATATTGTGGAAGTTCAAGCAGAAATGTAGTGCCGCCCGGGCCGGTTTCTTTTACCGAAATCCGCCCTCCGTGTTCCTCGACAATTCCGTAGGCAATGCTTAATCCCAGCCCTGTGCTTTTCCCCCTGGGCTTGGTGGAAAAAAAGGGGTCAAAGATTTTGGAAAGGTTTTCCTCGGAAATACCGTATCCTGTATCAGAAATTTCCAGAAAAATTTTCTGGGCGGATTTGTCCCTGCAGGTTCGCACCGTCAGCCTGCCTTCGCCATCCATTGCATCAGCCGCATTTATAACAAGGTTGATAATCACCTGGCTCAGCTTGTTGGTGTCAACGTTTAGCAGCATCATCTCCTCTGAAAGCTGCTTTTCAATATGGATATTGCGAAAAATTTTCTGATCCCGGGTCAGCTTGAAACTCTGTTCCACAAGATCATTTACATGGATGATGCTTCTTTTCGAATCCGAACTCCGGCTGTAGGCCAACAGGCTCTTTACAATCTCCCTGCATCTGTTTGCATCCTCGATTATGCATTCTATATCCCTTCGAAGCTGACTGTTTTCATCCAGGTGCTCCATTATCATGCCTGCATACATGAGAATCCCCGTTAAAGGATTATTTATTTCATGCGCGACACCGGCCGCAAGCTGGCCCAGAGAAGCCATTTTCTCGGACTGGGCAAGCTGTTTTTGCGCTTCTTTAAGTTGTTTTTCTATTTCCAGCTTTTTTCTCAGATCATTGTAAATGGCCATGGTGGCCGATTCATTGTCATCGTCGTCATAAATAATCGCTGCGCTCAATTCCACCGTGATCTCTTCGCCGTCTGCAGCTACGATATTCGTACGAATACCGGAGAGCTTTCCCTTGCCTCCCGTATTTTCATCGCGCAGCATGCTCATTATCTCCTTGGCCTTGCCGGGAGGATAAAGCTGCTCAGCGTTCTTAATATGACGGGCATTATCCCCTACTTTGAATAATTCTTTGGCAGCAGGATTCATAAGCTGCATCCCGCCTTTCTTGTCCGCGGCTATAATAGCGCTTGCCGAGCTGTGTACAACACGACTTATAAGCTCCTTTATGCCCGAAAGCTCGCTTTCAAGCTTCTTGATCCGGGTAACATCGCGTATGCTTTCAATAATATAGGCAACCTCTCCGTCATCATCGAGGATCGGGGAAAACACCCTGTCTTCCCACCGGTCCTTGTTCCGCCAGGGAAGCGTATAGCCCTGCTTTGTGTGCAAAACCCTGACAAGCGGACAATTCTTGGAATTGCAGGGATTTTCAGTACCATAAAAAAACTGGTAGCATTTTTCTCCTTTTATCTCTTCGGCGCGCTGACCGAAAATTTCGAAAAATCTTCTGTTCGCACTTTCCAATGTGTAATCGGGTTTTATAATAAGGGTCGGGTAGGAAAGAGAATCAAAAACCCGCAGACGCCAATTTAATTCTTCATTCTCCATGTCTTCTACCGCAAATTTCGTATGATTTTTTATTCCGATTCGTCAATGAAACCATTGAGCCGGATGTCGCCATACAATGCCAACTGCTATTATCCCGGCTAAAGGCATGAAGAATAGTGCCGACTGCGGCAGGATTAAACCGGTGGGGGAAAATCGAAATCAAGCAGGCGGCCTGAGTATCTATATTTCCGGATATTCCGCTGTCTTTTGTCAGCCCGCCGCCAAGCCGGGTAAGTGTTGCCGGCTCAGCCATACAAATAAGCTTTTTTACCGGACCCGAATAATCTGCGCATAAAAATGAGATATTAATCCGGTCCGCGGCAAGCGCCTGGTAAAAGGGAACCCGCCGCGGATTCCCCTCGTCTGGGAATATTTGCTGAAGCTTAATCTGCGGGCCGCTCATCCGAAGACCGTTCATCCGGACAGGGGATATACCCTCCGGAGACATCAGCCCCCCAGATGGTCATCCACGATTTCCATAAGCTTATCCATGTCTATCGGCTTTGGGATGTAGTCGTCTGCCAGGGTGGTTTTTCCCTCATGATGGGTATAGCTCGTAGACTGCACTGCATCACCGACCGCTGTCAGCATCACCACAATAATGTCTTTTAATGTGTCGTCATTTTTGAGCTCCTCGCAGACCACCCACCCATTTTTGCGGGGCATCATGACATCTAGAATCAACAGGTCCGGCTTTTCGGCCCTTACCTTTTCCAGGGCTTCTTCTCCGTCATAGGCCTTTTCGACCCGGTAGTTTTTTGATTCAAGCTTCATGCAGACAGCTTCTACCAGATCCGGATCATCATCAACCACAGTTATCAATTTTTTATCGCTCATTTGCGCGGCTCCTTGTTGCTTGGTTGTTTTTGCCCTGTTCTTATCATGCAATGAATTATCAACTATACTTCCGGCCGGGGCATCAGGCCGGATCTTTCCACAATTTCAGAAACTTTTTCTTCCCATTCAATGGCCATAATGTGAAATCCCGAAACCCCCTTCACCTCTTTTAAGCGGTCAATGGATTCCACCGCAATCTTTATGCCCTCTTCGGGCTGCTTTTCCTTTGGCACCGATTCCATGCGCTTTACCACTTCATCCGGCACATCCATTCCCGGAACACGGTTTTTCATGTATCTGGCCATACCTGCTGACTTCATGGGGGTTATGCCAGCCAGGATATAAACCTTTTCGTGCAGGCCTTTCCCGCGCACTCCTTCCATCCACTGCTCAAACTTGTCCGGATTATAGATGCACTGGGTCTGGATAAAATCCGCACCCGCCCGAACCTTTTTGGCAAGCCTTAACACGCGCAGCTCAAAGGGGTCGGCAAAAGGATTGGCCGCAGCCCCCACAAACATCTTCGGTGGATTATCAATATCTTTTCCTCCCTGAAATACTCCCTGTTCGCGCATTTTTACCGCCGTCTGAAGCAGTTGAACCGAATCCAGATCATAAACATTTGCGGCCATGGGGTGATCGCCGAAATGCGGATGGTCTCCGGAAATACAAAGCATGGTATTAATGCCGTGGGAATAAGCACCTATGATGTCTGCCTGCATGGCCAGCCTGTTTCTATCCCGGGTCACCATCTGGAAAACCGGATCAAGATCCATTTGCTTTATAATAATGCATGCGGCCCAGCTCGACATCCTGACCATGGCCGTCTGGTTGTCTGTCACGTTAATGGCATCCACACAATTACGCAACAATTCGGCCTTCTCCTTTATTTTTTCAGGCCGCGCTCCTCTGGGAGGGCCGCACTCTGAGGTGACCGCCAGGGCTCCCGAGGCCAGTACCTTTTCCAGTCTGCTTTCGGTTTTCATGATGCCAGATCCTCTCTTACTATTTTACGGGGGCCGCCGTCCCGGCTGGTCCGCCAGTCCTTGGCTTCCATGATTTCCTCGATTCGATTTTCCAGGCCCAAAGCTTTCAGGCGATCCCAGATCAACTGCCATGCACAGTCGATATCCGTGTCAATTTCGCACTTGCCTTTTGTTGAACCACCGCAGGGTCCGTTCATCAGACGCTTGGAACATCTTGCAATCGGGCATATACCGCCCGTTATTCCAAGAACGCAGTCTCCGCACCCCTGACAGCGCTCCGACCATACCCCCTGGCGTTCAGATGCGCCCATAAATGCGGTGTTTACCGCAGGAAAAACAGGCTTTTCCCTAAAGCGGGCTGCAACAGTCTGAACCCCGCACCCGCAGGCCATGGACAAAACAGCATCTGCAGAATCCACGGAATTAACCAATTCTTCCACATATTCGGGATCGCATTGCCGTTCCAAAGTGACTTCCTGAATTTCCAAGGTCTTGCCCTGCTTCAAAAAATGCATCTGCAGGGCAGAAGACAAAAGAGACACCTCTTTTCGCCCGCCAACTGAACACACGCTGACGCATTCGTTGCAGCCTGCCAGAAGGATGCGATCATAAGGTGAAACACATGCTATAATCTCTTCCATCGGTTTTCTTACGGCCGTGATCATTTTTCCGTCTCCAGGTTATATTTCAATAATTACCCCGCTGCGCTCAGGCCGAAGTCCCGCTCTGCGGCCTTGACAGGACCGGGGCCCAGTTCGCGGATCTTTTCGGTGAATTCCCGGGCTGTTTTCGCAAACCGCTCCCCCATGCCGGCAGACATGGTGATCATTTCCACCCGACGGCTGTCTATCCCGATTTCATCCAAAAGGGCCTGCACACGCTGCACACGCCGGGCCGCCCTGAGGTTGCCGTTCTTGAAATGGCAGTCGCCTTCCAAACAGCCGGCCACGTAAACACCGTCGGCCCCTTTCTGAAAAGCTTTCATTATGTGAATGGCATCAACCTTTCCCGTGCAAGGCACCCGGATGATTTTCACGTTGGGCGGATAGGAAAGCCGCTTGCTGCCGGCCATGTCAGCGGCCGTATAGGCGCAGTAATGGCAGCAGAATGCAACAATTTCAGGTTCAAATGTGTTTGACATCAGTTCATCCTCTCAAACAAACCTTCAAGTTTGGCAAGTATCTGATCATCTTCGTACCGCATGAGCTGTATGGCCCTTGCCGGACACTCTGCAGCGCAGGTACCGCAGCCGTGGCACAAGGCCGGATCTATCTCTGAATATCCGTCTGCGTTTATAAACGGCACATTAAAGGGGCATACTCTAACGCAAATCAGGCAAGCAGCGCATTTTGCTCCGTCGACTTTTGCCACCGCCGCACCCAGATTGATGACCTGCCTCGCCAGCAGCGAACGGGCACGGCCGGCTGCGGCCTGGGCCTGGGTAATGCTTTCCCTGATCGACTTGGGACTGTGAGCGGTACCTGCGACAAAAAAGCCGGGAACGGACATGTCGGAAGGACGCAGCTTGACGTGGTCCTCCAGAAAAGACCCGTCATCTGAACGTGTCAGATGAAACATCATTGAAAGATCTTCCGTGGTTTCATCATCCGCCGCAAAGCCTGTACTCAGAATGACCGCATCAGCAGAAATCTCCAGGGGAAGGCCCAGTATGGGGTCGTATACCCCAACTTCAAGACCCTCTCCCGCATCCCTGACCTCGGGCCGCTTTTCAGGTTCATAGCGAATAAATCTGACTCCTCGCCTTCTTGCCTCCCGGTAATAATCCTCATACAGACCGTAGGTCCGGATATCCCTGTAAAGTACGAAAATCTGCATTTCGGAATTTGCATCCTTCAGCCGCAGGGCGTTTTTGACAGCGCTCTGGCAGCAGATGCGCGAACAATTCGGGTTGCCAGGCTCCCGGGAGCCCACGCACTGTATCATCACCACCTGATCCATATCGCGGACGGACTGCGGATCGTCTTCGATCTTTACATCCAAATCCATCTGGGTCATCACTTTGTCATGTTTGCCCAGAAGATACTGAGAAGGACGGTTAGCAAGTGCGCCTGTCGCCATGATGGCAACACCGTGTTCTATCTGCATGTAATGCATACCCCGACCGGTCTGGATACCTGTTGTATAACGCCCGGGCCTCCCTTTATGATCGACAATAATCGTGCGGGTCATAACCTGAATTCTGTTGTGAGAATTGACCTTTTCTATCAGATCGGAAATATAGGCTCCTACATGCTCGCCTTCCAGGGTGGTCCGAATATTTCGCGCCAGTCCCCCCAGTTCTTTCTCACGTTCCACCAAATAAACCCGAAAACCCTGGTCAGCCAAAAGAAGGGCCGAGTTCATTCCTGCCACTCCGCCCCCGACAACCAGTACGTTCTGATTGATGGGCAGAGTATTCTCCGTAAGAGGACGGGCCTTGCTTATTCCGGAGATCCCCATTTCCATCAGCCTGAAAGCCTTTTCCTGGGCGTCTTCTGGCTGATCCATGTGAGGCCAGGTGTCCTGATCGCGAAGATTGACGATCTCGACCAGGTACTTGTTAAGCCCGCATCTGCGCATCATGTCCTGAAACTTTGTCTCATGAGTCCTGGGAGAGCACCCTCCTATCACCACGCGGTTTAATCCTTTGGCGGTAATAAGTTGTTCCATCCTGTTAATTGATTCGCTGCTGCATCCATAGCCGACTGCTTCGGCAAGCTCGACGCCGGCAAGCCCGCCGGTATTTCTTACAAGCTCGTCAACCTCGATAACACCTCCGATATTGGCTCCGCAGTCGCATACAAAAACCCCTACTCTGAGAGGCTCGCCGGAAATATCCTTCTCAGGAGGAAAAAATTCTTCTTCCTGCTCCTGCGGGGCGGGAGGTGTTTGGATTCCGGCCTCTGCGGCCGCGGCACTTGCCTGAATCATGGTTTCAGGGATGTCCTTGGGGCTTTCGCATACCCCACATGCGTATATACCGGGACGCGAAGTTGCAACCGGCTTAAAATTTTCAGTTTGGGCGAATCCGTGTTCATCCAGATCAATGCCGAGGCGCCCGGCAAGTTCCAAAACCTGTTCATCCACCCGGAAACCGGTGGACAGGACCACCATGTCAAAAACTTCGATTTTGTGGCAGGATTCCTCGTCAGTGGCATAGGTAATTGAAAGGTTCCCTGTTTCCGGATCCTCTACAACCGAATGAGGCCGGCACCTGATAAGCCTTACACCGTAATCGTCAACCGCGCTGTTCAGATACAGTTCATAGTCCTTGCCGCAGGTGCGCATGTCCATATAGAAAATAGAGGTTTCTATATCCTCTGCAAACCGCTCCCTTGTGACTATTGCCTCTTTAAGGGCGTACATGCAGCACACCCCGGAACAATAAGGGACATCTGCACTGTTTATACCTCGTGAGCCGACGCACTGTATCCAGGCCACCCGTGAGGGACGTTTTCGGTCTGAAGGTCTTTCCAGCCAGCCCTGCGTCGGTCCGGATGCCGACATGATACGTTCGTATTCCAGGCCTGTTACTACGTTGTCATACTTTCCTCCCCCGAAATTATCGAGCACCGAGGGATCAAAAAGTTCTGCGCCGGTTGCCAGCACAATTGAGGCAAAAGAGAGCGTCTCAGTGCGCTCGCGGTCCTCTGGAACTATGGCGCCGGCCCTGCAGACCTCCTGGAGCGCCTTGAAATCGGTAACTTTTTCTGCATCCACGGAAAACGCATAAGGAGTTGCCTGCGGGTAGCGCATACAGGTAGGGGCCCGAGGGTCCAGCCCCGGCGTAAAATGAACCCAATCAGGAAATTTTTCAACACATTCGCCGCATGCAGTACACTTTTCCACATCAATATACCGGGGCTTTGTTTTAATGGTGACTCTGAAATCCCCGGCTTCCCCTTCAACTTTTTCGACTTCTGTCATGGGTTTAAGATCAATGAGAAGCTGTCTTCCGCTTTCGGACAGATGCGGGGAAATGGTACACAAATCGCAGTTGTTGGTTGGAAAGGTGCGATCCAGGCGGGTCATTAATCCACCGATGGAATATGACTTATCTATTAATACCACATCCCTGCGTGACTCGGCCAAATCAAGGGCCGCACGGATGCCGCCCATGCCGCCGCCTATCACAAGTACGGCCCGGTTTCCGCTTTGTTTTGCTTCAATATCACTGTATTCTTTCATGGGTTCCCCAATTGATCACATGAGTTTGCTTGCCGCCTAAATGCCAGCTTTCTCTAAAATATCTGCCAGCCGGTGTTCCCAGCCGAGGGTGGTAATCTTGACGCCCCGGACCATTTTTCTTAATTCCGCAGTTGTTTCCCCTGCCATACGGATACATTCCGCTTCCCTGTCAGGAGCTTTGCGGATGCGCCGGATCATATCCTCGGAAATGCGGCAGCCCGGCTCGTGAATAGACAAATAACGCGCCATTCCCACGTTTTTTAGCAAAAACACTGTCGCCACTAACGGAACCTCCAGGGGCCGAAGCGCCTCAATCATCTTTTCATAAGCTGCAAGATCAAAAACCGGAGGGGTTATAATGTATTGCGCCCCTGCTGCAACGCGGCCACGAAGGTTTTCCACTTCCCGGGCAAGCTCCTGGTCTCCTGCAACCGGGGCCATAGCGCACCCCACTGTAAAATCAGGCGCCCCTTTGAGCTCAAACCCGGCCATGTCAACCCCCTCGCACAAAGACCGGATCATCTCCAGGATGCCGGTTTCATCCAGGTCTTCCACAGGTTTGGCATCGCGATGGTCACCGCTTGCCATGGGTTCTGCAGGCGTAACAATTAAATTCTGAATCCCGAGCACGTATGCGGCCAGGATATCGCCCTGAAGTGCCATCCGGTTTTTGTCACGGCCGTAAATATGTATAACCGGCTCAAGGCCTTCCCTGCGCATCAATGCTCCCCCTCCCAGGGCACTCATCCTCATTACGCCGTTGTCCATGTCGGGTATAACCACTGCGTCCATCCTGCCTTTTATACCCCTGGCATTGGTGACAAACTCCGAGATGTCCACTCCTTTTGGGGTATTCATCTCGGCAAGCACTACGAATTCGGCGGCTGACAGCTTCTTTTTCATATTCATAATTATACCTCGCTCCGACCTGGATAAATTATAATTATTATATATTCTGATAAATTATATCGGATCTGATAAAAAAGGTTGTATAAGAACACCAGGAAGAATGCTTGTCAAGAAGGCAAAACAATGATTTTGAACATATGATTATAACTTTTGAAATTTTAAGCAAATACTCATTATTTAAAAAACTTCGGACAAACCGGACAAAAATTAAAAAAATCGCTGTTAACACCAACCAACGATTTTCAAAAAATATATAACTTTTTGTTTTATAAGAAAAAATAAATGTTTTAGAATAAGGAGAAGGAAAATCGCGGATCAGCAACTTGATACGGAAAAGAAATTTTTTTATTTTGCCTTCTGCCAAATGCGTTCTTTTTCTTCCATGGACATTTCCGTCACTGATATTCCCCGCTTTCGGGCCTCGTCCTCGATCTGCCTGAACCGGTCCGCGAATCTGCGGTTGACCCGGTGCACGGCTGTTTCAGGATCCACGCCGAGTTTGCGGGCAAGATTTACAGCAGAAAAAATAAGATCTCCTATTTCATCGGCCATCATTTGTTGATCACCGCGTGCCAAAGCTGCCTCGAGTTCGTCTGTTTCCTCCCGGATCTTTTCAATTACCCCGGAGGTATCCTCCCAATCAAACCCGAGCCTTTGGGCCCGGCTCTGTATCTTTAAGGCATAGAACAATGCAGGCAGGCTCTTTGGAATTCCGTCTGCAATTGATGCACGATCTTTCTTGCTGCTTTCCCCGTTTTTGAGCAAATCCCAGTTTGCGATCACTTCTGAGGAATCTGCCGCCTCCGCGTCGCCGAATACATGAGGATGCCTGTATACCAGCTTGTCAGCAAGTACCCGGAGCACATCCGAAATGCTAAAATCTCCGTCTTCCCTTGCGATCACGCTGTGAAAGACCACCTGGAGCAAGACATCCCCCAGTTCTTCTTCCATAGCCCGGGAGTCTTCATTCTCAATCGCCTCTGCAAGCTCGTAGGCCTCTTCGAGCAGGCCGGGGATAAGGCTCTTGTGATCCTGCTCGGCATCCCACGGGCATCCGCCCGGAGCGCGCAGGGTCTCCACAATCTGCATTAACCGATCCATTTCTTTCATCAAAGCCACCTCTGTATTTTCTTTTTAGATTGCAAGCATGATGGTTTCGTAAAAAATCGATTTCTTCGCTCCGTTATTATACATCTCAAATTCACTCTTTACAAAGGCGAGGTTTTCTTTTATAGGCATACAATTGTGATTAGGCCTCCTAGTGATTGAAAATTCACACTATCCACTTCATACGGCAAACTTTGTAAAGCAAGGAGAAAGCCGATGATCCATGTTGAAGAACTGACCAAATATTATAATGATTTCTGCGCGGTCGACCACATCCGCTTCGATGTAAACCGGGGCGAAATCCTGGGGTTGCTCGGCCCCAACGGGGCGGGCAAGACCACGACCTTAAAAATGCTCACCGGTTTTTTCCCGCCCAGCGACGGTGAAATCCGGATCAATGACCTGACCGTCACCGAAAACCCTCTGGAAATCAAACAGATGCTCGGTTATCTGCCTGAATCCTCGCCTTTTTACAGGGACATGCTGGTCTATGACTACTTAAGCTATGTGGCAGCCGTACGAGGCATTTCCTCTGACAAAATCCCCGGACGGCTCAAGTATCTGGCCGAGCTGTGCGGGCTTTCCCAGGTTATGCACAAGGCCGTGGGCGAACTTTCCAAGGGCTTGAACCAGCGGGTCGGCCTTGCCCACGCCATGATGAACGATCCTGAAATCCTTATCCTCGATGAGCCGACCCAAGGCCTGGATCCAAACCAGATCGCGGAAATCCGCAGCCTGATTAAAAAAATCGGGGAGGAAAAAACCATAATTTTTTCCACTCACATTTTAAGCGAAGCAGAAGCCACCTGCGACAGGATCATGATTATCGATCAGGGCAAAATAGTGGCAGATGATGCCACCGAGGCCTTAAAGCATGGAACCGGCCGGGGCGCGCTGCTGCACGTGAGCCTGAAAAATGCGGATCCTGAACATGTCCGGGCGACAATAGAATCCATAGACGGGGTGGAATCGGTGCGGCAATCCGGAGCCGAAACCGATGAGGCCATAGGCTTCAACATACGCTGCAGCCCCCGGCAGGATTTGCGGGAGTCCGTTTATAAGGCCATAAAACAAACCGACTGGACGCTTCTCGATTTTCACCAGGAGGCCCAGACCCTGGAATCCATATTTTCCAGCCTGACCCGGCAAGTCAATAAGGAGAACTAAAATGCGGCAGTTTCATCACATTCTCAAAAAAGAGTGCTCCGGTTATTTCGCCTCTCCGATCGGCTATATCGTGATCGCAGTTTTCCTGGTAGTAGCCGGCTGGTTTTTCTTTTCCGCCTTTTTCATCTACGACCAGGCCAGCATGCGAAATTTCTTCAACCTGCTTCCTGTCATATTCTCCTTTGTAATCCCGGCAATCACCATGAGATTGTTCTCCGAGGAACTAAACACCGGTTCTTACGAACTCATAGCCACCATGCCTGTAACCCGGACCGACATCATAATCGGCAAATTTGCCACCGGCGTGGTGATGACCGCCGCCATGCTTGTCCCGACCCTGGCTTACCCGTTATCCATTTCGTTTCTGGGCGATCTGGACTGGGGTCCCGTGATAGGCGGATATATCGGCGCCCTGCTGCTGGGGGGAGCGTTCTCGGCCATCGGCCTGTTTGCCTCTTCACTGACCCGCAACCAGATCATCGCCTTTATCCTGGGAGCCGCCATATGTGTCGGGCTTACCATGATCAACAAAATGCTGATTTTTTTCCCGGCAGAAGCGGTGGATGTCATCGAGTACCTGGGCGCGGGCTATCATTTTGAAAACATTTCAAAGGGAGTGATAGATACCAGGGATATCATCTACTTTCTTTCCATAATGTTTCTGGGACTGTATGCCACCGGCATCTCATTGCAGTACAAGAAATAAGGAGTATTGCGGAATGAAGAAACACTTGCGAACCGAAACCGGTATTAAATTCGCCGTTTATGTAGTGGTCGTGGTGCTTGTAAACATTGTCGGCATCACTCTTTTTGCCAGGTTCGACCTCACGGAAAACAACATGTATTCGCTTTCGCCGGCAAGCAAACAGGCCGTAAGCGAACTTGCAGAGCCCCTGACCGTGAAGGTGTTTTTCACAGAGAACCTGCCGGCCCCTCACAACAAAACCAGGCGCTATCTGCAGGACCTGCTTGAGGAATATGCCGTGTACTCTAATAAAAACTTCAACTACCGGTTCTACAATGTCAACCCTGAAGGTCAGGGCCTGGCCGGATCGAGTCAAAAAAACCGGGAACTCGCACAAAGCTACGGAATCCGCCCGGTCCAGATTCGCAGTGTGGAACAGGATGAAATCAAATTCAAAAATGCCTACATGGGACTGGCAATCATCCACGGGGATCTGATAGAAAAAGTCCCGGCAGTGACCTCTACCGAACAACTGGAATATAAGCTCACAGCAGCCATTGAAAAGCTCGGCAACAAGATCAGCGCCCTGGCTGGCCTGGAAGACAAAATCCACGCCAGGCTCATCATGTCTTCAACCTTAAAAGATATCGCCCCCCATATAGGCACCCCGAAGCTGGCTGAATTGCCTGATATTGTCAAAAAAGCCGTAACCGAGATCAACAGAAAAAACTACGGCAGGCTTACCTATGAATACATCGATCCGGAAAAATCAAACACCAGCCTTAATGAGCTAAGCCAAAAATACGATCTTTTAAATCTGCAGTGGCCGGCATTGAAAAAAGAAGGCATCCCGGCGGGACAGGGTGGCCTGGGCCTGGCCCTTGCTTACCAAGGCAAAAGCCGAACCATCCAGCTCATGGACGTATACAAAGTCCCCATGCTGGGCAACCAGTATGAGCTAATGGACATGGAAACAATCAAGGAGACCGTTGAGCAAAACATCGAGACACTGATAGGGATAAATCAGGACCTCGGGTATCTGGCGGATCACGGAACTTTAAGCATTGCCGGACAAATGCGCTCCAGGCAGAATCCCCGGCAACAGGAGTCTCTGGGCAATATCCGCGGCCTGATTACAGACACCTACAATATAAAACAAATAAACCTGGCCGAAAATCCGATTCCCGAAGGATTGAACTGCATGGTAATCGCCCGGCCCACAGAGTCTTTTACGGATTACGAACTCTATCAGATCGATCAGGCCTTGATGAGGGGTACGAATCTGGCTATATTTTCGCCCGGGTTAAAACAAGCCGGCCAGAGCCGCGGCAGGGCTCCCGGAGCCTCACATGTCCCCATGGATACGGGCCTTGAAAAACTTCTTTCCAACTACGGCGTCAGCATAGAACCGGCATATGTACTGGACAAAAACTGCTATGAGCAAAAAATGCCCGAAAACCAAGGAGGCGGCAATCAGCCTATTTATTTCGCACCGAGAATAAAAAACAAGAACATAAACCATAACCTGGATTTTATGAAAAATATAAAGGGGTTGATCACTCTTGAAAACTCCCTGGTCAATATAAACCGGCAGGTCGTGGAAGAAAACAATCTTTCCGCCAACCGGCTTTTTTCCTCATCTGATCAATCCTGGCTGATGAAAGACAACATTCAGTTAAATCTCATGATGATCCAGCCTCCGCAGGCAGAAGAAAAATACGGCAAACATGACCTTGCCTGGCTGGTGGAAGGCCGGTTTCCGAGCTATTTTAAAGGAAAGCCCGTGCCGGTTAAAAAAACCGCTGAAAGCCAGAATCAGGAAGGAAAGAATAAATCCGCCGAAAAGGAAACCGGAAAAGCCGAAGAAAAAAGTTTAAAAACAGAGCCCGGTCGGCCGGAAATCGAGGCCAAAGATCGGTTCATCCCCCGGGGAAAACATGCAAAAATTCTGGCAACAGGCTCTGCCAACCTGCTTGCAGACACGCTCATAGACTCTGAAGGCAGGGGGCCCAATTCAGTATTTGTTTTAAACGCAATTGACGCCTTAAACGGAAGAAATGAAATGGCAGCACTGCGCGGTAAAACCCAGCAGTTAAATCCTCTGCGTGAAACTAGCCCGGCGGTTCGCAGCCTTGTCAGGACCGGCAATATCGCCGGATTGCCCGTTCTGGTAATCATTGTCGGTCTGGTTGCATGGTGGCGGCGGAAGCAAAAACGTATCCGCATCCGGATGATGTTTGCAGAATAAAGAAAAACAACAGGAGCACGAGCCAATGAAGGTCAAAAAGGAATATATCGTACTTGCTGTCATCATCGTCGCCCTGGCGGTTTATCTGGCGGTGCACAAAACTGACCGGGTAAATTATGAACTGCCTGCACTGGAAAAATACCCGGACACTGAAATCGCCCGGATCAAAATCGAGCAGCCCGAAAAAAGCGTCGAACTCATGAGAAAAAAGGGACAATGGCGCATCACCGACCAGAACTGGCGCGCGGATGCAGACAAAATCCATTCCATGCTCGATACACTCCAAAACCTCGAAGTCACGGCCCTGGTATCTGAAGGGGGCAATTACTCCACCTACAACCTCGGAGATCAAAACCGGATTCACGTGACCGCCTGGTCGGCTGACGGAAAACAAATCCGCTCATTTTATGTGGGCAAAACCGCCCCGTCTTACAAGCATACTTTTGTCAGGCTGCCCGAAAACCCGCGTGTCTATCATGCCAGCGGCAACTTCCGCGAACAATTTGCAAACACGGCAAAACAACTGAGGGATAAAACCGTACTGGCATTTGACAAATCCGCGGTCGAACGGATACGTATTAAAAAGAATAAAACCGTTAAAGAACTCACACGCGAGCGGCCGGAAAAACCAGCCGAAACAGAATCCAAAAAAACACCTGAAGAAAAATCTGAAGCTGACAAACCCTCGCAACCTGTATGGAAAGATACCAAGGGCAACAAAATAGCGCAAGACAAGGTGGACCAATTGCTGAGCCGGGTCAACAACCTGACATGCCGGGAGTTTATCGGTGACCCGGCCGAAAAGAATTTCAAAAACCCGATCTATACTATGCGCCTGTCAACGGATTCGCGTCAACACTCGCTTAGAATTTATCCAAAGACCGGCGGCAATAAGGCGGAAGCATATCCGGCCGAATCCTCGGATGCCCCGGATCCGTTTACCCTGGACAAATCCAGGGCCGACAAGATCATGAACCAGTTGTTCGGGGAAAACGGAAACGGCTCTGAAAACTGACGCAAAGGCGGTCCCATGGCATCTTCCGTTCGCATCGGCGCCCTGATAAGCGGCTCGGGAACAAATCTCGAGGCCATAATCGAGGCGTGCGAAAAAGACCGGATCAACGGACAGGTTGTGTTTGCCGGATCAGACAACCCCGAGGCCGAAGGCATAGAAAAATCCGCCCGGCACGGAATTCCCGCATTTGTGGTAAATTATCGCCACATTATCTCGGATTGGCGGCAGACACCGGATGACCGGAAACTGCCCGGGGATTTCGATCTCGCCGACATCCGGTCCAGACAGTCATTTTTCGCCTCTGACGCGGACCCGGAAAAGCTTGACCGCTTTCTTTGTACCCGTGCCATTGCCGAAGCAGCCCTGCTGGAAAAAATGAAACCCTATCCCTTTGATCTCCTGGTCCTGGCCGGGTTCATGCGCAACCTGTCACCTTATTTCATCGACCGCGTCAATACCGATCCTAAAAATCCCCGGATCATGAACATTCATCCGGCGCTTTTGCCTGCCTTTGCCGGAACGGACGGCTACGGAGACACCTTCCGCTACGGCTGCAAAGTAGGCGGCTGCACGGTTCATTTTATCGACTACGGCGAAGATACCGGGCCGATTATCGGGCAACGCTGCTTTACTATCCACGAAACCGATACCCTGGAGGATGTTAAAAAAAGGGGGTTGGCCGAAGAATGGCAACTCTATCCGGAAGCCATCCAATTGTTCGCACAAGATCGTCTCAGGGTTGTCAACACCACCCACACCCTGCCTAATGGAAGGATGTATCAACGCCGGGTGGTGAAAATAATACAATAATAATACGGAGTGAAGAAATCGACTTTTTACGATTCTATCAAATACTAAACCCGAAATTCAGAGGTGGCCGGGGGCGGTTTGCGAGTCGTATTGAGCGCAAAAGCGGTCAGCAGAGAGCAAATCGTCCCCGGACACCTCGTGCGAAAACCCCCCGGATTTAAAATCTTATATTCCCATAGCCTTTACCATAAGCGGCAGGGCAACAAACGTGCCCACCGTGCTACCCAGATTGGCAAAAACCACAACCAGCAAAATCCGTGTGACATTGTTCCGCCAGAACCCCCTGATTGACAGGATGTCAGTTGAAAGATCCTCCAAATCTGCCACCTTGGGCTTGCGAAAATACGCCTCCACCAGTCCTGCCACCCATCCGGCCGCGAGCATTGGATTAAGCGAGGTTAAGGGCGCGGCTGCAACTGCTGAAACAATGGTGGCCGGATGACCAAAGGCCGCAACAGTCCCGAGTCCTGCAAATACTGCATTTGCCAGTAACCACCAGACCAGCATGGATTTACCGGCCTCCGCACCGCCGGAAAAAAAACCCACCACAAAAATCAGAATAATCAGCGCCGGAAGCAGCCATTTAAACACCTTAAGCCCCCTGCCCTTGGGCGGGACGGTTTCAAGCGATGCCGGATCTATCTCCTCATAAAGGTATTTTTTGATTCCCGGCACATGACCGGCGCCCACCACTGCAACCACTTTTTGTCCTCCGGCGTTCCGGATCTTGTGGGCCATATACTGATCGCGTTCATCTATAAGTATTCTGCGGATGGAGGGGTGGGATTTTTCAAGTTCCGAGAGCAGACTCTGAAGGATGTCTTCTTTTTTCATCTCTTCGACCGCCTGCTCGTCGATATCGTCTATGCCGCCCATGGAGAGTATCAACTGGAAAAACAGCTTGATTTTGTTCCACCACCTCGTGCCTCTCCAGGTGCGCGACAACGTTACCGTGATCTCACGGTCTGCCAGGCAGATATCCGCCCCGACGTTTTCTGCCGCATCCAGGGCCCGGATCATTTCCTCGCCGGGACGCACGCCGAGTTTTTTTCCGATGCGCTTTTGAAAGGAAGTAAGCATCATATTGGCAAGCAGCAAAAACGACTTTTTCTCCTTTACTACCTTGACGATATCCATCTGCCGCCACTGCTCGCTGTTGCGGATGGACTGGTGGCGCAAGGCGCAAAGCTCCACGCACACTTTGTCCGGCTTTTCCTTTTCTATGACCGCTTCGGCCAGTTCGGCGCTCTCTTTTGATACGTGAGCGGTTCCCACCAGGATAATCTCCCTGCCGTCTAACTCCAGGCGGGTCACTCCTTCTGTGCGGTTCTCCTTGTTTGCCATCTTAAGCAGGCATCCTTATTTTCATTTACAAAAGGTT
Source organism: Desulfobacteraceae bacterium (assembly GCA_021737545.1). Taxonomy (GTDB): domain Bacteria; phylum Desulfobacterota; class Desulfobacteria; order Desulfobacterales; family Desulfosalsimonadaceae; genus Desulfosalsimonas. The sequence continues at coordinate 20,805 of JAIPDT010000032.1, forward strand.
AAAATCTCTTTCGGTTATCCTTAAACCGGGATACAGTAACACACATGCTAATTTATGACGACATATATACTTGGGAAGGATGGGGCGGCAGGCTTCGCCTGGCAAGCGGCAAATGCCGGCTCGGGATCTTTGACCGGAGAAAAGCCGCAAAAAAGCCGGTAACCATCCTCAGACCCATGGTGGTAGTAGTATCCGATACTGCCGACAGCAAAATGTCTGTCCGCA
>JAIPDT010000033.1 GCA_021737545.1 Desulfobacteraceae bacterium
CGTGCCAGTTTGCCGCAGCCGTCTTCAATAACCCCAACGCCGAATGCCACATTTAAACGGTTTAAAAGTATTGCTGCGACTGTTTCTATGAATCCAAACGAATTTCGTACGGCAAAACGGTGGCATGCAGCCGCCCCCTCGGCGTTGCCAAGGCCTATAGTAAGCATTTTGCACAAACCGCTTTCTATGTCCCCGCAAAACTTGGTATGCGGCTTTATCCGGTTGACGGGAATGACATGATCCGCCTGAAGTGCGGCGTTTGAGACATGAACCGGCAATCCGTCAGGCGTACGGTCAACCACCGTGGTATTCATGTCCGCATAAATAGCTGCATTCATACTTGATTCTGTGATGCCGTATACGCCCAGCAGCGACTTCTGTCCTTCTGCCGAGGCGCCCCCGTGGCTTCCCATGGCAGCCACAATAAAAGGGCTTGCCCCCCGGGCCTTTAAAAACTTTATTACTTCTCCCACAACCGTATCAAGCCGGTCTATGCGTCTGCTCCCAACGGCTACTGCCACGGATTTTCCGGATAATTCGGGAAGTCCGGACTCTGCCCGGTCCAGGGCCGCACGTGCCTCCTGCGCGGCATCTTTTATCGGCATGGAAGCAAGTCGCTGCTGGAACACAGCCATTTCAGGAAAAGTCATCATAAACTCTCAACAGATTTTTTGCATTCTTATTATCGAAAAATATGAAACCATATGCAAACCATTTTTGACCGGCTCAACACACCTTATTCAGAGGGCTTGCAGGATTTGTTTCAAGCTGTGCAAGTACTGGAATCTTGTACTCTTGTAATGCTTCTGTCGGAAGGGATTATCTGGAAAATTTTAAGATCGGGGGTACGGACCTTACAGCTTTAAAAAACTTCAATCCCCGGCCATCCTGAAAAAATGGCCGGGGCGAAAAAACAGCCCGTCTACGGGCTATGTTTCTTCCACTGTAATTGCACCGGGCTCGCAGACCTCGATGCAGCTTTCGCATCCCAGGCACTCCTCGGCATTGACAGGAACGGATTTGCCATCCTGAATTTCAAAAACCTCCACGGGGCAAACCTCTACGCATTCTTCGCAGCCTTCGCATTTCTCAGAGTCAACAATCGGATTAAAAGCCATTTTCCATCTCCTTTCTCTTAATCGAAAAATAAGTATTTATTAATCACAGAGCCTATATTTCCGGCATTATACCGCAGAATTTCCCTCAATATACCAAATGGTGAAACGAGTCAAGAGACATGATTTCATTTTTTAAGGTTTTCTTCAAAACAAGTCAGCAGGCAGACAAAACAGCTGCATTCCCGGATTTTATAAATTTTTACCGCGTAGCCATCCTCCGGCTCTCCTTGTTTTGGCGAATATAACTCAATATCTTCAGGGAGCCGCTCCAAAGCGCTCATGGTCTCAAAACGCTCCTGCATGGCCCCGATTACCGCAGGGCTCGAAGTGACCAAAAGTGACGCAGGTTCAGGGTCTGCGGCCATAAGATAATGCCAGGCCCGCAGTCTTGGCTCTGTCATATATCCGCCCGGATCCGGGGCCCGGGCCGATTCGTCAAAACCGGGGGAAAATCCGGGATGATCCTCCATGCCGCCCTTTATCCCCGAGAAAAGATCCCTTGCCGCATTGTCTGTCAGTGAAAGTTCTGCTTCGAGTTCGGCTGTCTGCCTGTCATATTCCTGGGCCAGGAGCAGAAACAGCCTGGCGTTGAATACCGGCCCGGGATCCTGATCCGGTTCCCTGGGGCCCTTTAAAATTTCCGTGCTGATCTCCGGGGCGAATTCCTGGTTGTAAAACCCGTTTTCCGCAAACTTTTTTACAGCCGCAGACGATTTTTCGTGCATTCCTCCCCAGTCCTGAAACTCTCGGGCCAAATGTGCAAGACGACGATCGTCTCCTGTCACGGGATACCGCAAAATGATTTCACCTTGTTTTTCAAGCGCGGTCATTGCCTCCGGGACGGCGCCTTTGGCGGGCTGGTATAAAACAACCGGGCCGAAACGGGCCGAACAGGCCCGGGCCGTATGCCCGGAGATAAACGTAAACGGAAAAAAAGCAGCTGATGGATTGCTCATGAGTTATCTATTTTTTCATCCTTTATTTCAATGCCGGTCTGTTCGAGCTGTTCGCGGATTTGATCGGCTTTTGCAAAATTTCCCTGCCTGCGGGCCTCGCGGCGCTCCTTTATAAGTGCCTCTATTTCAGGCGAATACCGTTTTCTGCTAAAATCGAAAATTCCGAGAACCCGGTCAAGATCTTTAAATGTGTTCAGAATCTTGTCCGCATCCGGGGCTCCCAGACGACCATTCGATATAAATGCATTTATCTGCCTTATTTTTCTGAATAAAATCGCCATTGCCTGCGGCATGTTAAGATCGTCGTCCATGGCGTTAATAAACCCCTGCCGAATATCATAGGCGATCTGATCTATTTCTTCACCGCCTGATTTTTCAAAGCCCCCCTCCGAGACATCCTGAAGCGCCTGAACACATTCGTCTATCCGCCTGAGGGCTTTTTTTGCCTGTTCCAGCTTTTTGGGCGCATAACGCAGAGGCTTGCGATAGTGGGCCGTAATAAGCCAGAAACGCACCTCTCTGGGATTATAACCCGAGGCCTTTAATTCTTCCAGTGACGGAAGCCTTAAACGATGCAAACTTTCATCCGCTTCCTGCGCTAACACCTGTTCGCAGTGCACCCAATACCTGGCAAGAGGTTTTCCGGTAAGAGCTTTTGCAATGGCCAGCTCGTTTTCATGGTGCGGAAAGACCAGTTCCCGGGTACTGGTATGAATGTCAAATGTCTCGCCCAGGTGCTTCATGGAAATGGCGGCGCACTGAATATGCCAGGACGGCCGCACATTGCCCCACCTGGTCTTAACGTAAATGCCGCGCTTTAGTTCAGAGAGCCGGGCCCTTTTGAGCAGGGTAAAATCGCGGGGATTCTCTTTTTCATACTCATCAAGGTCCACTGTGGCGCCAAGCTTTATCTTGTCTATATCAATTCCTGAAAGCCGGCCGTATTCCTCAAACTTTCCTATGGAAAAATAAAGCGACCGCAGCTTTTCATAGGCAACGCCTTTTTCATAAAGCTGCTTTGCCAGTTCCACCATGTCTGATGCATGCTCGCCTGCCCTGGGATATGCTTTTGCAGGAAGTATGTTTAAATCCTCCAGGTCCGATTTAAACAGCTCTATATAATGGTTTGTAAATTGTTCAAGCGACTGCCCGGCGGCCTCTGAACCTTGTATAGTCTTGTCGTCCATGTCCGTGATGTTCATCACGTGGCTGACCTGCAGATCACGGTAAATCAGATACCGGCAGAGCAGGTCGGAAAACACGAAACGCCTGCATTCTCCAAGGTGGATGCGCTTGTTGGCGGTTGGTCCGCATGTATACATGGATACCCGGCCGCTTCGTATAGGATCAAAAGGCATCTTGGAGCGGGTAAGGGTGTTAAACAAATGGATTTCGGCCTTTTTCTTAACAGAAAACAACGGGGTGCTAAGATACCGCTCGCCGCTGTCGGGAAATAACACCACTATGGTCCCTTCCGACATATTTTTTGCTTCTCTGGCGGCTATCACCATGGCCGCACCGCTGCTCATGCCGACAAACAGACCTTCCTCGCGGCCCAGGCGACGGGTCATCTCAAAGGCTTCCTCGTCATCTATATTTACTTTTCTATCAAGCCACTGTTTTTCGAAAATTTCAGGCATGTAGGCTTCTTTGAGATTTTTAAGCCCCTGGAGCTTGTGGCCCAGATAAGGCTCCACACCGATCACCTCGATGTTTTGGCTGTATTCCCTGAACCGGCGGGCACATCCCATCACCGTGCCGGTGGTGCCCATGGTGGCGATAAACTTTGAAATTCTTCCTTCAGTCTGAGCGATGATTTCTTCTGCGGTACCAAAATAGTGGGCCTGCCAGTTGGCGGGATTGTTATACTGATCGGTCATAAAATAACGCTCAGGGTCTTCGCGAACCAGGCGGTAGACCTCCTCGATGGCCCCGTCGGTGCCCAGGTGGCCGGGTGTAAGTAAAATCTCCGCCCCTCTTGCCGCCAGAATCTTGCGCCGTTCCATGGAAACCGCATCAGACATGGCAAGAAGCAGCTTGTAGCCCTTTACCGTGCAGACCATGGCAAGACCTATGCCTGTATTGCCGCTTGTAGCTTCCAAAACGATCTTGTCCCGGCTAAGCTCGCCCGAACGCTCGCCCGCCTCGATCATGGCAAGAGCAGGCCGATCCTTTACCGAGCCGCCCGGATTGATATATTCGAGCTTGGCAAGTATCCTGACCTTCGGATTCGGCGACAACCTTCGGATCTCCACCAGGGGAGTGTTGCCTATGGCATCCAGTATAGAATAACTCATGTTCATCTTTTATTTATAAATTCGAAATTCGCACACTACTTCAACAATTGTTCCAGTTTACCTTTGATTGCCGCCCCGACCTCGTCCTGCGGCCCGTGGGCGTCAATTATCCGGATACGTTCCGGTTCTTTTTCCGCCAGGGCAAGATAACCCTGCCGCACCTTTTCATGGAACTTTTGACGCTCCTGTTCAAACCGGCTTTCGCCCCGCATTCGCGAACCGGACTCGATTTGACGCCATGCCCGGGATAGCCCTAGTTCGGGGCTAAGATCAAGTAAAAAAGTGATATCCGGCTTAAGATCGCCGAGCACCATCCTGTTTATTTCCGTGATAAGATCCGCTGAGATTCCTCTTGCAGCACCCTGGTATACAACTGTGGAATCAACGAAACGATCGCAGATCACGGTTTTTCCGGCTGCCAGAGCCGGCCTGATTACACGGTTTGCATGCTGAGCACGGTCGGCCTGATACAAAAGAAGTTCCGCCATCGCGTCAAGATCCGTATTGCCGGGATCGAGCAAAATCGCCCGTATTTGTTCACCCACCTGCGTCCCCCCCGGCTCCTTGGTGGAAAGGCAGGTATGCCCAAGCTGCTCCAGGTGCGCTGCAATGGCCGGGAGTTGGGTTGATTTTCCAGAACCTTCAATGCCTTCCAGTGTAATAAACATAATAAGGGAATCCGAACAACGACTATGCCGGGGATTCCGGTTTTCCTCTATAAAAAAACCGGTCCAGCGGTTTATGATAACCCGTCCAATCAGCCCCGGAATCCTGGTTTTCCATGAATTCACGGATGCCGTTTATCTTGGAATCAATTTCATCCAGGTAATTTAATAAAACCGCTTCCAGAGTCTTCGGAGGTTCCGGGGAACCGAATTCCCGGGTTCCATGGTGACTGACAACCAGATGCTTTAACAAAAGTGCGGTGTTTGCAGTCATGGACGGCATATCCGCCATTTTTTCCTCGAGCATCCGAATGCCTATAATTATGTGATTAACCAGTCTTCCTTCGTCCGAGTAATCGATACGGCTGTCATAGGTAAATTCCTTGATTTTACCTATGTCGTGCAAAATGGCCCCTGCAATGAGCAAATCACGGTCTATGCCCGAGTAATGGCCGGCCACCCGTTCGGCCAGAAGCACAAGCGAGAGCGTATGTTCAAGAAGCCCTCCAATATAGGCATGATGCATTTTTTTGGCTGCAGGGGCTTTTTTGAAATTCCTGACAAATTGTGTGTCCTGCCAGAACTTTTCCAAAAGTTCGCGCAGAGGGCCGGACTCCAGAGACTCGGCCACGTTTTTTAAACGCTCAAACATCTGTTCCGGATCCCGGCCGGTGGCGGGCAGAAAATCCGAGGGGTCGATACCTTCGGATTCCGCTTTCATGGCCTTTACAACCACCTGCAGAACACCTCTGTATTCGGATACAAGGCCCTGGATGCTGACAAAGTCTCCGGCTGCGGCCCTGGATGCGATCTGCTCTACATTGTCCCATACCACTCCCTGTATCCGGCCGGTTTTATCCGAAAGCACAACGCTTAGGTATGGAGCCCCGTCTTTTTTATGCCCCATGTTTTTTTCCGCCAGAACAAACAGGTCGCTTATTGATTCACCGGGGCTCAGTTGATTGACAAACCTCTTCTTCATTTCGCCGATGTCCTGCAAATGCTTTGTTCATAGCTGGTTTTTCCGCTTATTGGCTTGACATTTTTAATTTTCCGGTTTTTTATACTGGAATTTTACCCGTGCATCAAGTTATTATTCGTGTTCTTGATTGAAAGGGGAAAGTAAAGATTTTAATTTGATGGAGAACGTTTTCCAACAAACCTGGATAGTATCGTAAGGACTTCTAATCTGTGAACATTGAAATGGTGCAGCAATTCCCGGTGAATTTTTCAAATCGCAGGAATCGGCATATATGAAATTCCTTTTCTGGTTTTTCCTCGCAGTTTGATCAAAATCGGGATAGGAATCGGAGTCGATTTCAATACCGACCCTGATAAGACTGATGTAATTATTTGTTTAGAGGCTTTAGAATGAAGGAAGTCCGAGGTCCGGGGCTGTTTTTGAAGCGACATTGAGCGTTTTCGGAAAATATCCAGCAAATGCCGGAACGTTGAAATTTCAACGAAGACATTTAATGAATTCCGAAAACGGTCAGGAGCGAAAAAATTGCCCCGGACCTCAGGACTTCCACATATGCAGCAGTGCAAGGATATAAGAAATTCACCGGGAATTGCTGGAAATGGTGTAGAAAGGTTAATTTTTGCTGAAACGCGTAGATATGCCTGCTCCACGATTATTAAAAATTTTTTCGCTTCTGACTGCAATGTTCTGCATCGCTACGGTATCACCCCCCGAGGCTCCATGCCGGGAATTTCTTGATCAGATGGCCGAAGACGGCGGGGAATGGCGGGTTACCGCCGACCGGATCACATATAATGCAAATACCAAGGACTATAAAGCTTTCGGAAACGTTGAAATTGTTCAGGGACAAAAGCGGCTTTCCGCTGATCAGGTCGTATTAAACAGAAAGGATATGACCGCCGAGGCCACAGGCAATGTAGAGCTGCTGTCAGAAAGCGATCGCTTAAGCGGACACAGCCTTGAGATGGATCTGGGGTCCGGAACAGGCACCCTGTATGAAGGGTTTGTTTTTATAAAGGAAAACAATTTCCGCATCAAGGGCGACAGGATTGAAAAAACAGGCGAAAACACCTACCATATTACAGAAGGAACTCTTACTTCCTGTGAAGGGCCTAATCCGGATTGGCAAATCACCGGAAAACAGGTAGACGTCACGATCGAGGGTTACGGATATGCGACTCATGCGGCATTTTGGGCAAGACGAGTGCCGATGCTCTATGTGCCGTGGTTTATGTTTCCGGTAAAGCTGGAGCGCCAGACCGGCCTGCTCTTGCCGCGGGCGGGATATTCCGACAGAAACGGAGCCGAATTCATCCAGCCCTTTTTCTGGGCGATCTCAAAGAACACTGATGCAACATTCTACTATCATCATATACAAAAACGCGGAGAAAAATTCGGACTCGAATACCGATACAAGCTGTCTGAAAACTCAAAGGGGAGTTTAATGGCGGACGGATTCAAAGACCGCCATGTTGATGACGGATCCCCTGAAGCAACCGAAAAATGGGGATATGATGATGATGATGACAATGCCATAAGGCCAAATGAGGATCGCTACTGGATACGCATTAAAGCCGACCAGCAGCTACCGTATGATGCCATGGCCAAATTGGATCTCGACATTGTAAGCGACCAGGATTATCTCCGGGAATTTTCAGACGGATTAATGGGGCATGAGGCCACTGATGATTATTTTTCGTCTGAATTCGGGCGCGATATTGACGATGAAAACGACCCCGTACGAACCAACCGTTTAAACATCAACCGAACCTGGACCTATCAGAGCTTTAATGCAGACCTGGTATGGTACGACAATGTAATTAAAAGGCGGCTGGAAGATAAAGACGACACCCTGCAGCAGCTGCCGCGCATCCAATACAATGCACTAAAGCAGCCCGTATTTGAAGATATGTCCGGCGGCCTGCTTTTTGGCACTATTGATTCCGAATATACCTATTTTCACAGACAAAACGGGCTTACCGGCAACCGCCTGGATCTGCATCCCAGAGCTTACCTGCCGCTGAGGGTCGATCCGTATTTTTCCTTTGAACCCTCTATAGGGTTTCGCCAGACAGCATGGTATATAGATGCGGACCGGGATATCTACGAGCCCGGGAAAAAACGGTACATGCACAGGGAATTATACGATATCGAGGTGGATCTAACCACTGATATCAATCGGGTTTTTTCTTTTGACAAGGGGCGGGTGAAAAAAATCAACCACGTGCTCATACCAAGGCTTTCCTATGTATATATTCCTGAGACCGATCAGTCAAAATACCCGTATTTTGAGCAAACCGACCGGATCGAGGCACAAAATCGTCTGGCCCTCTCCTTTACCAACCTTTTTACATCAAAGAAAACAGCGCCGGGAAACGGAAAAGATGATGAAAACAACTATACCTATAACAGGTTTGCCAGGTTTTTCATTGAGCAGGGATATAGTTTCCGGCAACATAATGATTCCCGGGATGATCCCGAAGATCCCTGGCTGCCGCTTTACGCCGAACTCGAGCTGACCCCGGCGGAACTGATAACGCTTAACGCAGATGCTAGCTGGAACCATCAAAACGATGAACTGGACACGGGCAATATTTCCTGCCGGCTCCATGACGACCGCGGCGATGAGCTACGGATAGAATACCGTTATACCAGGGATTCAACCCAAAGTATCTATTTTAAGGGAGAACTTCGAGCAACAAGCAAGCTTACCCTTTTCAGCAATTACGAACGGAACCTGAAAAAAGAAATCGGCATTGAAAAGACCTTTGGGCTAAGATATGAATCACAGTGCTGGGCCGTAGAACTGGCCCGGCAGGAACTGCCCCGGCAGGAAAAGGAAGATGATGTCCACTATACGGCAATGGTCGAGCTTATCGGGCTGGGTGAATTCGGCGATACGGAGAGATAAACCTCATGCTTGCAAAAAACTGAGAAATATACATAACCCCTTGACTTATTAAAAATTTATGTTTAAGTAGAAAGATAATTGGCAAACCGGAATTCCATACAGGAGGAAAAATGAATAAACTCGAAATGATATCCGCTCTCAAAAAGGAAACTAATATTTCCAAATCAGATGCAGCCAAAATTGTGCAGATTTTCTTCGATTCCATGGCAGACGCCCTTGTAAACGAGGAACGCATAGAAATCCGCGGTTTGTGCAGCTTCTTTGTCAAAAACTACAAAAGCTATACAGGCAGAAACCCTAAAACCGGTGAAAAAGTTCGTATCCAGCCCAAGAAGCTGCCGTTTTTCAAATGCGGCAAGGAAATGCGGGATCGCGTCAATGCAAAGAGTTAAACGGCAAACCCTGTGACAGGTTTCAGTAAATTAATCGGGCAGCAGCGCCCGGTGTGGATGCTTTGCAACGCATTGAAAAACCACAGGCTGCCGCATGCTATTTTGTTTACCGGAGAAGACGGAGTTGGCAAGTCGAGCGCCGCAATCGAGCTTGCCAGGGTCTGTAACTGCCGTTTGACAGGCGGCCAAGAGCATAGCAAAAAAGACGCAGCCGGCGAGATATTTGCATGCGGAAACTGCCGTTCCTGCAGGAAAATCGAAAACGGAGTACATCCGGATATCCACAGCATCAAGCCGTCAGGTGGTTATATCCGCATCGAGCAGATAAGATCACTCTATGCCAGCCTGGCCTTAAAATCCGATGCTGCATCCGCACGGTTCGTTTTAATCGAAGATGCGCACCTTATGAATGCGGAAGCGGGAAATGCTCTTCTTAAAATTCTGGAGGAGCCCCCGGATCTAACCTTTTTCGTTCTAACCGCTCCGGATACCAGGGATCTGCTGCCGACAATAGTTTCCAGAAGCCGCCACATCCGGTTTAATCCGATCCCGCAAAAGGAGCTGGAAGACTATCTTGTATCCCACCGCGGCCTGACCGGGCAGCAGGCAATGATCGTGGCCTCCATTTCCCGGGGCAGCATGGCCAGAGCACTGAATATAGCAGATGCGGACTGGATTAATTACCGCAACTTTATTGTGGAGACGATAGGGGAACTGCCCGGGCTGCCGGCGGCATTCAGGCACGCTTTTGCAGAGATGCTGGCAGCGGATCGTGAAAAGCTGGAAGGTATTTTCGAAATAATGAAAAACTGGTACAGAGATCTTGCGGTATTTCCCTGGAGCCCGGAAAAAATCTACAACCAGGATCTTATCCGGCAAATCAAAAACAGAGCTATGCAGATCCCGCCGCACCTGCTTATTGAAAAAGCGGACGCGGTTGTCCGGGCGGAAAAGGCGCTTGCAGGCAATGCAAATCTCAGGTTAACCCTTGATGTCCTGGTGACAAAACTGGCACAATAAGAATATTAAAATCATCAAAAATGCCGCTGCATCTGTGTAAGCAGCTTGTTATGCGACTTTAAATAAAAAAAACGATTTGTGCATAATATGAATGAAGATGAATCTTGCTCCACAAAAATTAACACGGTTAAAATTGTCGGCGTCAGGTTCAAGCCGGCGGGTAAAATATATGATTTCAACGGCGGAGCCTATGTGCTGAGAACCGGAGATGATGTCATTGTCGAGACCGAACACGGGCTGGGCTACGGAACGGTTGCCACGTCTCCGGAATCCGTGAATGCGGAGTCGGTACGCCAGTCACTTAAAAAGGTCTATAGACCCGCAACCAACGATGACCGTGATCAGCAGAAAAAAAATACTGAAATCGAGCAGGAAGCCTATGAATACTGCAGGGAGTGCATTGACGCACTTGAGCTGGAAATGCACCTGTTTTCCGTGGAAAGCAATTTTGACGGCAGCAAGCTGACCTTTTTCTTCACTTCCGACAGCAGGGTCGATTTTCGTAAACTTGTAAAGATGCTTGTCAAGCGTTTTCGAACAAAAATCGAGATGCGGCAGGTCGGTATCCGCAACCAGGCCAAAATGTGCGGCGGTGTCGGAAGATGTGGCCGGATCCTTTGCTGCTCGGCATTTATGACAAAATTCGATCCCGTGACCATAAAAATGGCCAAAAAACAGGGGTTGTCACTTAATCCGACAAAAATCTCCGGAGTTTGCGGAAGACTTATGTGCTGCCTTGCTTTCGAGCACACGGAATATGAGGAAAACAATGACCGGCAGAACGGCAACAACTCAGATAATACTGAAACAACGGACTGGAATTCTTAAACAATGAGCTCTGCATTCTATATTACGACACCGATCTATTATGTAAACGCAAAACCCCATTTAGGGCATACATACACCACAATAGCAGCAGACGTGGCCTGTCGCTTCCACCGTATGAAAGACGAGAAGACTTTCTTTCTCACCGGCACGGACGAGCATGGAGACAAGATAGTAAAGGCGGCGGAATCCGGCGGAATGGAGCCGAAAACCTATGCCGACAGGATTTCCGCACTGTTCAGGGAGTTGTGGCCCGAGTACGGTATATCCCATGACCGCTTCATCCGCACAACCGATCCTGATCACATCGCGGTTGTCAAACAGATCCTGCAGAAAATCTATGATGCAGGGGATATCTATTTCAGCGACTACGAAGGTCTTTACTGTTTTGACTGTGAAAGGTTCTATACGGAGCGCGAACTTGTGGAGGGCAAATGCCCGGATCATGCAAAGGAACCGGTTCCCATCAGGGAATCCAACTACTTTTTCAAAATGAGCAGTTATCAGCAATGGTTAATCGACTATATCCACGAAAACCCCGACATGATACAGCCGGAACGCTACAAGAACGAGGTTCTTGGTTTTTTGCGGGAACCGCTGGATGATCTGTGCATTTCACGCCCTAAAACGCGGCTTGAATGGGGTATCACACTGCCGTTTGATCAGAATTATGTCACCTACGTCTGGTTTGACGCACTTATCAACTATATTTCAGCGCTGGGATATCCTGACGGGGAAAACTTTAAAACTTTCTGGCCGCATGTACGCCATATAGTGGCAAAAGACATACTAAAGCCCCACGGAATCTACTGGCCCATCATGCTGAAATCGGCCGGCATAGACGTCTATAAACACCTTTTTGTTCACGGCTACTGGAATGTGGATGAAAGCAAGATGTCAAAAAGCCTCGGAAACGTGGTAGATCCCATTTATCTCAAAAACACCTACGGAAGCGACGCAATCCGTTATTTTCTCATGCGGGAAATGACCTTCGGGCTTGATTCCAGCTTTAATGAGGTTGCACTGATACAGAGGATCAACTCTGATCTGGCCAACGACCTGGGCAACCTGTTTTCCCGGGTGCTGGCCATGTTTCACAAATATTTCAAGGCGATTGTTCCGCAGTGGGACCCCGCAGAGAACCCGTATCCCGAATTCGACCTTAAGGCGGCGGCGGAGTCGACGATCCGGGATTTTTCAACAAGTATGGACAATTTTGAATTCCACAAAGCTCTTGCATCCGTGTGGGAATATATAGGTACAATGAATAAGTTCGTGGACACCGCCGCACCCTGGGAACTGGCAAAACAGGAATCGGCAAGACAGCGGCTGGCCGCAGTCATCTGCAGCCTGCTCGAAGGTCTGCGGGTCGTATCGGGGCTTATATACCCGGTAATGCCGGAAACAGCTTCTACCATGCAAAAGCATCTGGGCCTGGACCAGCAGCAGCCCTTTTACCTGATGGATGAAATCGGCAAATGGGGCGTGATCCCCCCCGGAGCCGAACTTCCCAAAGGCGTATCCCTTTTTCCAAGGATGGATCCTGAAACTATTTTTGCAGCACCTGAAGATAAAAAAGAAAAACAATCGAATGTCTCTGCTATTATGCCGGAAATCACCATGGAGGATTTTGCCTCTGTTGATCTGCGGGCCGCAACTGTGATTTCAGCCGAAAGAGTACCCAAAACAGACAAGCTGCTCAAACTCGAGCTTGACCTTGGCTTTGAGCGGCGGACTGTGGTGGCCGGAGTCGCAGAATTCTATACGCCTGAGGAACTTGCAGGAAAAACCGTGGTGGTTCTGGCCAACCTGAAGCCTGCGAAACTGAAGGGAGTCCAGTCTCAGGGGATGCTACTGGCGGGCATTGACAATGAAAACGGGTCGGTTGCTGTTCTGGATCGCCATTTGCCGCCCGGAACCCGATTAAAATAGCTTATCAGCCACATAAAGATGGCAAATATATTCAAGCGGAAATCTCCGAAATTAAAATATGCCAGGCAGAACAGCAGCGCAGCATGGCGCAGGTATCAGCGCAGTCACAAGCGCAGGACTGCAAAACGCCGGACTTTTGCGCGGATTCCGACTTATCTGCTGATTCTCTGCATATCAGTATTGCTGTTAAAGGGCGGATTCTATCTGCTCGAAGGGATATCAGCCGGCAAAGACGATCGGGGTGCAGATGCCCGCCCCGAGATTGAGCAACTCAATCATTCGGATCTGCAAAAACTTCTGGACCCGGCAGACTTTATCAACTCCGGGAATGCCGTTATTACAAAACAAATCTCGGGGCGTGATTACACATTCCGCACCACTTTTGACCCGCAGCTGCAGAAATCCGCGGTTTCCATGATAGATCCCAGATGGGCCAGACATATCGCAATTGTGATTATGGAACCGGAAACCGGACGCATTCTGGCCATGGCCTCTCACGACAGAACTGATTCCATGGCCAATCCCTGCCTGCGGGCGGATTTTCCGGCAGCCAGCCTGTTTAAAATTATTACCGCCGCGGCTGCAATAGAGACATGCGGATTTAAACCCGACAGAGAATTTGCTTTTAACGGCGGGAAATATACTCTTTATAAATCTCAGCTTAAAAGTACGGAAAACCGTTACACAAACCACATCACCCTTGAATCTGCATTTGCCAAGTCTGTTAACCCGGTCTTCGGGAAGATCGGCAAAAATTATCTTGGCAAAACCGTGCTTGAAAAATATAGCGAGGACTTCGGGTTCAACCGTGAAATCAATTTTGCCCTGCCGCTTGAAAAAAGCGTTGCAACAATTTCGGATGACTCGTATAATTGGGCGGAAGTTGCCTGTGGGTTCAATAAAACCACCCGGACATCTCCGGTGCACGCGGCCATGCTTGCCGCATCGGTGGTCAATAACGGCAGAATGATGGCGCCGCGTTTAGTGGAAACAGCCTTGATAAACGACCGCCCTGTATACAGACTGAAACCGGAACCATTTTCAAGACCTGTAAGACCGCAAACAGCACGCCGGCTGAAACCGCTCATGCATGCCTCGGTTTCCACAGGGACGGCCAGTGGCAGTTTTAGCGACAGCGCCGCCAGGGCAATTTTTGATGATTTTGAAATCGGCGGCAAAACCGGATCCATAAATAACAACCCGGAACAAATGAAGTATGAATGGTTTGCCGGATACGCCATGCAAAAAAATACAGGCGAGAGCATAGCAGTTTCCGTACTGGTGGCCCATGAAAAATATATCGGGACCCGGTCTCCGGAATACTTCCGAAAAATAGTAAAAGAATATTTTCACAGCAGCATTAAAACAGCCGGAATTCAACAATGATTCGAACAATGAAACACAGAGTCACGATTTTTTTACGGATACTTGGCGACACGGTGTCAGCAGTTAGAAAAAACGTTTATTTCGGGAAAAACCCTGATAAGCTTCAGGGTAAGGCAATCATTTTGTTTCCATACCTCCCGGGCCGCCTTTCATGCGGATTGACCGGTATGGTGGCCTTCAAACGGAGCAGGACCCGGAAGGACTCTTCGGCGGCGGATCCGGAATCGATAGACTCTATAGTGAATCAAATTGAGGCTCTCGGCCTGCCCGAGCCCGAGGACGATCCGTCTGCGATCAGCAAGGCCTACCTGGGCGGGGCGGATAAGGTTATAAGCCTTTATTCCAAAATCCGGGAGCTAAAGGAAATTAACCGATTCTCCAGCCTGTTATATGATAAGAGCGCAACAGGCAAACTTTCGCAAACCCTGAGCCATTTAACCGACCTTGTGAACCGGGAGTCTGCCAGGTATCATTCCTGGATGGGCATGCTTTCTGCGGAGCGGTCCGAAACCATTTCAACCCGGATCGAGATATTAAAAGATGCCGCATGGAGCCTGAAAACCGAAATTCTGGAAAACCTGAACAAGGTGGACGCTTTTCTGTCGGATACCGTTGAAAAACCCTCCGAAAACGCTGTTTCAGCCGCCAGGCAGATAAATGCGGTGTTCAACAGCATTGACCGGCTGGAAGTAAGGGGCCGTGATTCGGCGGGGATCTCCCTTCTGTTCGTGTTAGATGAACAGGCATATGCCGATTTTGAAAAAAAAATCACTGCAAAGGGTCTGGAAGAAGAATTCGGGTCGCGAAGCGGGCCCGGCCTTCTTACAAACAAAAACATCACCATACGCCACTCCAATGCCCCGGGGGGCAAGCGACAGACAGCTGTGGCCCTGACCTACAAGGTGGCGGCTGAAATAGGCTGTCTGGGAGACAATATCGCATTTCTGCGCTCCCAGCTTCACGGCGACGGGATCTTTAAAAGCCTTCTTGCTATAGAACACAGTTATTTCACCGTATCGGCCCATACCAGGTGGGCTTCGGTCGGCGAAATAAACGAGGCCAACTGCCATCCTGTAGATGCCCGTACAAACGCTTCAACCATGATTGAAGACGCCGGAATCATTCATGCAAACCTGAACGGGGACATCGACAATTATCAGGATTTAAAGGCCGCTCACATTGCCGCGGGAATCCGCTATCCTGAAGAAATCACCTGTGATACGAAAATCATCCCGGTGCACGTGGCATTCTATCTTAGCCGGGGACACGGAATAGAAGAGGCCTTCAGGCTGGCGGTAAATGATTTTGAAGGATCTCATGCCATTTCCATGCACACGGATCTTGCTCCGGGAAAAATCTTTCTGGCACTCAAAGGTTCGGGACAGGCAGTCTTCATAGGTCTGGGGCCTGATCATTACATCCCTACTTCCGAGGTTTACGGTTTTGCAGAAGAAACCCCGTATTTTCTGAAAATGGATGGTGAATCAGCGCGAAGGGATGCTGACGGCAAAACCGTGACCGGACAAATCTGTATTGTGGATCAGAATTCGGAAGGCATGCTTTCCGGAATTTCGGGCATGTTCTATGACGGCACCCCTGTTGAATTCACAGAGCAGGACATACGGCAGACCAGCCTTACCTCCAGGGACATAGACAGGCAGGACTTTGACCACTATTTTTTAAAGGAAATCTCCGAATCTCCCGCATCCGTGCGCCGCACCCTGGAAAACCGCTGGAAGCTTGTGGATACAGACGGCCGCAGATATGAAGTCAGGCTCGATGAAACAAACGTACCGGAAAAACTCGTGGATCACATTCGGGAAGGCGGCATCCGCAGAATCCTTTTTATCGGCCAGGGAACAGCCGGGGTTGCCGCAACCGCATGTGCCGACCTGATGCGCCACTATGTGGATGATCCTGAAATCAAAATCGAGTCTGTCAAATCCTCCGAACTCTCCGGCTTCATGCTCCATGAAAAAGACAAACGTCAGATGTCTGACACCCTGCTGATCCCTATCAGCCAGTCGGGCACCACGACCGATACCAACCGGGCGGTGGACATGATCAAAAAAAAGGGGGCCTGGTCGATTGCAATCGTAAACCGCAGAGACTCGGATCTGACTTTTAAAACCGATGGGGTGGTGTATACCAGCAGCGGCAGGGATATTGAAATGTCTGTGGCCTCCACCAAGGCCTTTTACTCGCAGATCATTGCCGGGGCGATACTCGGGTTGTATCTTGCCCAGACCACTGAGAAGAGAAGCCGGGCGTTTGTGTCCAATGAAATCCGGCAGATGATCCGGCTGCCCGATATCATGGAGAGAGTACTTTCCATG
Source organism: Desulfobacteraceae bacterium (assembly GCA_021737545.1). Taxonomy (GTDB): domain Bacteria; phylum Desulfobacterota; class Desulfobacteria; order Desulfobacterales; family Desulfosalsimonadaceae; genus Desulfosalsimonas. Next base: position 16,821 of record JAIPDT010000033.1, read on the forward strand.
AAGGAGCATATAAGGGCCTCGGCTCAACGCCTTGCCCTTAAGCGGACTTACTGGGCGGCTGTGGGCAGCGGACCGAACAAGGCCGCTGCCGATGAAATCAGAATCAAGCTAAGCGAACTGTGCTACAAGACAATTTCGTCCGACTTTGTGGAAGACAAAAAGCACATTGATCTCTCCTCCGAGCCGCTGATCATCATATGTGCTGCAGGGACACGCAGAAGCGTTATCGGAGATATTGTAAAAGACACAGCCATCTTCCGATCCCACAAAGCGCTTCCGGTGGTAATCGCAGATGAGCACGAATACAGATTCGATGCGTATGCAGAGGACGTATTCCGCCTACCCCAGGTAAGCGAGCACTTCGCCCCTATTGTAAACACCCTTGTAGGACACATGTGGGGCTACTACGCGGCACTTGCCATCAATGAAGGCTCAAAGTTTCTCCACGACTTCCGGGAGGACCTGCGCCGGACGATTGAGGTTTTTTCAAACCGGGGCATGGACATTTTCGAAATAGCCCTGGAAAATTCCCTGAGGGAAAAAATCCTGCAGTTTTACTATGAGCTGCGAAAACGCCAGTCTGAAAACAGGCTGCCCTCCACACTTGCCATCCAGGAATCAACCAACCTGGTGCTGCTGCTAAAATACCTTTCAGGCCGCCTTCCGATCGCTGATTTTGAACTGGATTTCGGGGTCAAAGGTACGGCCGGCAACATGTTTGACAGGCTGTTTGCCTCCCTGGCAGAGGCCATAAACGCCATGGCACGGCCCGTGGACGCCATCAAGCACCAGGCCAAAACCGTCACGGTGGGTACAAGCAGACTCGAGGAAAAAGCGGAAGGGCTCCTATTTGACACGGTTTCAAAATCTGGATTCAGTATTGAGCATCTGACCATAAACAACATCCTGGTACTGAAAAACGTCCAGAGAATAATTGAAAAAATAAACGGCCATACCCTGTATAAAATATCCGGGGTCAATCTGCTGGGAGAGCCCACGGATGAAACCACCATAGAAGTGATCGACAAGCAGGGGACTTCGGCCGCCATGGCCTCGCGGGCGGAAACCGACAAGGCGCTCAAGGGCACCAAGAAAATTATCGTGCGGCAGGGAAACGTTTATCTGGGCAGAGGCAGAAAAGACGATAGAAGCATCCTGGTCATCCCGCTGATTTCAGGAGATCCCTCCATGCCCAACATGGTGGAACACCTACTTTTGTTCGATGTGGTCTTTAAAAAAGATGCGGACCTTCAGACCAAGGTAAAGGCCCTTGGAGGAAAACACGAACACATAAAAAATATTGTCCAGGAAAACAACATCACCTGGCAAGATGCACTACTGGATATGGTTGAAATGGAGGATCTTTTCGGAAGATCGGCGGAAAAAGTCGCGGAAAAGATCATAACCATTTCTTCCGCTTAAACCACCAGATCATTGCCGCAAAAATGGCCAGGAAAACTGCCCATATCACAGGGTACGAATAGCGCCAGGCAAGCTCAGGCATGTATTGAAAATTCATCCCGTATACCCCTGCAAGGAAGGTTAAGGGGATAAATATGGTGGCAATCACGGTAAGTACTTTCATGACCTCGTTCATCTTGTTGCTGACACTTGTCAGGTAAATATCGAGCACACCTGAGAGAATGTCGCGGTATGTCTCAACCGTATCGACCACCTGGATGGTGTGATCATATACATCCCGCAGATACAGCCTGACATCGCTTCCGATAAGATGCGATTCATCACGCAGCAGGGTTGCTATGATCTCGCGCACCGGCCATACGGCTTTTCTAAGATAAATAATCTGGTGCTTGTACCTGTGGATATCCTGCACAACCTCCTGATCCGGATCCGCCGCAACTTTATCCTGCAGTTCCTCAATCTGCCCGCCTATCTGTTCAAGTATGGTAAAATAATGATCCACGATCATGTCGATCAACGCATAGGCCAGGTAATCCGCTCCTGATCTGCGTATTCTCCCCTTTGCCTTCCTGATCCTTTCGCGCACAGGATCAAACACGTCGCCTACCCTTTCCTGCATGGATATGACAACACCTTTCTTTATCACCAGGCTGACCTGCTCATGATCCAGCTCCCGGATATCCGGGTCATAATCGATCATCTTTAACACCGCAAACAGTGAGTCGTCGTAGTCATCCAGCTTGGGACGTGTTTCTGTGTTTAACACATCCTCGAGCAAAAGCGGGTGCAAATTAAATATTCTGCCCAATTCTTCTATCATTTTCGGATCATGAATTCCCGAGATATTGATCCATGTCACCGATTCCCCTGCAGCATATTCGGCGCAGGCAGTAAGGTCATCGAGCTCGGTCTCAACAACCCCCTCCTCCGTATAGTCAATCACCGAAATCCTGATGAGCGCTTTTTCCTCATCGCCTATATAAACAAGCGACCCGGGCGCCATGCCGAACTTTTTGCTCACCCCTTCCACCTGCATCTCTACATTCTCCGAAAAAAATTGACAGAATCCTGAAAAATCGAATTTCTAAAATCCGCGGGACCGGGCGATCTGCTCCATAGCATTTAAAGCCTGATCAATATCCGAATCCGTATTAAACGGTCCGGGACTGAATCTCACCGCGCCCCCTGGATAGGTGCCTATCGACTGGTGCGCCAATGGTGCACAGTGCAGACCTGCCCTGACTGCGATTCCAAAATCCGCATCCAGTATGGCGCCGACGTCTTCCGGGGCTTTGTCTCCCACATTTACTGTGCACAATCCCACATGATTGTCAAGATCATCAGCACAATAAAGACTGATCCCTTTAATTTCGACCAGTCCGTCGCGTAAACGCTTCAGCAGATTCATTTCATGTTGATGGATTAGAGGTATATTCTTGCCGAGAATAAAATCCAGCCCTGCTGACAAGCCGAGGATACCCATAAGATTAATGGTGCCGGCTTCCAGTCGATGCGGAAAACTCTGTGTGTGCACAAGACTTTTGGAGTCCACGCCTGTGCCGCCGAATCGTGTGGTTCGAATGTCAACATCCGGGGCAAGCACCAATCCCCCGGTACCCGTGGGACCAAAAAGGGATTTGTGACCGGTGAAAGCCGCTGCAGATATCTGGCATGCATCCATGTCTATGGGAACAACACCTGCGCTTTGCGCAGTGTCAATTAAAAGGTTTGCCTTATGCCCTGATAAAAGGCGGCCTATTTCGGCAACCGGCTGTATTGCTCCTGTAACATTGGATGCATGGTTGACGATGACCAGTTTGGTCTTTGGAGTGAGGGCTTTAAAAATATCATCAGGATCAATAAAACCGGATTTATCAAAAGAAACCAGATCATAACTTATCATTCCGGACTGAGCAAAATGATACAAGGGCCGGAGGACGGAATTGTGCTCGAGCCGGGTGGTAACCACATGATCACCTGGCTCCAGAATCCCTTGTATGGCAAGATTAAGAGCATCAGTGGCATTGGCTGTAAAAATAACCCTGTCCGGATCTAAAGCTCCGAAAAACTGCGCTGCCTTATTCCTGATATCCCCGACAACCCCCGCAGCTTGCTCGGAAGCATCATAGCTTCCGCGGCCGGGAGATACGCCCATTTTCCCGTACTGATCAATCATGGACGAAAGCATCTGCCCGGGCTTGGGAAAAGTGGTGGCTGCATTGTCCAGATAAATCATGTTATCGCTCATCTGCGCTAT
>JAIPDT010000034.1 GCA_021737545.1 Desulfobacteraceae bacterium
ATGTTCATTTTTTGCTTAAGTCCATAGCCTTATGACTTATATCTTCTATGGATAAATCTTCATCCAATCCTTGCCTCCATTTTGTATAATCAAAAGGTTCCCGCTGGATTAGAGTTATAAATTTTTCTGCTTCAACATCACCCAGATGTTCTGTAAGTATTTGAAGCCCTTTTAATTTAATTTCGTTATCAGTAATCATATCGTCTCCTTTATAAACCCGATTGGGTCATTTATATTAATTTGATCAATCAATGAGGTTTTTTTTAAAATTTTGTCATCAGTGGTTAAAAAATATTTACACTGTGCTGTAATTGCACAAGCAATATGCAAGGAATCAATCTTAGAAAGATTCTTTTGATTCAAAGTTTTTGCGGTTTCAATAAGTAAAGGAGTTTCCTGGATATATTCCATTGCATATTTTTCCCAGGAGCCAATTAAATTTTTCCGTTCTTTAAATGGGTTTCTGCTGTTCTCATAATCCAAAATATATGACCAGATAAGCTTAAATCTACCCGATTGTATCTCTTCCTGTATTTTTAGTTTCGCTTCTGCTTCGAGTCGTATCCTGATTTGGCTCTGGTCATCAAATGGCCGGTTAAAACAGCAGTTATCCAGATATATTTTCATTTTTTATAAAGCCCTTCAAAAACGTCCCAGAATTTCGGGAATGACTTTTCCACGCATGCGGGGTTGCGGATTAGGATCCCCGGGACTGCAAGGCCTGCCACCGCAAAGCTCATGGCAATCCGGTGGTCTTCATAGGTCTCGATTTCGGCACTTTTTGGACTGCCGCCTGTTATTCGCAGGCCGTCCTCTGTTATGTGTACCTTAACACCCATTTTGGCGAGTTCGTTTGCAACTGCAGAAAGCCGGTCGCTTTCTTTTGCCCGCAGATGGGCCGCGTTTCTTATGGTGGTGGTGCCATGGGCAAACGCCGCTACAACAGCCAGAGTCGGTACCAGGTCGGGCATATCGCCCATGTCTGCATCCACGGGGGAAAGGGCTTTGCCGGTCACGCTGATGCCGTCAGGCTCGTAAGAAACAAGACAGCCCATTTTTTCAAGTATTTGTACAAACCCGACATCCCCCTGGCGGGTATCACGACCGATGCCGGCCACTTTTACACGGCCGCCGGTTACGGCAGCGGCAGCCCAGAAATAACCGGCCTGGGAACAGTCGGGTTCAACAGTATAAGTTCCAGATGCATGGGATTGGCCGCCCGGCACACGGAAAAACGAAAAACCTTGGTTTTCGTAATTTATCCCGAATTTGTCCATGACATCCAGGGTCATTTCCACGTAGGGCCTGGAAACAGGGCCGGCTGTTACATATATGTCAAGACCGTTTTGCGTGCACGGCGCCATAAGAAGCAGGCCTGAGAGGTATTGGCTGCTGTTGCCGCAGTCTATTGACACCTCTTTTCCGGCAATTTCGCCTCCGCTGATTTCAACAGGCGGGCAATTATCGGAATTCACCGAGCGGGCAGAAATCCCGATTTGTTCAAGTGCTCGCAATAGCTCTCCTATGGGGCGCTGGTGCATGCGCGGCGTTCCTGAAAACTCGTAAGGGCCGGGGCCGAGTGCCGAAATGGCTGTGAGCAGGCGCATGGAGGTGCCTGAATTGCCCAGGTAAATGGATTGCGGGCCGGGAGAGAGTCTTCCGGAGCAGCCGTGAACGATGACGCTTTCATTATTATTTTCAATTACTACGCCAAGTTGCTGTAGCCCCCTTAAAGTAATATTTGTATCCTGACTATCCAAGTAATTGTAAATATAACAAATACCATTTGAAAGAGCAGCCGCGACAGCGGTCCTGTGCGAATAGCTCTTTGAGCCCGGCACATGAACTGTTGTGTTGATTTCCTTAATGCATTTGATTTTGCGCATGAATATTTTTTTTAAAAACTTCCCTCAGAACTATCACCGCTCCACCCTGACAGACATGTCAGCGGGCTACCGGATTTCAGGCACTCCCCTGGCGGCATGCCAAACACGGACAATTTCCACAGAATGTTGACTATTTCTTATCCTGTAGACCACTCGGAATGGCTTGTGTATTATTTCCCGTATCACAGGATCGTCGAATTCCGGCACAATTCGCCCGGATTCCGGGAAATCAGCTAATCGCTCAACGCTTTGGAATAAGCTCCTGACAAATCGTTCGGCTGCGGAAGGACTGTCCTCTGCAATAAAAGTTACAATATCATTAAGGTCTAATCCTGCATTTGGAGACCAAATCAGCTTGAAAGCCATTCTTTGAACTCATCTCTGACTTGATCATGGGGAATCCCCTTGCCCTCATCGAGCTCCTGAAGTCCCTTACGAATACCTGCTACAAAATTGATTCTCTCCAGGATGTCCTGCCAGCTCGCATTTTCCGGTAATTGTTGAATACTTTTTATAGCTATTTCTTTGGTAGTCATTAAAACGCCTCCTGTTTTGCATATATAACTTAATATGGTCCACAAAAAGGTCATTTGTCAAGATTGTTCAGGTATTCGTAAACCACCCGGCGCATTTGAGCAACAGGCGCCTCGATTCCGGTCCAAAGGGAAAACTGAGCTGCCCCCTGAAAAACGAACATGCCAACGCCGTCAATGACATGACAGCCTGCGGCCTCGGCTTTCTGCAGAAGCTTTGTCCGGACCGGGTTGTATATAATATCCATTACGTACATGCCGGGGGTGAGAACCGATTCGGGCACCGGCACGGCATCGGTAGCAGGGTGCATGCCAACGGGTGTCGTATTTACAAGGATGTCGAAATTCCTGTCTGAAATTTCATCCAGGGACACGGAGACAGCCCCCAGATCCTGCGCAAGAAAACGGGCCTTTTCATATGTGCGGTTTGCTATACAAACATCCGCACCGCGGTTTTTGAAGGAAAAGCCCAGCGCCCTGGCGGCTCCGCCCGCGCCTATGATAAGGACTTTTTTTCCGGCAATGCTTGTTTTCTCCTCTATTGCCTTTTGCCCACCATAGCCGTCAGTGTTGTATCCATGGAGTTTTCCGCCCGAATGGAGAATTGTATTTACCGCGCCGATTTGCCGGGCGTGCCCATCAATTTCATCCAGGTGGGCCATGATATTCACCTTATGAGGAATTGTCACGCTTGCCCCTTTTATGCCCAGAGCCCTTATGGCTGCAGCAGATCCTGCATGATCTGCAGTGTCAAAGGCCACGTAGACCCCCTGGTGTCCCGTGGCCTTAAATGCTTGGTTGTGCACAAGCGGGCTCAGGCTATGCCCTACAGGATGGCCGATTAAGCAGTAGACTGAAGTTTTGGCGGTTATTTGCATTTTATTTTTCCGTTATGGTTTCGTCAATTTTCATGCCGAAATGCCTGCCCGAATCCTCGGTTGCCGCAAGAACGTGATCTCCGGGCTTTAACACGGACACTGACACAGGATTTCCTTCAGGGTCTGTAAGCCGGATCGTCTCGGCATTCTGTAAGATGGTTGATATTTCGCGATCCTTGACCTTTGCTTTCACCAGCATCAGAGGGCGTTTTTCGATTTTAAGCCGTCCCACTATTGCCGGGACGGAATCGCCCTTGTGATTTACAAGCAAAACCTCGTCTCCGGAGGACAATTCGGAAAGGTATCTTGTCTTTCCCCCGGGCACCCGGGTATAGGCGTGAACCGGCCCGGCATTTACCCTGAAAGGCCGCGGCGCGACATACGGGTTGGACACGCTTTCAGAATGAACCAGAAACAACGCGGAGCTGGCGTTTCCCACCAGCATGCCCTCGCCCGGCTGCATGTCGGAACAAGTATCCACGCATACCCGGTCGCCCATGCCCAGGGGGCGCAGCTCTGTGATTTCGGCGGTATCCAGGGAGATGCCCTCGTTTTCCGATTTCAGGACTTCCAGGGCTTTTTTCAGATCCGCCGAATCCGAGGGGTTATAAAGAATATGGTCCACGCCTTTTTCAAGTATCCCGAACGCGGTTTTGGCCTCGTCTATACCCTCTGCCTGCGCGATTACGGAAGCACCCCTGGCAATCAGGTTCTCAATCGGAATCACCGTCCAGTCGCTGCAGGTCAGGATCACTTTTTTTTCCCTTGCCAGACGGGCGATCTCTTCTTCGTCCTCGTTTCCTGTGACTGTATAATACACCACGTCAGTGCCTATTTTTAGATCCCCGTCCTCGGATACGGTCTGAATGCGGCCAAGGGACTTGGCGGTATCCGAATACCCGGGCGGAATAACAAGGCCGTCCGCCCCGTTTTCCAATGCTGTTGTAGCAAGCTCCTTGTCCCAGGGATCAACTTTTATCCAGATAGTTTTTTCCATGATTCTCCTCTTTTTGAAACCATCATGCATGATTATTTCAGAATTTCAAGGGCATCTTCGACGGTTTTGTTTTCAAATACGATTTTCGACATTGCTTTTAACATTTTTGCAGGAGCCTTGTGCTGGAAAACGTTTCTGCCTATCGAGGCCCCTGCCCCGCCTGCCTTGACTGCGCCCTTTAGCATTTCCAGGATATCGCGGTCAGAGTCCATTTTCGCGCCTCCGGCTATAACCACCGGCACTGTGGAGCCTTCTGTCACCTCCCGGAAGGTTTCCGCAGATCCGGTATACGAAACCTTTACTATGTCAGCTCCCATTTCACAGCCCACCCGGGCGGCATGCCTGACAACCGAGACGTCGTATTCGTCTTTGATCTTTTCTCCTCTGGGATAGACCATGGCCATAAGTGGTATACCCCAGGTCCGGGCCTCTGCGGCAACTTTTCCGAAATCGTTTAGCATCTCCTTTTCCTGGTTATCGCCGATGTTTACATGGATTGAGACCGCGTCCGCTCCGAGTTTTATGGCCTCTTCCACGCTGCATACCAGGGTCTTGGAATGGGGATACGGGGAGAGACTCGTGGATGCTGAAAGGTGCACGATCAGGCCGATGTCGGAGCCTCCTTTGCGGTGTCCTGCGCCCACCATGCCCTTGTGCTCCACAATGGCGTTTGCCCCGCCTTCGGCCACTGTTGCAACCGCGTTTTTGATGTCGCTTACGCCCGCTATCGGGCCGACCGTTACCCCGTGGTCCATGGGAACGATGATCGTCCGGCCTGTGCTTCTGTCCATGATACGTTCCATGCGGATCTGCTTGCCGATGATCGTCATTTTACCTCCTCGTTTTCTGCAGTTTAATGAGTTTTCCGGGGGCGAATCGGGGACAGATTTGAAATCTGTCCCCATATTATGCCCCCGCGCAAAGTACCAAACAAAAAAGGCCGTGAAGTATTTTTTCCACGGCCTTTTTAAAACAAAAAAAGCCGCGGACAGTTTCGGGGCTGCCCGCGGCTTTTAAAGCATTTTCTATGTCAGAATTGCATCAGCGCACACCAGGCAGACCCGCGGCGTAAAAATAATAATAAAAGCCGTAATAATATAAGGTTCTGCCTGAATAAATGTTTGTCATGGTTGTATGTGCCTCGTCATGAATTATTTTAAACGTAATTTTCCCTAATTGTTTAAATATGTCAAGAAAATTTCTTCATATAATTTTTAAGGCTTGTTTTAGAGGAAGAAGTGAAGAAGGAAAGGAAAAAAACGGGGACAGATTTAAAATCTGTCCCCGTTGAAGTAAAAAATAGTGTAAAAAATAGGTCTGTCCCCATTTTGTTAGATCTTGTATTTGCCGAAATCCTCTGGCGAAAGGTTCTGCAGGTATTCGGCCCATTTCTGGCCCTGGTCGCTGTCGTCTGCAACTTCATATTCACCGTTTTTAACCTTAAGCTCCTGGACGACAACGTCATCAACATAGATGTCGGCATGCATACGCAGGGCAAGAGCGATTGCATCACTCGGTCTGGAGTCGACAATGAATTCACCGTCCTTTGACTGGCAATAAATTTTTGCGTAAAAAGTATTATTCTTCAGATCGCAGACCTCAATCCTTGGAACCGCGATTCCGGCCTGTTCTATGAAGTTTTTAAACAGATCGTGCGTCATGGGGCGATCGAACTCAATATTTTGCATCACGGATGCAATAGCGGCGGCCTCGTTTAACCCTATCCAGATAGGTACCGAAAATTCTTCTTCTTCTTTTTCTTCTGTATCAGCACCAGCGGGTTTAAGTATCAGAATCGGCGCGTTTGACGACGGGTCAATAGCAAGGCCTGCAACCGTCATTTCATGCAGCATGGATTTTTCCTCCTTTACTTGTGTATAAAACAGCCGATTCCTCCACCGGCATTTTTCCTTTCAAAGAATTGGCGCATGCCCGGATAATTTCCACCGGAGCGGTTTTTCCGATCAGGTCCTCAGGCTGCACCAAACCTTGGTCAGGATTAATTTCAAAGTTAACGATCCGGTTTTCAGAAGTACGGCCGGTCATTTCAACGCACCCGCCGGATTCCTGTTTGCGCGGGCTGCGGCCGTGCCTGCTGTATCCTTCGACCAGAACGTTCATGGTCCGGCCGACCAAGCTTTCATGTATCCGCCTTGTGATCTTTTCCTGGGTTTGCAGCAACTGTTTGAGCCTGGCGTTTTTTTCCTCCTGCCCGACCTTGGAGTCAAATTTTCGGGCAGGCGCCCGGGGCCGATCAGAGTATTCAAATGCAAACAGAGTGTCAAACCCCACCTGCTCGAGCAGATCAAGCGTCATTTCAAAATCCTGTCTGGTCTCGCCCGGAAATCCGACAATTACGTCAGTGGTCACCGCAATGTCCGGGCTTACAGATCTTAATTTTTCAATACGCTCCAGGTAGGCATCCCTGGTATATTTACGGTTCATACGCTTTAATACCGGATCCGCTCCAGACTGCACCGGCAGATGAAGATGGTTGCACAGCTTTTTAACTCCTGAGAATGCCGCGGCAAGTTCATCCGACAAATCCCTGGGGTGCGAGGTGACAAACCTGATGCGTTCGACCCCCTCCACATCATTTACCTGCTCGAGCAGCTCGGCAAAAGAGCAAAGTTTTTCCTTTTTGCCGTAGGAGTTGACGTTCTGGCCAAGCAGAACGACCTCCCCGGCCCCTGCGGAAACAAGCCCGCGCACCTCTTCTACGATCCGCCCGGGCGGGCGGCTGTTTTCCCGGCCCCGCACATACGGTACCACGCAGTAGGAGCAGAAATTGTCGCATCCCCGCATGATAGTGACATATCTGGAGACTCCGCCCGGCCGCCTGCGATAATCCTGTGCGGCGGGCGGGCAATTTTCTTCGGACAAGCCGCCGGAATCGGGCATTTCAACATCCGTAATCCGGCTTTCCCCGTTTTCCAGGGCCTTTACATGATCGGGCAATTTGTGAATCACCCTGGTGCCGAGGATAAGATCCACACCTTCGAATCGCGCGGAAAGCTTTTCCGCCTGCTGCTGGGCAACGCATCCCGCAACCGCGATTTTCATCCGCGGCCTTCTTTGCTTGATGGCGCACAACCGCCCAACTGAGCTGAAAACCTTTTGCTCGGCCTTCTCCCTGATGGCGCAGGTATTTACAATCACCAGATCAGCCTTCCAGGGGGAATCCGTGGGCTCATATCCCAGCAAAAACAGCATATCCGCCATCCGCTCGGAGTCATAGACGTTCATCTGGCAGCCGAGGGTCTGAATCATTACCTTTTTTAATTTCTCTTCATTCATATCTCTTCTATCCGGTATTGAGACGAAAGATCCGAGATGATGTCTTCGACTACGAACTCGCAGCCGGGAGCGGTATGCAGGGCTATGTGTCCTGCTTTTGCATCGATTGTTTCAAGCACGGCAATGCCTTCGTACGCTTCGAACAAATACTTGAAAAAGCAGATCTCGCTTCTCTCGATTCGAAGGTTTCTGCAAACCGTATTTTTTGTTTTCGTTTCCTGTTCCATTTATATTTATCATATCACCCGGCTATCCTGTTTTGCAATAAAATATAGGTATTTCTGCGAGATGTTCAAGGTGTTCTGTCCGGGTTTGTGCTTGTCAGCAAACCGATGATGAGTTATATCCCTTGTCATGGAAAAGGTATGGAATATCGCAGAGCCGGACGAAAAGCTGGTGCGGCGGTTATACCGCAGGTTGGGATGTCATCCCGTGACAGCGGCGGTGCTGGTAAACCGGGGGATTGAGTCGGAACAAGCCGCTTCAGGATATCTGAGCCCCTCCCTTCGCGATATCGAGACGCTGTTTTGCCTAAAAGACCTTGAAAAGGCATCCCGCCGCATTGCAGAAGGCATTGAAAATCAGGAAAAAATCCTGATTTTCGGCGACTATGACGTGGACGGGATTACAGCCACCGCGATTGTATATCAGTTTTTGGAGCATGCCGGAGCTGATGTTTCCTATCATATTCCGCACAGAATCGAGGAAGGCTACGGCCTGAAACCAGAGCACATATCGGATACTGCACAGGCCGACAATGCCGGGCTAATTATCACCGTGGACTGCGGATCTGCGAGTCATGCCGCTGTTGAGCAGGCCGGGAGAGCCGGCATAGACGTGATAATTACCGATCATCACGATATTGATAAGCTTCCGCCTGCGTGCGCGGTGGTCAATCCCAAAAGAGACGACTGCACTTCCGGCCTCCGGCACCTGGCGGGAGTCGGGGTTGCCTTTGCGCTTCTTATGCAGCTTCGAAAGGACTTAAGGGAAAAAGGCTTTTTTGAAAACGGTAAAGAGCCCAACCTAAAGGATGCCTGCGATCTTGTGGCCCTTGGCACTGTTGCAGATGTTGTTCCGCTGATCGGCGAAAACAGGGTTATTACCAGGACCGGAATAGAGATCATGAACAATGCGCTCCGGCCCGGACTTCAGGCGCTTGTCCGGGCGTGCGGCATCCAAAAACCCATGCTGGAAGCAGAAGACCTGGCATTCAGGCTCGCCCCCAGGTTAAACGCCGCCGGAAGAATGGAGCATGCAGGGCTTGCGGTCCGGCTGCTGACAACGGATGATTACGATGAGGCAGGCTCGCTTGCAGGGCACGTAAATTCATTAAATTCTCAGCGCCAAAACGTCGAGGCCCGTATTCTGCGCCGCATAGAAATGTATCTGGAACAATCCCCGGAGATTCTGAAAAAAAAGGCCCTCGTTCTTGCAGACGAACAATGGCACCAGGGCGTGCTCGGAATAGTGGCCTCCCGCCTGGCGGAAAAATACTGCAGGCCGGTGGTGCTTTTCTGCGCAAACAGCGGTGCATGGTCAGGATCGGCAAGAAGTCTTCCGGGCATTGATCTTTATGAAAGTATTTCCGCCTGCTCCGTACACCTGGAGTCCTTCGGCGGGCACGCCATGGCGGCCGGACTGCGGGCGGGCACCTCTCAGATCGATTCTTTTCGCAACGCATTTGAATCCTGTATCAGCAAATCATATGTGGATTCGTTGTTTGTTCCCTGTCTGGAAATCGACTGCATCCTTTCCTTTGATATGATAAGTGAAAACCTGGCAGATGAACTGGCCGGTCTTGAGCCTTTCGGCGAAAAAAACCCGGAGCCGGTGTTTGCGGCCCAAGACGTTGAAGTGGTTTTTTCAAAGATAATGGGTGAGCGCCATATGCGCCTTATGCTGCGGCAGCCGGGATCAAAGAAAAATCGGTCCTTTCCCGCGGTGCGGTTTAACATCGACCCGCAGCAGCCGGTTCCCCGCAGCCTGGGCCGGGTAGCCTTCCGTCTCAGGTGGAATTATTACAACGGAAAGCGGGATATCCAGCTCGTTGTAGAGGAAATAGAAGAAAAATCCGAAACGTGAGTTTTTTCTTGAAATCGCACCGGTATGCAACTATGATACAAGGCTATCATTTTTACTGAAAAATTATTCATATATTTAAAAAGAAAAGGAATCGGTGATGTCCAAACGATTTCGACCGGAAAATAGCGGGGAATCCAGACTGATTTCCCGAATCGAAACATCAAAGGAATACGAGCGGAGACGCTCCATCCAGGCAGTAGGCGAGGTCTCGGACGCCATGAGCAACGCCATTGCCGCAAAACTCGTGGAAAACCGGCTGGTGGAGACCAACAACACCACAGCCGTTCGCGAGCAGATGGAATACTGCCTTGAAAGGCTGTCAAAGGCTGATGATTTCGACATTGACTACCAGATCGCACCTCTTCGCAACCTGGTGGCAAATCCGCACGTGGTAACGCTCTATATCACGGCATTCGTGATCGAGCAGTTGCTCAGGCACAATGATATAATTGATATCTATGGTTCGGATGAAGAGATATACGCCTGCATTCACCGCCAGGTGGTAAAGTTTTTGATGACGTAATGCCTCCGGTATTACGGATGCCGCCTATCACGAGGAAAACAAAAGACGCATTGCCGAACTTGCCGCAGATGCGGATCACCTGTTTATCGAAGCCGCGTTTCTGGAAAAAGACAGAGATATTGCGGCACGGAAAAAACATCTGACCGCGGCCCAGGCCGGCAGAGTAGCCGCTGAGGCCGGGGCAAAGCGGTTTACCCTGTTTCATTTTTCTCCCCGCTACAGCGGCGGCTACCGGGAGCTGGAAAAAGAGGCGGAGGAGGCTTTCCGCCTTGCCTAAGCCTCGGCCTCGTCAAACTCGCCCTGGTGCATGATCATCAGTACCAGCCTGTGGATGGCCCGGCGTTTTTCTTCCGCGGTGCGTCCGGGATAATTGCGGTAGGTTAAAACCACGCCCGCCAGACAGGCGAAAAATGCCTGGGCGTTTAATCCCAGGTTTTCCGAGCCTTCGGTCTGCTCCACGACTTTTGTAAACATCTTTAAGAAGTAGCGCTGGACCCCGTTGAACTTTTTCAAGGCCTGGGGATTTAATTCTCCGCGGATCATGAAATGCACCATCATCTGGAAGGTGGCCTCGTTGTCAAACAGGTAGTCCGCCACCGCGATGGCCAGTTCTTCTATGTTTCCGTTGTTTTGGGCGCGTTTTTTGAGTCTTTCTTCGATATTATTGATATCCTGGATGAGCGCATCCACAAAAAGATCGTCCCTGCTGGGAAAATACCTGTATATTGATGCAGCCGACACCCCGGCTTTTAAGGCGATGTCCCTCATTCCGATTTCATGGAAGGACTTTTCGTTGAAAAGTTCCATTGCAGCATTGATGATAAGCTGCTTGCGAACTTCCCGCTCCTCTTCTCTTAATTGTTCAAAAGTTGATTTTTCCACCATATTATATAAGTCCCTGAACTTTTATACATAACTATAGCTATTTTGTTTCTTAACGAAAACCATTAAATATAACATTTTTTGAACAAAAGACAATCATTTTCAAGATAAACAGCAAATTCCGGTGAATAATTATCAGGTTGTCGTTATGCTGGCTCAGTTTTATCGGGATCGAAATCGGTGTCGAAACCGATCCCGGCGCCGAGCCCGATTTTGATAAAACTGTGAAAAAAAATCAGAAAAGGAACTTCTTCTTACCAGCTTACAGGGATACGCACTTTTTTGCCCGCCTTGTTTTCAAACAGGAGATAGCCCTGCCGTTTTCCCAGCAAAAACAGATCCCTTGTAATTTCAACGTCTTTTGTACAGTAAGAAATGATTTCCCTGATACGCCCTTCTTTCCACCAGCGAAGCGCCTGAAGTCCGTCCGCGCTTTTTGGGGCGCCGAGGTTCACCTTTGCCAGGTGCTCAAGGGAGATTCTGTAGCCGAGGTGATTGTATACGTCCTCCAGGATGTCGAGCGTGGGCAGCCGCCGGTAGGAAGTATTCACGTAGCCCGACAGAACCTGGTAATCAAACCGCTTGATGTTAAATCCCACCACAAGCTCAAGACCTGCAAGCCTGTCCACGAGCTGCTCGATTTCATGGTCGCGGAAAACCAGGAAATTATCCTCTTGAGCCTCGTAGAGCACGGCACATGATACCCCCATCAGACGGGCATTGGACCAGCCGCCTACTTCTTCGGCGCTGAGCTGGGTCTCTATGTCGAGAACCCCGTAACTGTCTGTGCAGGCGGGAATGGCTTTGGATTTGGTTTCCCGCGGGGTTTTTACCGATTCGGTTTCCGTGATCCGCGGTTCTTTTTCATCAGAGCTGTTATCCGGGTCTTTGTCTTGTTCTTTTCCGGCCGCATCAGTCAGGGCTTTAAGGATAAATTCAGCGGCTGTCTTGTCTATGGGACGGTTTCCGGAACCGCACTTGGGCGAGTGAACGCATGCGGGGCATCCTGTTTTGCACTCACAGTCTGATATAATTTTAAGAGTTTGCTCCAGCAGTTCATCCGCCCTTGCATAAGCGCTTCTGCACAGGCCTATCCCCCCTGGAAAAGAATCATAGACAAATACTGCCGCGCTTTTGACCTGGGGGTGAAACGGTGTGGAAATCCCTGCAAGATCGTCTCTGTCGCATAGGATAAAAAGAGGACAGATGCCGATTGCCGCATGTTCGACCGCATGGATGCCGCCCATAAAGTGCATCTGTTTGTTTTCGGTCTTTTCCTGGACCGTGCCGGGAACGGAAAACCATAACCCCTCGGTTTCAAATATCTGCGGCGGAAGATCCAGGGGGAAAATGTTTATGCGTTTTCTGTCCCTGATCTGTCTTTTCTCATATCCCGTGACCTGGTCAGTGACCCTTAATCTGCCGAAGCCCACCCGGGTGTTGCCCAGTTTTTTCCAGGAATATTCTTCCAGAATTTCGGTCTGCTTGCTTGCCCGCACCCTGGTATAATAGTTGGGTCTGGCTTTGGATACTGTTACCGTCCTTGTCTCCGGATCAAGCCGATCAACTTTAAAAGTCTCTCCCAGATGCAGGTAAATCGCGCCCGGGTGGGTTTCCCGAAAAGCCCTGAAAGCGTCTACTTCCCCGCGGTTCTCCCCTGATTTGCCGTCTATAATGTTGTATCTGGCCCCTGATCCCCGCAGGTCGATATGCCTGTGGGGCTGTTTGGCAGCGGCATAGTAGACGCTCCCGTCCTCGCTGCAAAGAAGTTCACCTCTTTTGGTCAGTCTTGCAAGGCAGGCGTTGAACATTTCGCCTGAAAAAAAACCATCATTTGCTTCCAGAGGGTGCTCGACTGCGGCGCAGACCAAGTGTTTTTCAAGAAGATCCGGGTTTTGCGGATTAACCATGGCGGATTCGGCGGGCATGTTTATGAAACTGTCCGCATGGCGCATTATATACTGATCCAGTGCGTCTTCGCCGCCTATCATGATTATGGCCGCATCCCTGCCGCTTCTGCCGACCCTGCCGCCGCGCTGGCGGGTTGCCATCACGGTGCCGGGATATCCGACCAGAATGCACAGATCCAGATCCCCGATATCAATTCCCAGTTCCAGGGCGCTTGTGGATATGACCGCAAGCAGCTCGCCCGACAATAGCTTCTGCTCTATATCCCGGCGTTCCTCTGCCAGAAAACCCGCCCTGTAGGCGCTTATCTTTCCGGCAAAAGCCCCCTTTTGACTGCCCGCCCACATGGCGACCAGCTCGGTCATCTTTCTGGACTGGCAGTAAACAATTGTGCGAAGCCCCCTGTGCAAAGCAGCCTTTAAAAGCTGTATGGCGGTATGCGCGGGGCTGTCCGCGGGATTTATAAACAAAAGGTGGCGCTTTCCCTCGGGCGCTCCGGCTTTTTGGATTGCATTGACCTCCAGGCCGGTAAGAGCCGAACTTAAATTTGCAGGGTTGCCGATCGTGGCCGAGCTGAAGACGAATACCGGATCAGCTCCGTATTGTGAACATATGCGCCTGAACCGGCGCAGAACCTGTGCCATGTGTGAGCCCAGGATACCGCGGTAGGTATGTACCTCGTCTATGACCACAAACTCAAGGCCCGCCAGAAACTCACTCCACTTTTCGTGATGGGCGAGAAATGCCAAATGCAGCATTTCCGGGTTGGTCATGATTACGTTTGGCGGGGTTTGCCGAATTTTTTTCCGACGCCATGCGGTGGTGTCCCCGTCGTATATCGCCGCTGTAGGTGCAAACCCGCGGCAGCCGGCTGCCATTTCGTAGAAAGTGCGGAGCTGGTCCTGAGCCAGTGCCTTGAGCGGAAACAGGTAAAGAGCCTTTGCCCCGGGCCGGGCCATGATCCGTTCAAGCACCGGCAGGTTGTATATAAGGGTTTTGCCGCTTGAAGTGGGCGTGGAGACCACAACATGCCGGTTTTCCCGGATCAGGGAAATTGCCTGCTGCTGGTGTGTATACAGGGCGTCTATGCCGATTTCCCCGAGCAGCCCTGAAATTAAGGGGCCGGTTTGCGCATCCGCATACCCGGCCGGCTTTTCTGGCATGGAGGTGTGATAAACAACCTGACTTCCAAACTGCACGGATTGTTTCAATGAACGGATGTATTCATGAATGGAGCGGTCGGAAGTCTGCGTCATGATTCCGGTTTGCGGCAGATTTCAAGGATTGTTGCTTCCAGCACGGATCTTGGCGAGTGTCCGGTGCTTTTAAGCTTTACGTCGGCCCGGTGGAACAAATCCATGCCACGGTCTATCTCATGGGCTTTAAAACGGTCGGCCTGGATAAAATTCTGGTAAACCGGGTACGGATTATTGGGGTTCCTGGCGATCACCATATCGGTTGAAGATCCGGCCTGAAGGTTTTCTTTGATTTTTCCCGCAAATTCGGAAACCGCCTTGTCGTGTTCAGCAACCGCGGGCATGACCTGCTTTTTAAAGCGTTCAAACGGCATCCCCGGCTCCCATTGGCGCCCCCGGGCACCGGAAACAAATCCCTTTACAGCGGCCAGCCGGCGGATCTGATTGGTCATGGCTGTTAAAAGCTGTACGTAATGAAAACCCGCTGCAAGAAGAGAGTCCAGATAATACAGAGTTTTATCAGCGTTTTTTTCGGCCAGAGCGCCTGTAAACATATACACCGGATCTTCCCTGCTTTGGGCAAGAACCGCCTGTACGTCATCGGCTGTAATACGGGAACGGTCTTTTACAAAAAGTGCGAGCTTGTCAATGGCTGCGACAAAGCTTCCGGGATCAGGTCCGATCAGATCGCAAATCTTTTCAAACGCCTGCCTGTCAAGAGATTTGCCGTGCCCTGCCATACTCTGCCCGGCCAGGTGTTGAAGAATCTTTGCCCGTACCTCCCGTTCCGCCTTTCTGTCACCTGCCGGTACAGTGCAGTCCACCACCGTGCCGCTGTTTTTTATGGCCTTGTACACACCGGTGCGCTTGTCAACATTGCCCGACTCGATAATCAGGTAATGGTTTTTTGGAAACCCCCTTTTGATCCCGGATTTGAGTATCTCCGCATCGTCTGTGGTCTGCTTTGCAAGGTCTCCGATCTTTAATTCCACCACCTTAGGGCCGGGAAAAAAAGAGTAGGTACCGGCCCGCTCAACCGCATCGCCGGCCCCTCCGTCTTCCGCGGCATCCACGGTTTCCAGATAAACGGATCGCAGATCCGGGTCCGGCAAAAGTTCGGCCACAACCGCTCCAATAGCGCGCTGCCGCAGGTACGAATCCCCGTATACCAGATAAAGCCCGGCAAAACCGTTTTTACGGCAGGTACGGATATGCGGATCCATCTCAATATAAGAAATTTCCGCCATAAAAGCTTACCCGCGCGGTGTTTTTTTTGCAAGAAAGACCAGGACCACAAAAGAAAAAAACGCCACACTCAGACCTAGTGCCTGGGAAACCGAAAAAACATGCATAACAAATCCCCCACGGTCATCCCCCCTGAATATTTCTATAAATGAACGGAGCACACCGTAGAGCAGCAGGTATAACAAAAATACCTGGCCGTGAAATCGCTTTTTTTTCCGAAGCGCCAGCAGAACCAGGAAGATAAACAAGTTGGCGGCGGCGGAATAAAGCTGCGTGGGATGAACAGGCACATTTAGAGGTGCCAGGGATTCGGGGTGTGAAAATGTTACGGCCCAGGGCAGCTCGCAGGTCTTGCCGTAGCAGCAACCGGCTGAAAAACACCCCAGCCTTCCGAAAAAGTGTCCCAGCGGAATCGCCAATGCGGCAATATCTGCGGTCTTGCCAAGGGCAAGCCCGTATACCCGGACCAAGACGAGAGCAACTGCAAAAGCCACGATGAATCCGCCGTAGAACACCAGCCCTCCGCTCCATATCTTAAACACCTCCAGGGGGGCTTCCATGTAGTACTCGTAGTTCAGCAATACAAAGAAGAGGCGGGAGCCCAGGATCGCTGCAATGACCAGGTAAAAACACAGGTCTGTTATCCGGTTCGGATCAAGCCCGAGCCTTTTTGCTTCGTGCCGGGCAAAAAACACCGCGGCCAGCACTCCGAGAGCTATAAAGAAGCCGTAGGTATACAGGGTGAATTTTCCGAACTCGAATATCACGGGAAACATAATTAAAACTCCGGATCATGTTTTTTTGTAAAGGAGCAACCCCCGGACGCTATAGAGGCGCTTTTTTGAAAATCACGTATCCAGCAAAGATGATCATACCGATGGTAATGGCGCTGTCTGCAAGGTTGAATGCGGGCCAGTGATAATCCGAGACATATACGTCTATAAAATCCACAACATTTCCAAACCTCAGCCTGTCTATCAGATTGCCCGCGGCGCCCCCGAATACGAGCGCGAGAGCCGCGGCAAAAAGCGGCTTTTCACGCGGAGTCCGGGAATACAGGTAAAGGATAAGGCAGAGGGCGCCGATCGTAATTGCCAGAAATGCCAAGGCCATGAAAAAGCCGCCGTTCGATGCGAAAATCCCGAATGCTCCGCCGGGGTTCCGGTAATGAACAATGTCCAGGAAACCGGGAATTACTTTGATGGTTTCATAAAGGGGCACCCAATTTACTATAACCCATTTCGTCGCCTGATCCGCGGCTATTGTCCCGACTGCGGCACAGATAAAAAGCCCGTGTCTCTTTACAAAATCCATACTTTTACGCCGTCTTAGCACTCTGTCTCTTCAAGTGCGCTGCTGCATCTGCTGCAGATTTCAGGATATCGGCTGTCTGTGCCCACGGTTGGGTCGTGAACCCAGCAGCGCGGGCATTTTTCCGCCAAAGACTGCTCCACTCGGATTTTGAGGCCTTCCAGGGATGTCCCGGCAAATGAGTTATCAGATTCTTCTATGGGTATAAGCGAAACAGAGGAGACAATGAAAAACGCCCGCAAATCCGATCTGTAGGATTCGAGCAGCCGGTAGAGCTCGCCGGCGGCAGCCAGGCTAAGGGCAGCGTCCAGGGAATGGCCTATAACTTTTTGCGCCCGGGCGGTTTCCATTACCCTGGTTGCCTCTCCCCTGATTTTAAGAAGCGTTTCCCATTTTCCGGCAAGGACCTCGTCTCTGAAATCGGTGCTTGTTTCAGGAAAACAGGCCAGGTGCACGCTCTGTTCCATGCCCTCCCACCGCGGCATAAACGACCAGAGTTCTTCTGCAGTAAAAGACAGGATCGGGGCCATGATTCTGGTTAAGGCATCAAGGGTATAAAACATCGCTGTCTGTGCGCTTTTTCGGTTGGCAGACCCGGGAGGTGACGTATAAAGCCGGTCTTTTAACACATCGAGATATACAGCCGAAAGATCAATGGTACAGTAATTATACAGGCAGTGATAAACCACGTGAAACTCATAGGCGTCGTAGGCCCGCCTGCAGCGCGAGAGCAGCTCCTGGAGCCGGTGTAGCATAAACCGGTCCATATCCTTCATTTGCGATAATTCTGTTTTGTCGGTTTCGGGGTCGAAATCATAGAGATTTCCGAGCATGAACCTGCAGGTGTTTCTGATCCTGCGGTAGGCGTCGCTTAATTGTTTTAAGATATTTTCCGATATCCTGACATCGTCCTTGTAATCCGACGATGCCACCCACAGCCTCAGGATTTCGGCGCCGTACTTATCGATTACCTTTTTGGGAGCGATCACGTTGCCCTGGGATTTAGACATCTTTTTTCCCTCGCCGTCCACCACAAAGCCGTGAGTGAGAACAGCCCGGTAAGGGGCCGCTCCCTTTAACTCCGAGGCGGTTAAAAGCGAGCTGTGAAACCATCCCCGGTGCTGGTCCGAGCCTTCCAGATAAAGGTCCGCCGGCCAGGTAAGGTTGTCTCTTGCATCCAGGACCGCTGCATGGCTTACTCCTGAATCAAACCAGACGTCAAGGATGTCGGTTTCCTTCTCAAATGCGGTGCCTCCGCATTCAGGACAGACTGTATCCCCGGGCAGGAAAAAACCGGCATCCTTTTCAAACCATATATCCGCACCGTGCTCCAAAAACAAAGAATAGACTCTGTCGGTGATTTCATCGTTTATAACAAGCCCGCCGCAGTCCGCGCAGTAAAACATTGTAATGGGCACTCCCCAGGCCCGCTGACGCGAAACGCACCAGTCCGGCCGATGCCGGATCATGCTGTAGATCCTCTCCCTGCCCCATGCGGGAATCCACTGCACGGTATCTATAGCTTCCAGGGCTTTTTGCCGCAGTCCGGTCCGATCCATGGAGATAAACCACTGGGGGGTGGCGCGGAAAATTACCGGTTTTTTACAGCGCCAGCAGTGGGGATAGGAATGGGTCATCTCCCCGGAAGCAAGAAGTTTTCCGTCTGTTTCAAGACGCCGGATGATCCCGGGGTCTGCTGCGAAAACAAACTGCCCGGCATATTCCGGGACTTCTTCTGTAAAACGGCCCTTGTCATCTATGGGCGAATACGCGTCAAGGCCGTATTTAAGGCCGAGCTCATAGTCCTCTCTTCCATGGCCGGGCGCGGTGTGAACACAACCGGTTCCCGCTTCCAGGGTTACGTGCCGTGCCAGCACCACAAGAGATGTCCGGTCTATAAAGGGATGGCGCAAGCGCATGTTTTCCATGGCCGCAGGCTCAATGTCTGCAATGATTCTGTAATCTTTGATACCGAAGATCTGCATGCAGTTATCTAAAAGGTCGCGTGCCATAATGAGCACCCCACGTTCCGCGGTTTCAACCGCGGCATACTTAAAGTCCGGATGGAGGGCCACCGCAAGGTTGGCCGGCAGCGTCCAGGGCGTGGTGGTCCATATCACGACCGATACCTTTTTTCCGGCAAGTGCGGAGTCAATGCCGGCGGGATCGTCTGCAAAAGGCAATGCGACAAAGATTGAGGGAGAGGGTTCATCCCCGTACTCGATTTCGGCTTCAGCCAGGGCGGTGCTGCAAGAACAGCACCAGTATATGGGCTTTTTGCTGCGGAAAAGACTTCCGTTTAAGGCAAATTTGCAGCACTGACGGGCGATTTCAGCTTCATAAGCATAATTCATCGTCAGATAAGGATTGTCCCACTCACCCATCACGCCGAGGCGCTTGAACTCATTGCGCTGTACGTCAATATATTTTTCCGCGTACTTTCTGCACTCCTGCCTGATCTGAGAACTGGACATGGACTTTTTTTTCGGCCCCAGGGACTTGTCCACGTTATGCTCGATCGGCAGGCCGTGACAGTCCCACCCGGGCACGTATTCGGCATTAAAACCCGCCATTTGCCTGCAGCGGACCACCATATCCTTTAATATCTTGTTTAACGCCGTGCCGATATGAATATTTCCGTTGGCATAGGGCGGCCCGTCATGAAGAATAAAAGGCTGCCTGTCCCTGGATTGTTTCCGGATCAGTTCGTATATGTTTTCATCTTCCCATTTTTTCAGTTGTTCCGGCTCCCTTGCCGCCAGGCTGGCCTTCATGGGAAAACCGGTCTGCGGAAGGTTCAGGGTCTTTTTATAATCCATATATTGTATCCTCTGTATCCAGTTAGCGCCTGAACGAAAAGTTACTTAAAAAGTTTTATAATTTATGCCAATTTGACAAAATATGTCAAGGAATTTGACGGGGGTTTTCCTTGACATCGTTATCGGATGAAGCATATATCTCTTACAGCCTTGAACCTTGTAACTTGAACCTTTCAACTTTTTTTATATGATTACAGTTATACAGCGGGTCAAAAACGCATCGGTTACAGTGGAAGGCCAAACCGCGGGCAGCATCGGGCCCGGTTTGCTGGTTCTGCTCGGAGTCGCGGAATCGGACAGCGAGGCTGATATCACCTATGTTGCAGACAAGGTGGTTAATCTGCGCATCTTTGCCGATGAGAAGGGAAAGATGAACCGATCCCTTTTGGATACCGGAAAACAAATGCTGGTGGTATCCCAGTTTACCCTGCTCGGCGACTGCCGCAAAGGAAGACGTCCGTCTTTTGTAAAAGCCGCAGACCCGGAAAAGGCTAAATCATTTTATCTGCGGTTTGCGGAGGCGGTCCGGAAAAAAGGCGTTTATGTTGAAACCGGCCGGTTTCAGGCTATGATGGATGTCGGATTGGTAAATGACGGGCCTGTAACCCTTATTGTTGAAAGCAGGCCCGATTCATAAGCTGCACGTAAAAAAAATTTCCATGAAATCTTTTCTTTTCACATCTGCCGTGTTTGCCGCCGCAGTGATGCTTTTTTTCCCGGGTCCCGCATTTGCCGGAAGGTGGGACAAGGTCTCCGGAATGCTGGGCCGGGATGACGGGGCGATTGTCATTTCGGGTCAAAACAGGGTCATGTTTGCAAAAAATCCTGACAAACCGC
>JAIPDT010000035.1 GCA_021737545.1 Desulfobacteraceae bacterium
CGCTCTTTGTGCGAATGGAATTTCCGGTTGAAAACCTTTATGGTACCGGCACCACAGGCGGGCTCCCCCCTGAAGACGAAGTCCGTGAAACCCTTGGCGATCCGGTCACCTGGGAATATACAAAGCAGCGATATTTTATCGACAGGCGGGCAAAATCTGAAGTATTTGCAACCCTGCTGACCGATTTTAACTCAAACATGCGGCCCTATCTTACGCATCCGGAATTTCCAGCCAGATATGTAAAAAAACAGCTCAAACAACCGGGATCAAAAAAACTGGACAATAAAACAAAACTCTAGTAGATCCATCTTTTCAGTATTTATAAATACGGAACGATTTACTCCAAAAAAATGAAAAAAATACAGAAAATCAAAGGTAGTGGGGGCTTGGAATGAAACAGATTACTGTCAGGGAAATTATGGTCCCGCTGAAAGAATATGCAACCATCCATCAGGATTCCACCCTGTTTGAAGCGGTAATGGCTCTGGAAAAGGCACAGGAAGAATACAGCCGGGCTGACAGAAAATACCTGCACAGAGCCATCCTGGTCTATGACGACAAAGAAAGAATCGTGGGCAAGCTAAGCCAGCTCGATATCCTGCGCAGCCTGGAGCCAAAGTACAAGCAGGCTGCAGCAGGCGATTCAGGGCATATAACCGCAAGCGGCTTTAGCCAGGAATTTATGCGCAATATGGTCCGGCAATTTGCGCTCTGGGACAAACCAATGATGGATCTGTGCAAAAAAGCCACGCGAATGAAAGCCAAAAACTGCATGTATGTCCCTCAGGAAGGCGAATACGTAAAAGAGGGCGATTCCCTGGACCTGGCCATCCACCAGTTGGTCATGGGGCACCATCAGTCGCTTTTAGCCACAGACCGGCGGGGCAAAATTGTTGGCATCCTGCGCCTGACCGACGTATTCAAGCAAATCGTTGATGCTATGAAGGAATGCAATCTATAAGACGGGGACGGGATGAAAGCGGATAACCGGAGTTGAACCGGAAAAAAGGAGAGTCCATATATGAGTCATGAAACCAAAAACCAGAGCCAGAGCGGAATTCTCGCCAACAAAACCCTGTGGCTGATTGTGGGACTGGCATTTTTCGTGGTGGTTGGATTCATACTGCCCACTCCTCAAAGCCTGGTTGAAATAATAGAGGAGCAGGGCATTGCCGCAAAAATGATAGACTGGGGCATAGCAGATGATGTGGTGCATGCCGCAGACAAAGCCATGACCGTACTTGGCATTATTCCCATGGCTATTATCTTTTTTGCCACAGAGGCCATCCCCATCGGCCTGACAGGAATACTCATGCCGCTTCTTGCATATTTTCTCCAGCTTCTTCCGCGGGGTATGATCGGCAAAACATTTGCCGGCGATGCCCCGCTTTTTTTACTCGGCGTGCTGGCAATGGGGGTGGCGGTTGTTGACGTTGGCCTGCACAAAAGACTGGCCACATGGATTCTGGGGTGGACAAAGGGATTTTACATGCCGATATTCGTTTTATGTATCAGCATGGCAGTCATTGGTTCTTTTATTTCAGCTCATGCCATGTGCGCCTTTATGACTCCCGTGATGATGGCGGTTTATTTCGGTGTGGTATCAGAAAGCAGCCAGGGCGGCAGGATAGATCACGATCCGAATCTTGCAAAGTTTCTGCTTTTCGCACTCTGTTTTTCGCTCAACGTGGGCGGGGTAGGCTCACCTGCTGCAGGTGGCAGAAACGTAATCATGATGGGATTCTGGCAGGGTTATGACGTCCCCATGGATTTTTTTACCTGGATGACCTACGGCTTTCCTATGGTTCCGGTGCTCGGGCTGATCGTAGCGGTATACATGATCGTATTTTTCAGCAGGAAACTGCGCTACAAGAATCTGACACCAGGCCTTTCTGCCATGAAAGAAGAAACCCGCAGAATGGGGGCCATGAAATACGAGGAATATGTAACCTTTGCCATGTTGATTATTATACTGGGGCTCTGGATTTTCGGAGATCTAGGGCTTGGCGGCCCTGCCCTGCTTGCCCTTATAATCCCGGTAATATTCAGAACCACAGCATGGAACAAGATCCTGGGAGGCATTTCCTGGGACGCCTGGTTTATGTACTGCGGAGCCTTAACACTTGGTGCGCTTTTAAAGGAAACAGGAGCCGCCGTATGGCTGGCCCAGAGCGTAATGGGAATTTTGAGCTATGCCGGCATGAGCCAGGGCTTCGGTCTATGGGTAGGGCTCTCTTCTTTTTCCGGAATAATGACAAACTTTATGTCAGATGCCGGAACCACAGCTCTTCTTGGGCCCATCGTAATTCCCATGGGCATCATGTCCGGACATGTCGGCGAGCCGTGGGCGTCGGGAATGGCAGTAGCTTTTGCCACCTCTTTTGCCCATTTCCTGATCGTGGGGACCCCTAACAACGCGATTGTATACGGCCTGGGCACTTATCCGGATACCGGAGAAAAAGCCATTGCTCCGATCGATTTTATCAAGTACGGATTCGTCCTGTGGGTGATCTCGCTGGTGGTGATTTGGACACTGGCCTTCGGCGTAATGTTCAAAATGGTGGGATTTCCACCCGACCTGCTGGAAACGGCGCGACAGGTATTTGAAGCCGGCGCAGCCGATATTTCAGGAGCAGCACAGGGAGCAGCCCACTAGAGGAGACTTGCGGATAACAGTTATTGAAACCGTAAAGCAACGGCCATGATGGAACAAAACCAGAAAAAGCGCCGTCCGGTTTGGATATGGGTCATATCAATATTCTACTTCGGCTTCGGCATATCTGGGCTTATGGCCATTGCCATGGCGCTTATAATCCATACCCAGGGAGCGGGGCCGGCCAGGGAGATCGCCTCGTTGGACGACCTGATGCGCTCATCTTTGTGGGGAATTCTGCCTGCGGCCAATATTGCAGGAGCCGTAAGCCTTTTTTTGATGCGCAGAATCGCATTTGCAATCTTCTCCGGTCTGCTGGCCGCAAAAATTGCGCTACAGATGTTCTTTGAGACCCCTCTTTCAAATGCGATATCCGGCGGCGGCGGCAGCGCCAACATGGAAATGATACTCGGATACGGGCTCGGATATATTATCCTTCTTGCTGTCTGCATCTATGCCCGGCATCTGAAAAAGACCGGCATTCTCAAATAAACCCTTTTTTATTTCATTGAATATTTGACCCGATTTTGCCATGATGCATATAGTATGGAATGCCGAATATTTTCAGCCATGATGATCGGCCCGAGAAGCCGTCAGGAAGACTGCATAACAGACGGAAGCGGGGTGCTTCAGGCGGATCTGCTAAGCCGCGAAAACCCCATAGCCGCCGACCGTATTCTGCTTGCCGTATGCGACGGAATGGGCGGTCACCAGGGGGGAGAAAAGGCCAGCCATTTTGCCTGTCAAAGAACCGAAAAATTTGACTGGCCCGCAAACATCTCCGGAGAGTTTATCCAGCGGTTTCTGCTTGATCTCCAGTCTGCGGCAGAACAAAGTCTGCCGCCCCACAGCGGTACCACCTTTGCCGGGATCGCAGCCTGCGGCGACAAAACCTTTATATTCAATGCCGGTGACAGCCGGGTATACAAAATTACCGATGAATCCATAGAATGTTTATCCCACGATCATTCCCTGGTCCAGGACCTTGTCGACCAGCACATGATGAATGCGGAAAGCGCCTCCATGCATCCATTAAAACACATGATAGACTTCGGTATAGGACCCGCATTCAAGCACGTGTGGTCCATAAGGAATGCATACATCAAGGAACACCGACATGATACATCCTGTGCATATCTTCTGTGCACCGACGGGTTGACCGATATCATGTCTGATGCGGAAATCCACAGAGTGCTGGCAGAGGCGCCGGTTAAAAACGGGGCAAGGCTTGTCGAGGCGGCCAGAAAAAAGGGCTTGACCGACAACACCAGTTTCATTATTGCCCGGATTTGGGAATAAAAACAGCCATGCGCGGGAACAGATTTTAAATCTTTCCCATGTCAGCGGAGGGAAACGAAAACCCGGATGCAGGACATCATAAAAAAATGCCTTCCAACCTATGAAATTGTCCGGAAAATCGGCTCCGGCGTCTACGGGGTGGTATATCACGTAAAGGACAACTTAAAGGAACGCGCAGTCAAGGTGGTGCCGATCATGATAGAGCGCTCGCTTTCCTACCGCACCCCCGGCGATCTTGACTCCAAGATATCCCACGACTTCTACGCCATCCAGGAATACTACCACAAAATCAAGGGCGAAGGGGTAATCGAAATCTACGACTTCCATCTGGTGGACAAGCAGGTATCCAAACAAGGGGCCCGGGCATACCTGGTTATCTTAATGGAATTCTGCCCCTATAACCTTCTTGACCGCGTGCTGGATCATTTCCCGCTTCCACCCGAGAGCGCGGAAGGCCTGATGACAGAACTTGCCGAAATTTTAAACCGGCTTTCCGACCGTGCAGGAGACGTATTTATAGTAAAGGATCTCAAGCCATCCAATCTGCTTGTCAACCAGAACAACAAGCTGGTCATAGGAGACCTGGGAGGACTGCAGCGCATCAGCAGCACTTCTACCGCCAGCAATGCCCAGTTCACTCCCAACTGGTCGGCTCCGGAGCTAATTACTCACAGCAGAACAGCGGGGATTGCAAGCCTGATCTTTTCATATGGATTTGTCAGCTATTTCATCTGGTCCGGCTCTCTTCCTTATGAACAAGAGAATTTCACCGAGCGGCTTCGCAGGATAAAAGAACAGGAACTGGAGTTTACAAGGTCGAACATCCCTTTTCGAACCCAGATTTTAATCAGTCATTGCTTAAACTTCAGACCCGAGGATCGCCCCAAAGATTTTAAGGCCATCCTGGAGTACTTAAGAGGCAACAGCAAAACAATTTCTCCCGCAGGAAAACAGTCGTCGGACGGCACTACGGATACGGAAGCCCCCGGGCCAAAACTTAATATAGAACCCGCTTTAACCTCCGTACGAGACAGCGGCACCGCAGGACGAGCAAACGGCAGCCGTCAAAACGCACAGGCAAATACCAATAGCCGGAACGGATCCTATGGACTTCACAAGCCCGGCGACAACTGGGTGGATCCGGCCGTAGGCATGGTCTTTGTCTGGGTCCCTACCGGGGTGTTTCAAATGGGAAGCGGCACCTGGGACGGAGAGGGCAACAAGGACGAATTGCCGTTACACGAGGTTTTTTTGGACGGATTCTGGCTAGGCAAGTACCCCGTCACACAGGAACACTGGAAAAAGGTCATGACCGGCATGCTCTGGTACAAGGTACGAGGCAAAAACCCGTCATGGTTCAAAAAAGGTGGTGATTATCCGGTAGAGCAGGTCAGTTGGAATGATGCCAGGGACTTTATTCAAAAACTCACCGCCATTAACAAGGGACGATATCATTTCCGGCTGCCCACTGAAGCCGAATGGGAATACGCATCAAGAAGCGGCGGCAGACGGGAAAAATACGCCGGCGGCAATCCGCCGGAAAAGATTGCCTGGTATTCGGCAAACAGCGGCATGGCCACTCACCCTGTTGGCAGGCTCGCGCCAAACGGCCTGAATCTCTACGATATGTCCGGAAATGTTTATGAATGGTGTGCAGACACCTATAATGAAGAAGCCTATAGATATCACGAATACAAAAACCCTATATTCTCAAAAGAAGGCCCCCGGAGGGTAATAAGGGGAGGCAGCTGGTGCAATTTTCCCCGCGAACTGCGCTGCAGTTACAGGGCAAGCGTCAGCCCTGATTTCAACGGCAATTATCTGGGATTACGCGTGGTCATGACTCCTGGGGGCACAAAGAAACATACCTGACAACTTTATAAGGTTTAAAAGCTAACATAAACCTTATAAAGTTGCTCCATGTATGCGCTCAAACGCCTCCAGCCCATGAAGAGCCGCGGCCCAGCAAGCGTTTTTCAAGTGTTTTGAAATCGCCTGCCGGGAAACAGGGGCGGGCCAGTTTTCAGCAATTTCTGCCCGATTCATTCCCTGGAGTATTCCCAGAACAGCTCTTGCCTGAAGAGGACGCCAATTGCCGCTCAATGCACCTGCCGTGCGCACCAGGGCATCAACCAAGTATTCATGGGTGACGTCGGGATTGCAATAACGAAGCAGCCCGGAATTCCGCAAATAAGTCATGCTTTCAAGCATCTTTCCTGAACGCCTGAATGCCGGCCCGTCTCCGGCGGAGACCTGCGCTTCGTCAACATAATCCACCGGGCCCACACCGATCGCCATGCGGGTATCCGGCAAAGAGTCACCAAGAGAAGAGAGTATGCGGGCTCGGATAATAAGAGCGATACGCAGCGCATACACCGGATCATCAAGCAATGCCTGCCAGCTGTCCCCGCGGAAAACCGCGATATCCTTGGACATTACACCCGGCAGAACGGTCCGGACAAAGTGCGCGGCCTGAGCCATGGCTCGAGGCATTGACCGGCGCACCTCGAGATCCAAATCGGAAAAACCGATAAAATCTCCTGTAATAACGGCATAAATGTGCCCGGATTCCTGCATCAGGATCCGCTCTGGCGGGACGGTTCCAGCCATGCTCTGGTGGCGCCCCAGCCGCCGGCGCTCTCCGGTGCCTGGGAAAAACTCTGCACCATGCGATTGCGGGACAGAACTGCATGCACCTTTTTTTTAAGTTTGCCGGTGCCCTTGCCGTGAATGATTCGCACAGAGTGAATACCTTTTTTGAGACAGGCCTCAAAGTAGTCCTCTAACAAGGCCTCGACTTCGGAAGGTTTGAAAGTATGCAGGTCAAGTTCGCCGGTAATCGGTATACTGACCGGTTCATCTTCCATTTACGATCCTCCATACGCACAAAGCAGCACCAAAATACCTGCTAGAATAAAATGGCTTTCCATGATAACCCCTCGCCATATGCCCCAAAAACGACTAGTTCGTTCGTGGATATAGAGAAACAAAAGCATGGCAGCCGGAGACAAGCTAAGCACCGATGCTGCAGGAAAAAGGACGCCGAGTGCCGCGGATACGGGCAAAAACAGAACCGCTGCTGCAAGCACGGCTTTTAACAGATTCATGGTCCTCTTTTCACCAAGAAGAATGGGAATGGTTTCCCTGCCGACAATGCGGCTTCCCTGCATATCAATTATATCAAAAAAGGAAGTGCGCACAAAAACCAGCGCACAAATCCATGCAAAAACGATTGCGCCGGGTACTCCGATTCCTCCGTATGCATCCAGCGCCGGAAACAGCGCAGCCGGAACCCCCCAGGCTACTGTTACCAGAAAAGTTTTGGACCCCGGAATCCGTTTTAGTAGCGAGATTTTTCCGATACCCGCCCAGGGGCCCTCAAGCTCGAAATTATACACCACTCCCAGAAAGCTCATAAACAAAAGGATCGCAAAAACAAGCGGACCCAATATCCATGCCACGGCCAACCCCCCGATACCAGAAGCGGCCGCCAGGGCTGTTAAGGCAAACCTGTAGTTGTGATAAAATTCCGCCCGTTCAGGATCGTTGTAACGATCCGCTGTCCGGTCAAACATGTGATGCAAAGTATGCATGCAAAGAGTATACAGCCCCGCGAGCACCAGATAATGAATCCTGACAGGTGCGCTCTGCAGCCATGTCCCGGCCCCGGCAAGGCAGGCGGCACCCAGAGCCAGATAAAGGTTTGAAAGCATGAGGCCCCGCACAAGCATACAGGCCCATCTCCCGGCCTTTCCGTCTTTTCCTCTCGTGCGGTTTTCCAGGTGCTGCATAACCTGCCGTATGATCCAGTTGGGCGTGGAAGCGCCCGCGGTAATACCGATATTGCGGCATTGACTAAGCTCTTCTACAGGCAGTTCTTCCGCTTTTTCCACTTGCACGGTCTTTTTGCCGGACTGACCGGCAATTTCCACAAGCCGTCGGGTGTTGCCGCTGTTGTATCCACCGACCACAACCACTGCCTCAACCTCTGCGGCAAGCGCCTGGACCTCGGCCTGGCGTTTTTCCGTGGAATCGCAGATAGTGTTAAAAACCATGTATTGCGGGTGTTTTTCCTGCGCCCACATGCGCACCCGGTCAAAGAACGCGGTGTTCTGGGTGGTCTGGGCCACTATTATGGCGTTTTCCAACGCGGGAAGCGCTTCTATCTCTTCAAAGGAATCGACCACATGCCCCTTATCTTCTGCATATCCCAGCAGACCGCGAACCTCGGGGTGTTCACGGTCGCCCACTATTATCACGGCATAGCCCCGGCGGGCATGCCTTGCGATAATTGACTGAACCTTGATTACCCGGGGGCAGGTGGCGTTTATGACATGAAAGCCGGCCTGTTTTAACGCCTCCTGATCCCGCGGCGGCACCCCGTGGGCCCGTATTATCACCGTTCCGGTTCCCGCTTCCGGGATCCGCTCCAGAACCGAAATGTTTTTCTGCTCCAGTATGGACAGGACCTGGGGGTTGTGAATCAGCGGGCCGTAGGTATAGATTGGTCCTTTACGCCGGTTTGCCGAGTCCAGGGCCTGTTCCACCGCACGGCGCACTCCCATGCAGAACCCGGCAGTCCTTGCAGTGACAATCTTCATAGATTTTACAACAGCTTCCGGTAAAAGCCAGGCTTAACCTCAGGGTTCATTCTTCTTAAAAAAGACCTTGTGATCAACCAGGGAAAGCGAATGAATCGTAGCCCTGATAAATTTCTGCTCCCCGAAAATGTTGACCAGCTTAAAACCGCCGTCTTCCGGCTCAATGGTGTCAACGGCCTCCATGACCAGTTCCTGGTCATCTCCTTTTATCAGATATGCATTGGCTTCACACATCGCTTAATCCATCCTGCTTTGTATTTGCTGGGCCGAACATAGGCGCCAGGTGTTCATCTATCAAGACATCGAGCAGGTGAGGCAACGGCTGACTTGAAGCGCCCACTATCACCAGATTTTCCTGGGAAAGCGGTACCAGCAGCTTCGGAGCATCGCTTGAGGCAACGGCTTCTGCGATCTTAGGGCTGACCTCACCCATCATGGCGTTTGCCATGACGATTCCTACCGGCCCGATTATTACATCCATACGGGGCACGGTCTGCACGATGGCATTTTCCCCGGATGCGCCCCGGTTTGCACGCGCCTTTAACATCTGGGCAGTGGCAATGGCGTTTGTGCCGAGGGCCACAATATCGACTTCTTCTTCAAACAGTATCCTTAAGCGCTTTATGATGGTGGCTCCGATGCCGCCCCCCTGCCCGTCTATGACGCATATGTTTTTCATATCAAAGCTTCTTCACCTTCCGCATACGACGGCGTCCCGCCTTGGGCGGTTTTTTGGAAGGCCCCTTTTTGCGTGTGGTTATCTTTGACCCGCCGCTTTCTTCTTCCGGCTCCTCGCCCTTTATCTCCATCAGGGCAGCCATTTCCATTTTTTCTTCAAACACTTCCGGCTCCACCGCAGCCGCGCCTACGACTGTAACCGCATCTGCAAGTGCCCGGTCCGCTGTTACCACAAGAGCCCTTTCCCTTTCGCGGGCCGCCATTTTCTTGATTACCGCATCTGCAGATTGACCATACCGCGAAAAACGGATCCGAACACCTTTCTCTGAAATGTTCCTTGAAAAATCATCACGGTTTGCCGCGCCGTCAAAAACCACTGTAACCTTGTGCCCCTTGACGCGCTTGTAGGCTGCCAGCCTGTCTATTAAGGCCTGTCTGCCCAGCTCCAAACTTTTTGCTTCGGCCCGACTTAACTGCCCGGAACGGCGAATAAGGTTGTATCCGTCTATAATCAGATGCAGCCCCATTTATCATGACTGCATCAGGGACAGAAGCCGGTCCAGGTCGTTGTCATCGTAGAACTCTATTTCCACACGCCCCTTTTTCCCGCTGCGCTTGATTTTGACCTTGGTGCCGAAACGGCGCCCCAGATCTTCTTCCAGCCCGGCTATATGAATGTCCTGTGGCCCGGGATTCCTGTTTGCCGCGCCCTGACTCTCTTTATTCAAACGGGCAACCAGTTTTTCAGATTCCCGGACCGAAAGCCCCTTGGCCAATATGGCACGGCAGGCTTCGCGCTGTACCGCCGGAGTGCGGGATGCAAGAAGCGCCCGGGCATGGCCCATGCTAAGGCTTCTTTCGCGCAAATAATCCTTTACCTCATCCGAAAGATGATTCAGCCGCAGAAAATTGGCCACCGCAGAGCGGCTTTTGCCAACGCGGGAGGCCACCTGATCCTGAGTGAGCCCGAATTCGTCAAGCAGGCGCTGATAAGCCTCGGCCTCTTCCATGGCGTTTAAATCCGCCCTCTGGATATTTTCTATAATGGAAAAGGCCAAAAGTTCGTCGTCTTTTATGCTCTTAACCACCACCGGGATGGTGTATAGCCCCGCCATTTTGGCGGCACGCAGCCGCCGCTCGCCTGCGACCAGCTGGTAGTCATTGCCGGTTTCGCGCACCAGGAGGGGCTGGAGCACCCCGTGAGCCCGGACCGATTCTGCGAGCTCTTCGAGATCCTCCTGGTCAAACTGCCTGCGGGGCTGGCATGGATTAGGCTTGATCAAGCTGATATCACAGGAAAAATAATCGGTTTCACGCCCCCCCGCCCCGTTCTCGATTTCCGGGAAAAGCGCATCAAGTCCCTTTCCGAGGCCCGTCTTCCGTTTTTTCCCTCTTACGCCCGTCTCGTCGGCTTTCATGTGTCACCCATTGCCTGCGCTTTGTCTTTCATAGGGATAGATTTAAATCCGTCCCTGTTTTACCTTTTTAACCCGCAGTCTTCTCAAATGCTTTGAGTTCATGTGTTTCGTGCTTCCCGATAATCTCTCTTGCAAGAGAAGTATAGCTTTCAGCCCCAACGGAATTCGAAGCATATGCACTAATGGGCTTTCCGTAGCTTGGAGCTTCGGCCAGCCGCACCGCACGCGGTATGCGTGTTGTAAAAACCTGCTCCTTGAAATATTTTTCCGCATCCTCGGCCACCTGGCCGGAAAGGTTGGTCCGCCTGTCAAAAAGGGTCAACAATATGCCTTCGATTTTCAACGAAGGATTCATCCGATGCTTGATTCGCTTGACCGTCTGCAGAAGCTGGCCCAGCCCCTCCAGAGCGTAGAACTCACTTTGTAGGGGGATCAACACGCCGTGGGCCACTGTCATGGCATTGATGGTAAGCAGACTCAAAGACGGGGGGCAGTCGAGCAGAAGATAATCGTAGGAATTGCTGCAAGGCAAAAGCAGATTTTGCAGCAGCCTCTCCCTGGTCTCATCATTTATCATCTCGATTTCAAACCCGATCAGCTCCACCCGTGAAGGCATTATCCACAGCCGGTCAACCCCGCTTTCAACGATAATTGCACTACCTTCCGCCTGACCGATTAAGCCGTGATAAAGGGTTTTTTCCAGCCCGCTCTTGTCAATGCCCAAGCCCGTGGTGGCATTGGCCTGCGGGTCACAATCAACAAGCAGTGTCTTTTTGCCGAGACCGGCCAGGGCGGCCGCCAGGTTTATGGCTGTCGTGGTCTTTCCGACACCACCCTTTTGATTTGCAATACATATAATATGTGCCATAATAGTATATTATGTAACACAAAATTTAATATTTGCAAATTCAGAATCCAGAGGGATAAAAGCGCGGTTATTCAAAAATGATAAAAACCAGACCGATCATTGCCTTTATCTTGACCCTCTGCATGTTGCTCGCCTCCATGGTCGCGCCGGCCCGGGCCTTAACGATTGCAGAGGAAAAAAAACTGGCGGAGGAATTTCTAAAAACGGTGCGCGCGCATTACACTATTGTGGATGACGCCGTGATAGCCGATTATGTAAACAAACTCGGGCAGGACATAGTATCCCGGCTTCCGCCCCAGCCGTTTGAATATAATTTCTACGTTATCGAACAAAACACTATTAATGCATTTGCCGGGCCGGCAGGGCATATTTTTATTTTCTCCGGCCTGTTTGAGGCAATGGAGAGCGAAAGCGAGCTGGCCGGCATCATGGCTCATGAAATCGCCCATGTTTCAGCCCGGCATATCGCCGATATAATCGAAAAATCCAAGAAAAGCCAGATGGCTTCAATGGCCGGAATGATCGCGGGAATCCTGGTGGGACTCGGCGGCGCATCTGCACTGGGCAGCGCCCTTTCCATAGGCTCGCTGGCCGCAGGCCAGAGCATGATCCTGGCATATACCCGGGAAAATGAAATGGAAGCCGATTTTCTGGGCCGCAAATACCTGGATGCCGCGGGCTACAATCTCCACGGGCTGCGCCGGGCCCTGGAAAAAATCAGGGCCCGCGAGTGGTACGGCGAAGAGCAGGTTCCCACGTACTTAAAAACGCACCCTGCAACCAGGGATCGACTGGCAAACCTGGAAAACATCCTGAACCGGCAGCCGGCCGGAAAACCGGAGAACACGTTTGCCTTCGAACGGGCCAGGGCCGCACTCATGGCCTTATACGGGAATCCGGCCAAATCCGCAGAGCACTTTGAACAAAGATTAACAAAAAACGGGGAAAATGACGCTGCTCTTTACGGACTTGCCCTGGCGCTGGCGGAAAGCGGCCGGCCGGAGAAGGCACTGGAAAAAATCAGGGCCGCGGTTTCACTGCGTCCAAACGACCTTTACCTGCGCGTTGCCATGGGGCGAATATGCTTTATGGCCGGAAAATATGAAGAGGCTGAAAATCAACTTTCCATAATTGAAAACATCTCTGACTACGGTGCAGACGGTCTGTTTTACCTGGGAAGAACCAGGATGGCCATGGGCAACTGCGAAGGAGCGATCTCCGCGTTTAAAAAACTGCACGAAAAATTTCCTGATCACAAGCGGGCGCTTTACTTTCTTGGCCAATGCATGGGCGAACAAAACCGCCTTGACGAGGCTCATTACTACCTGGGCATGCATTACAGCATAAACGAGGAGTTTGAAAACGCCCGCTTCCATTTTACCAGGGCTCTGGAAAAAACAGACGATGCAGACCTTGGAAAAAAAATCCGCAAGGAAATAGATAACCTCAAGGAACGTAAATAAAAGAATAAAAGGCTCAGAGCCTGTCGAAGTGGGAAAATTTCATTGTAAAAGTACCCCTGCCCTGGGTGGCGGAACGAAGTGCGGTGCTGTAGCCAAACATTTTGGAAAGCGGAGCAATGGCCGAAATGATTTGGTTGTCGCCCTTGGCGGCAATGGATTCTATCTTTCCTCCCCTGGAGTTTAAATCTCCGATTACATCCCCCATAAACGCCTCGGGCACAAAGACCTCCATGTCCATAATCGGCTCGAGCAAGTAGGGCTCGGCATTTGAAAGTGCTTCCCTGCACGCCATGGAGGCGGCAACCCGGTAGGCCAACTCGGAGCCGAGCGTTTCGCGGTATGAACCGTCGGTTAACACCGCCTCAACGTCTACTACGGGATATCCCATAAGCTCCCCGTATTCAAGGGCTTCTGTCACTCCCTTTTCCAATGAGCCCATAAAATGAGCGGGAATTGTTTCCTCCGAGACCCTTGAAATAAAACGGGTTCCTTCGCCCCTGGACAAGGGATTGACGGAAACAGCAACTTCTGCAAAATGCCGCTGACCCGCCACTTCCCGGTCGAATACCGCGTGGCCGGATGCCTGCCTGGCAATGGTTTCCCTGTATACAACCTGAGGCTTGCCCACGTTGACGCTGGTATTGTATTCCCTGCGCATCCGGCTTATCACCACTTCCAGATGCAGCTCGCCCATGCCGGACAAAATGGTCTGACCGGTATCCTCGTCCTGCTTGACGTGCAGGGTCGGGTCTTCTGCCATCAGCTTGTCTATCACCTGCGGCAACTTTTCCTGGTCGTCATGGGTCTTGGGCTCTATGGAAACCGAGATCACAGGCTTGGTATATTTCATCTGCTCGAGCAGCACCGGGTTGGCTTTATCACAAAGGGTCTCGCCAGTGGCCGAGTCCTTCAGGCCCACCACCCCCACAATGCTCCCGGGTCCCGCTTCGTCTATACGCTCGCGTTTGTTGGCATGCATCTTTAGAATCCGGGATATTTTTTCGATCTTATTGCGGGCCGGATTATAGATCTCGCCTCCGGCTTTGAGCTTTCCTGAATAGACCCGCACATAGGATAGCTTTCTGCCCTCTATCATTGAAACTTTAAAAATCAGTGCCACTGTGGGGCCTTTCTCCTTTGCCTCAAAAGAGAGCTTTTCTTCGCCCCCGGGCTTTCTGCCCTGTATTGGAGGGGCCTCCAGAGGGCTGGGCAAAAACTGGACCACCGCATCGAGCAAAGGCTGAACCCCCTTGTTTTTAAGGGCGGAGCCGCACAGTACAGGCACCAGCTTCAAGCCGATCGTGGCCCTGCGGATGGCTGAAAGCAGCTCCTGTGGGGCGATTTCTGCTTCTTCCAGGTAGGCCTCCATGATTGCGTCATCCGCCTCGGCCACGGTTTCGATCAGCTTTTCCCGATAGGCCTCAGCCGTCTCCCGCATCTCCCGGTCAATATCCATGTTGGTATACGGCATATCATGCCTGTCTGTCTCCCATATGAGCTGGCGCATGTTTATCAGATCCACTACGCCCCGGAAACTGTCCTCGCCGCCCACGGGCAGCTGCAGGATAAGCGGCGTTGCTTTGAGCCGCTCTTTCATCATTTCTATGGTCCTGAAGTAATCTGCACCCACCCGGTCCATCTTATTGACAAAGGCGATCTTGGGGACCAGGTATTCGTCTGCCTGGTGCCAAACCGTCTCGGACTGTGGCTCCACGCCGCCCACAGCGCAGAACACCCCGACCGCCCCGTCTAACACCCGAAGGGAACGCTCCACCTCGATGGTAAAATCCACATGCCCCGGGGTGTCTATAATCTGGATGTCGCAATTCTGCCACTGACAGGTGGTAACCGCGGAAGTGATGGTTATGCCCCGCTCCTGCTCATCGGGCATCCAGTCCATCACGGCCTCGCCGTCATGGACCTCGCCTATCTTGTGCGATCTTCCGGTGTAAAAAAGCACCC
Source organism: Desulfobacteraceae bacterium (assembly GCA_021737545.1). GTDB lineage: Bacteria > Desulfobacterota > Desulfobacteria > Desulfobacterales > Desulfosalsimonadaceae > Desulfosalsimonas. The sequence goes on from JAIPDT010000035.1 coordinate 14,943, forward strand.
GCTCGGTGACCGTAGTCTTTCCCGCGTCTATATGGGCGATAATGCCGATATTTCTTATCTGTCCGATTTTTTTCATCTCACCAGCAACATTTGGGCTTTAAGGGGCCGGGTTATATCAACATGCCCTGCCATGGTTTCTGTCTCGTTTCCCTCGATCATAATTTTGACGGCCCGAATGCCGTCACAGTTCAAAGCAAGCGTATTTACAATGCTGTAGACGGAAAGCAGCTCGCTTCGCACCCCACCGGGATGATGTTCTTTCGCATCCGCGGACAAATCCACGAAAACCGTGTCGTCAGGGCCCGCATACAGCACCAGAACCCGCGTTTCATCCGGAAGAACGGGAGCAAGGTCGTTTTCCGGCCCAGAGATAAGCGCTTTTACAATTTCCGCGTAATAGGCGGCATCATCTTCCGTGCGCTCTATCTTCCTGGGCTCTCCGGTCAGGTATCCGGTTTCAGGGTCTGCGAAATATAAATAAACCGGACCTTCCGGACCGCCATTCTCTTGTGCATAAGAGATACAAACCACGGCGCTCAGTATAAGCATCAAGGCGACCGCCGCGACGGGCAGTCTCCTTAATGCCTTTTCTCCTTTTCTCATCCCCGCTCCTTTCAAGGAAAATGTATAATAAGCCACCCAACCGGCCATGTCAAGCAGGCCCTGGGTGGCTCCGCCAATTACCGCCCAAAGACGAACTGATCAGCTAATTGAAGTTGCTCGGAAAAATTGCCCTTTCATCCCCTCATGCGAAAATCATAAAAAGCTCTTTATTTCCAGGACAGTGCAACAAATAACCGGATTCTTCTTGACTTTATGCGACGGTCTGTGGCAGGAAATAATTTTTGATTTTTCCCGTTTTATTTTTCATAAGAAAAGTTTGTTTTGCATTTATAATAAACGGAGGCATTGTATGGGAGAACCAGCAATTAAACTCGGCGGAAAACGCAAAAGCATTTTCCTGGACAAGGTAAAGGAAATGCTGCCCGAGGGCGGCAATCTCGACCTTTGCCTGACCTGCGGGGCCTGCTCATCCGGTTGTCCGGCAACCGGCATCGGCGGGATGGATCCCCGCAAATTTCTGCGTATGGCCGCTCTCGGTATGGACGAAGAAATAAAGAGCAACCCCTGGGCTTGGCATTGCACCATGTGCCAGCGCTGCATCTATGTGTGCCCCATGCAGATCAACATCCCGCAGCTGGTATTCTACGCCCGGCAAAGCTGGCCGCGCGACGAAAGACCCAAGGGAATTCGCGGCTCCTGCGACATGGCGCTTAAAAACGACACCTGCAGCGCCATGGGCGCCACCGAGGAGGACTTCGAGTTCGTGGTCGAAGACGTGCTTGAAGAATACCGGGAAGCTCAGCCGGATTTCAAGGACATGGAAGCACCGGTCAACAAACAGGGGGCATATTATTTCCTGAATCAGAACTCACGCGAGCCGGTCACCGAGCCGGACGAAATGGTACCCCTCTGGAAAATCCTTCACCTGACCGGCGCGGACTGGACTTACGGCACCAAAGGATGGGCCGCGGAAAACTACTGCATGTTCATGTCCGATGATGAGTCCTGGAAGCATATCGTCGAGGTCAAGGCCAAGGCGGTAGATGATCTGGGATGCAAGGTCTGGCTCAACACCGAGTGAGGGCACGAACTCTTCGCGGTCCGGGTCGGACTGCAAAAGTTCAACATTCCCCACAACTTTGAGATCGAAAGTATTATCCGTCTTTATGCCAGGTGGATACGGGAAGGCAAGCTCAATGTCACCCCGGATTGGAACAAGGATCTGGGTGTCAAATTCACAGTCCAGGACCCCTGCCAGCTGGTACGCAAATCCTTCGGCGATCCGGTGGCAGAAGACCTGCGCTACGTGGTAAAAAGCGTGGTCGGCGAGGAAAACTTCATCGACATGGTTCCCAACCGCTCCAACAACTACTGCTGCGGGGGCGGGGGCGGATTCCTGCAGGCTGGATACCCTGAAGAACGCAGAAAATACGGCGAGATGAAAGCGAATCAGATTCTGTCAACAGGCGCCCAGTACTGCATTACGCCCTGTCACAACTGCCACTCCCAGATTCACGATCTGAGCGAAATCCGGGATACTCCGTGGCACAACGTGCATTTGTGGACCCTGATATGTCTGTCCCTCGGGATTCTGGGTGAAAACGAGCGGGCCTATCTCGGAGAAGACTTAAAAAATGTGGCGGTCTACGGGGCATGATCCGTGACCGGTGGTCAGTGGGCGGTGGTCAGTAATCGGTAATCAGCAAGGGAGGGGGCGGATTTTAAATCTGTCCCCCCTTTTTTATTTGACGACAAGGAACAAGGGGAAAGGGGAAAGGCTCAAGAAAAAAAACTTCTGTGCGCACTACTTATCACCGGCAGCCAACTCATACAATTCACTGATCATTGATCACAGCTCACCGCAGTTATAGAGACATCAGGTTTTCCATTCCCAGGCTGCGGGCGGCCACATTATCACAAACCGCGTTGATGAAAGTATCTATGGCAACCCCGTGACGGACCGCGCCGTCAAGGGTGCGTACCGCAAGGGTGCCGGCGCTTCTCTCTTTTTCCCCCACGGTCAGAATCAACGGAACCTTGTCCAGCTGGGCCTCTCTTACCTTTTTGTTCAAACTCTCGGTGCGATCATCCACGCAGGTGCGCAGGCCTGCATTGAAAAACCGCGCATTGATCTCTTCTGCAAACGGGACCAGGGAATCGTTTATGGGCAGAATCACCGCCTGGACAGGTGCCAGCCACAAAGGAAAACGGCCTGCAAAGTGCTCCACCAGGATGCCCAGAAACCGCTCGATTGAACCGTAGACAACCCGGTGAATCATCACCGGCCTGTGCTTTTCATTGTCCTTACCCACATAGGAGAGATCAAAACGCTCCGGCAGGGACATGTCGAGCTGAATGGTGCCGCACTGCCAGGTACGTCCAATAGCATCCTTGATATGGATGTCGATCTTGGGCCCGTAAAAAGCTCCGTCCCCCTCGTTTATCAGATAATCTGCGCCGTAAGCCTCCAGGGCTCCGGTCAGTCCGCCGGTGGCGTTTTCCCACTGCTCGTCGGTACCTATGGATTTTTCCGGCCTTGTGGACAGCTCCAGGTGAAAGCCGAGGCCGAAGGTGGAATACATGCGCCGGACCAGTTGCAGAATACCGAGTATCTCTGATTCTATCATGTCCGGAGTCATGAAGATATGGGCGTCATCCTGGTGAAAGGCCCGCACCCGGAAAAGCCCGGAAAGCACCCCGGAAAGCTCGTGTCTATGGACCAGCCCGATTTCTGCGGCCCTGATGGGAAGATCCCTGTAGGAATGCCTGCGGCGCTTGAACAAAAGCATCCCCCCCGGACAGTTCATGGGCTTGATCGCGGACTCGGTTTCATCGATTAACACCGTGTACATGTTTTCCCGGTAGTTTTCCCAGTGGCCGCTCTGTTCCCAGAGGCTGCGGTGTAAAATGATCGGGGTCTTGGTCTCCACGTAACCGGCCGCACGGTGCTCTTTGCGCCAGTAATCGAGCAGGGCGTTCCACAGATCCATTCCCCTGGGATGGAAAAAGGCCATGCCCGGAGCCTCGTCATGAAAGGAAAACAGGTCCAGGGCTGCTCCGAGCTTGCGATGGTCGCGTTTTCTCGCTTCTTCAAGGAAATCAAGATATTTTTTCAGCTCTTTTTTATCAAAAAACGCGGTGCCGTATATCCGCTGCAGCTGAGGTCGATTCGAATCCCCGCGCCAGTAAGCACCCGAGACACGAAGCAGCTTGAAAGCTCGCACAAAACCCGTATGCGGCAGATGAGGGCCGCGGCACAGATCTGTAAACCCGCCCTGGGTGTAAAAAGAGATGGTGCCGTCTTCCAGCTCCTCGATCAATTCGCGCTTGTAGGGCTGGTCGCGGTAAAATTCCAGGGCCCGCTCCTTGGAGACTTCCTCGCGAACTATGGGCAGCTTCTCCTTTACAATCTTTTTCATCTCTGCTTCGATTTTCGCAAAGTCCTCTTCCGATACAGGCTCCATATCAAAATCGTAATAAAAGCCGTCGGCTACCACCGGCCCGATTGTGGGCTGAGCATCAGGATAGAGGCGGAGCACCGCCTGGGCCATTACATGAGCCGCTGTGTGACGTAAAACATCCAGCCCCTCAGAGTCGCCGGTGGTAATAAACCTGATTTTTGCGTCCTCGCGGATTTGAGCGCTCATATCCACAAGGGCGGAATTTACCTCCATTGCTACACAGTTTCGCGCAAAACCTTCCGAAATAGACGAAGCCACGGCAGACCCGTCCACCGGCGATTCAAACTGTTCGGTCTTGCCGTCAGGAAATGTGATATTGATCATTGACTCTGCCCGCATGGTTATTTATGACAGTATCGTAAAAAAAGTTCCGGAGTTTTCAAACATTCACTATGTAGAGAATATGGCCGGGAGGGTCAAGGAAAAACTCGGAAAGCACCTGAAATCAAAAAAACAATTATGATCGAATCAATGCCCGCTGAATATATCAGCACACACGAGCAATTAAACAGGCTGGCGGAAAAACTGAGGTGCGAGCCTGCAGTGGCTGTGGACCTGGAAGCTGATTCCATGCATCACTTCGAGGAAAAAGTCTGCCTTCTCCAGCTCGGCACGCAAA
>JAIPDT010000036.1 GCA_021737545.1 Desulfobacteraceae bacterium
AGTCAATTTTTAGATGGCAAAGTAAAAAGTTCAAGATCAAGGCGCGCAAATATCGAGGAATGCAGCGTACTTAATCGTACGTGAAATTCCGGAGATATGCAGCGCAACGCAGATATTGGACTTTTTACGAAGCCATCAATTTTATTAACCTAAAAATTTAGGGAGGTAGACATGGAAGTTCTACTGGAAAATATTCCGCTTACTTGCACCATTGTCGGAGTGATCGGTATTTTGTACTCTCTGATTATGGCGGGACTTATTAAAAGCGCGCCCACCGGCTCTGAAAAAATGGTGGAAATCGCAAATGCGGTTCAGGAAGGCGCCATCGCGTATCTGCACCGGCAGTTAAAAAGCATGGCTATAGTAGGCATTGTGATCTTTATCATCCTTTATTTAAGCCAGTTTTATTCCGACACCATAGGAACGAGCTCCGCAATCGGTTTTGCCGTAGGTGCTATCGCTTCCTATGTGGCCGGCTACATCGGAATGCGGGTTTCTGTAGTTGCAAACATCCGCACCGCCGAAGCCGCCAAGAGCGGACTTGACTCTGGCCTGAAAATGGCATTCCGCGGCGGCTCGGTCACAGGAATGCTGGTTGCCAGCCTGGCCCTTACCGCAATCGCAGGTTTCTATACAGTCCTGACCATGGATGCTGAAGCAGGAGAAGTTCACTCGATTGCCCCTCTTGTAGCGCTGGGCTTCGGCGGCAGCCTGGTTTCAATCTTTGCTCGTCTCGGCGGCGGCATATTTACCAAAGGCGCTGACGTCGGAGCGGACCTGGTGGGCAAGGTCGAGGCCGGGATCCCGGAAGACGATCCGAGAAACCCTGCCACCATCGCAGATAACGTCGGCGACAACGTCGGGGACTGCGCCGGCATGGCAGCAGACCTGTTTGAGACTTATGCTGTCACGGTTGTTGCAGCCATGCTGCTGGGCAGTCTGTTTTTCACAGGCGAAATAATGGCTGTTAACTATCCCTTGATTCTGGGAGCCATATCCATTATCGCCTCCATTGTCGCCACAGCGTTTGTGCGCCTGGGCAAAAACGAATACATCATGGGCGCACTCTACAAAGGGATGTTCGGGGCAGCCATACTTGCCGCCCTTGCCTTCTACGGCTTCACGGTCAGCTTAATTGACACCATCGGAGGCATTCCGGCCATAAACCTGTTTTATTCCGCTCTTGTGGGACTCGTTCTCACGGTGCTCATAGTTATTATTACTGAATACTATACAGGAACCTACGGCCCGGTTAAAGGCATTGCAGAAGCTTCCACCACAGGTCACGGCACCAATATTATCGCAGGCCTTGCAGTAAGTCTTCAGTCCACTGCACTGCCTGTGCTCGCGATCTGTATAGGCATTGGTATTGCCTACGGACTCGCGGACCTCTACGGCATTGCTATTGCCGCTGTGGCCATGCTGTCTATGACGGGAATGGTTATCGCAATTGACGCATACGGCCCGATCACTGACAATGCAGGGGGCATTGCGGAAATGGCGGAACTTGATGAAAGTGTACGCGCTGTCACAGACCCGCTTGATGCGGTCGGCAACACAACCAAGGCAGTGACAAAGGGCTATGCCATCGGTTCTGCCGGTCTTGCCGCACTGGTGCTGTTCTCATGTTACGTGCAGGAATTCGTTATCCAGGCGGGAACCGAGGAAGCGGCAGCTGAACTGGCATTCGATCTCAGCGACCCATACATTATTATCGGGCTGTTTATAGGCGGTCTTTTGCCCTACCTTTTCACCTCGATCGCAATGAACGCGGTCGGTCGTGCAGGCGGTGCGGTTGTTGACGAAGTACGCCGGCAGTTCCGGGAAATTCCGGGCATCATGGACGGAACTTCCAAACCGGATTACGGCAGGTGCGTTGACATCGTCACCAAGTTCGCATTAAAGGAAATGATGCTACCGGCACTTCTCCCGGTTATCACTCCGATTCTGGTGGGTCTGTTCCTCGGCAAAATCGCACTCGGCGGAGTGCTCATCGGAAGTATCGTCACCGGTCTGTTTGTGGCCATTTCCATGTGCACCGGCGGGGCCGCCTGGGACAACGCCAAAAAATATATCGAAGACGGATACTTCGGCGGCAAAGGCAGCGATGCCCACAAAGCCGCAGTTACCGGCGACACCGTAGGCGACCCCTACAAAGACACCGCCGGTCCGGCTGTCAACCCGATGATCAAGGTGCTCAACGTGGTTGCCCTGCTGATGGTGCCGTTTTTGCTGTAATATCATAACCATAAATAAATAATTTTAACCCCGAAGGGCCGGTGAAAATCACCGGCCCTTTTTTATTGATTTCAACATTGGAAAATGTTATATATTTAATTTCCTTAACAAAAACTTAATGTTACCTGTGGGTGAAAAAAATGGCGGAAAAAGCACAACCCCAAAAAGAAACGGCCAGAGGTTTTGATGTCGGGGACCTGGTGGTATACCCGGCCCACGGGGTCGGACGAATCGAATCCATAGAAAGCCGGGTCATCAACGGAGACACGCATGATTTTTATATCATGAAAATTATCGACAACGACATGGTAATCATGGTCCCCACAAAAAATGTCGAAGCTGTCGGACTGCGATCAGTCATAGACGAATCTGAAATTCCGGGCGTTTATGAAATTCTTGCGGAGCAGAAGCACGAGATCCAGGACAATCAAACCTGGAACCGACGCTACAAGGAATACATGGACCGAATAAAAACCGGATCTCCCCATGATGTCGCCGCTGTGTTCAGAGAGCTCTACCTTCTGAAACTAACCAAAGACCTTTCATTCGGTGAACGCAAACTCCTGGATACCGCCAAGGCTCTTTTACTGGGGGAAATTTGCACGGCAAAAAACCAGGACGAAGATAGGGTGTGGGCAGAAATCGAATCCCTTTTCAGCGGAAATGGAAACGGGAACAAAAAACCTGAATAACCCCTGCCCCGGCGAACCTTCCGAGAGCATAACATGGTCGGCCGGACCGAATCAAAACGGTACAAGGCTGGACAAACTGATAGCATCCATTGTCTCCGGATGCTCGCGCAACACCGCGGTACGTTTAATACGCGAAGGCAGCGTGCGGGTCAACAACTCTGTAAAAAAACCCGGATACAGGCTGCTGCCGGGTGACACTGTTACAGTGACCGAAAGCGGGCCGGAACAAGGCACCGAATTCTCCCCTGAACCGATCGATATAGATGTTGTATTTAAAGATGCGGCTGTTATCATGGTCAACAAACCCCCGGGCCTTGTGACGCATCCTGCCGCCGGTCATTTTTCCGGCACCCTTGCCCACGGCCTGCTCTACCATTTCCCCGAACTTGGCAGCGTGGGCCCGGAGCCAGACAGACCGGGTATTATACACCGCCTTGACAAGGACACCTCCGGTCTCATGGTGATTGCAAGAACGCAGGCGGCCTTTGACAACCTCTCAAGACAGTTCAAAGCCCGCACTGTGAAGAAGACCTATGTGGCATTTGTCCACGGAAACCCCGAACAAGATAAAGGACGAATTGTTCTGCCCATCTACAGGCACCCGGTTCACCGCAAGAAAATGGCGACAGGCGGCAGGAATCAAAAAGAAGGAAGGCATGCTGAAACCTTATGGCGGGTGATCAAGCATTATGAAAATCTTGCCATACTGGAATGCAACATAAAAACCGGCCGTACCCACCAAATCCGGGTTCACCTTTCGGCCATCGGCCATCCGGTGATAGGAGACCGGGTTTACGGATACAGGCATCCCGGGCGATTGCATCGGAGCAACCCCCAACTGGCGAAACTTATTGCCCGGACACCGCGTCAAATGCTGCATGCCGGCAAAATTGCTTTCACGCATCCCGAAACAGGCAAGCCGCTTGCGTTTACAGCCCCCCTCCCCCGGGATATGGCCGAATTTCTCAAATCACTCCGCGAATATGCAGAGTGTAAACTCTAGCTGAAAACCGCGGGGCTACTGCTCCGGTATGGTATCCTTTTTTTTCAGAGAAAGGGTGCAGCGGCGGCTGGTTCTGTCAAATGTCATAACTATTTCTTCATTCTGCTTTTTTTCAGAGGCCAATTCGCCGTATCGCTTCTTTATCCGGCCAACAAACCCTTCCCTGCTTTCAACATCTAAATCTTCACCCATGGATGAAAGTTTCTGCTGTTGGATTTCCCAGAGGCGATCAACAGAATAAATCCGTCGGCTATCTCTTTCTTCGGCTCCGCCCCCGGATGTTGCAGGGGCGGTGTTTTCACGGAGCTCCTGAGCCCTCCTTGCAGCATCGGCATTATCCCAAAGTTGCCGCCACGCCCTGCTGTAAAAGTACACCCTCCATTGCAGATTATCCAACATGGTTTCGAGCTGTTTTGTTGATACCGAAGGATCGATCCTGTATCTCTGCACTTTTTCGATAAACTCCTGGTGACGCGGATGTGGCTTGCGCTCACGGTCGGCCAGATAGGCACGAATTCGCGCATCCATCTCTTCTGCCTGGCGCCTCAGAGACATAATCTCATTTTCTACTTCCCTTCTTCTCTGAGCAGCATTCACAGCCATATTTTACCCTCCAGGACACTCAGAGGATTTTCTTTATTCTCTATGCAACATGACGCGGCTTATCAGGATCATAGCAGAGCCGACAGCAGGTTAAGCATCGCGTTGCTTCGGCCAGAGCATCCGGCTCGGCAATCGCCTGATCGACCTCCACAAAATTTGCAATACGTTGCTTAACCGGAAGCTCGGGCATTCCAGCTCTTTTACTTTTTTGTACCCCCGGTACGGAATTAAACAAAGACTCCTGTATATGACTTTTTGAAAGCAGCGCCCGCGGCTCGGGCTTTACCTCTTTGCCCTTTAAAAACAAATCTATCGCACGGGCGGCCCTGCGGCCGCCTCCGATGGCGTCCACAACAAGGGCCGGGCCGGTCGCCCCGTCACCGGCCGCGAAAATATAAGGCACATTTGAACGGCAGGTATCAGAATCCACATCAATGGTGCCCCAGCGGGTAATATTCAACTCTTCCATCCGGGTGCCCTTGGTGCAAAACGTGGTATCCGTGGACTGGCCTATGGCGGTAACAATCATATCCACGTCAAGCACCGTTTCAGAGCCTTCCACAGGTACGGGACGGCGGCGGCCGCTTGCATCTGGCTCACCCAGCTCCATATTTATGTATTCAAGCCCCGCGACATTGCCGTCATCATCGCCCAAAACCCTGCTCGGATTCGCCAGATAAAGAAACTCTACCCCCTCATGCTCGGCGGCATCTATTTCCACCTCATTGGCGGGCATTTCTTTTCTGGTGCGGCGGTAAACAACATAGACCTTCTCCAGTCCCAGTCTTATCAGGGTTCTTGCACAATCTATAGCGGTATTGCCGCCCCCGCTGACAGCAGCGCGCCTGCCTGTATAAATTTTTTCCTGATTGCCGATGCGGGAAAGAAAATTAATCCCTGTATAGCACCCGTTTAAATCCTCGCCAGGAATATTTAGCTTATAGTCTTTCCAGGCGCCCACCCCCATAAATATCGCATCAAAACCGGCACCAACCAGAGAGCCGAGTTCAAAGTCCACACCCATTTTCACATTGGTGTGGTATTCAATACCCAAATTCAGTATTCCCTGAATTTCCCAATCAAGAACAGCCTTGGGAAGCCGGTACTCCGGAATGCCGTATCTTAACATTCCGCCCAGCCCGGGCATGGCCTCGAATATGTTAACACTATGGCCGACCCGCCGCAAAAAATATGCGCAGCTAAGACCCGCCGGCCCTCCGCCTATAACGGCGACACGCTTTCCGGTATCAGGGGCGCGGGAAATCCGAAGCCGCCTGCCGGAATTCATTTCCATGTCGGCCACGAACCGCTTGAGCTGATTGATGGACACAGATTCAGTATCTTCAATGGCCCTGCGGCAGTATTCTTCGCAAGGATGAGGGCATACACGGCCGCACGCAAGCAAAAGCGGATTGCGCTCCCTGATGGTATCAACTGCAGATTCGTACTCGCCGTGGCGGATCTGGTCGACATACCGGGGAATATCGATTTCCGCCGGACAGGTCTGCTGACAGGGGGAAAGCGGATCATCTTGGGTGTTCAAATGCAGAAGACGCTGAGACATGGTGCGGACTTCTATGATCGATTTCGGACAGACCCTTTCACAGGCGCCGCACCCCACACATTTGTCCTTATCAACCACCGGATAACCGTTAGGGCCGATCCTCAGAGCATTAAACTTACACGCATAAACACAGTCGCCAAATCCCAGGCACCCTATGCTGCAGTCCCTTTTGCCGCCGTAAAGTGCATTGACTGCACTGCACCGATTCAATCCCTGATAAATAAATCTGTCAGTGGCCCGCTCGCCGCCCTGGCAGTTGTTGTAAGATTTGCAGGGTTCTGCAGTACCGGCCTCCGAGCCCATTATAGCCGCAATTTCTGCAACATTTTCAGGGCCGACAAGAATGCAGACATTGGGGGGCACCTCCTTACTGACCACGGCCTCGGCAGCGGCCGAACATCCTGTATATCCGCATCCGCCGCAGTTGGCACCGGCAAGCAGATTTTCCACCTTTGCAATCCTGGGATCTTCATATACATAAAAAATCCTGGATGCCACGCTCAAGGCGACTCCGCATGCGCCTCCAAGCCCCAGGGTAAACAGTATCGCTTCTATCACGGTATGCCTCTTTTGCCTGTGCTTATCTGTCCACCGTTATGCAAACAACCCTTTTCTATACAAGTCCTTTAAAGCCGATAAATGCCAGGGCCAGCATTCCCGCGGTCACAAGCCCGATCGAAGTATCCTGCAGGGGCCTGGGAACTCTGCCGAGAACAACCCGCTCACGGACACCGGCAAACAGTATCAGGGCCAGGCCGAAACCAAGGGCATAGGATATAGAGGCTGTCAACGCTTCAAGAAACTTGTATTCCTCCTGTATATTAATCAGGCATACGCCCATCACCGCGCAATTAGTAGTAATCAATGGCAGAAATATTCCAAGGCCGGCATAAAGCGCCGGGATGCTCTTTTTAAGAAACATCTCCACGAACTGCACCAGCGATGCAATTACCAGAATGAACGCAATGGTACGCAAAAACTCAATACCCAATGTTTTTAACAAGTAGGTATCAATACACCAGGTTATAATGGCTGCCAGGGTCATGACAAAGACCACTGCGCCCGCCATGCCAGTGGCGGTTTCCATCTTCTTGGAGGTGCCGATAAACGGGCAAATTCCCAGATACTGCGCCAAGGTAATATTGTTGATCAGCATACTGCTGACAATCAGGACCAGATAGTCGCCCATAATGTTTCTCCCCTGCCTATTTCCTGCCGATAATATTCATTATACACAGAAGGAGCCCCAGGCAAATAAACGCCCCCGGTGCTTCCACCATGAATGAAAAGGGTTCAAACGACGGTCCGAAAATGCTGTAGCCCAAGAGGGTTCCGCTGCCCAGGCTTTCCCGGACCGCGCTGATCGCTGTCAGCGACAGTGTAAATCCGATGCCGATTCCGAGTCCATCGGCAAGAGATGGGATCACACCGTTCTTTGATGCAAACGCCTCTGATCTTCCCAGCACGATGCAGTTTACCACGATCAACGGGATAAAAATACCGAGTTCCATAAACAATTGATATGTGTATGCCTGCATCACCAGTTCGACCACCGTGACAAAGGTAGCAATTATGATGATAAAACAGGCGATCCTGATCTTTGAAGGGATGATACCGCTTAGAATTGAAACCAGAATATTTGCACAGACCAGCACAAAAGTGGTTGCAAGTCCCATCCCGATTCCGTTCTCCACGGATTTTGTAACAGCAAGCGTCGGGCACAACCCGAGCACCAGCCGAAACGGCGGGATTTCCTCCCATAAACCCTTTACAAATTCCTGCCCGATGGTTTTTGCCATAATGGATTCACTCCTAGCCGGTAAAGGTTTTCACCTGGTCCTTGATTTGGGATTTTATCTGCTGATACAAATCAGTGGCCTTCCTTACTGCAGTACACACTCCGCGGGAGGTAACAGTAGCGCCTGACATGGCATTGATACCGCCGCCGTCTTTTTTTACTTTGGGATCAGTATCTGCAGGCAGTCCGGCAAACTGATTCTTGAAATCTGTATTGGTTTCAACTGTTGCGCCGATACCCGGGGTTTCATTATGCGTTGTCACGCTGACGCCTATGATTTTGTCGGTATTCACATTAAAACCGACCATAACGCCCATGTCTCCTCCGAACCCGGAAGCCTTGGCTTCAAAAGCAACAGCTTGGGGATTGCCGTCAAAAACGCCTACAAAAAAATTCCTTTCCATCCCGTCCACGGTTAATGAAAAGCGGTCTGCAACCGGGTCGTTTTGCGCCCCTTCCATTATTGTCTCAATTGCCGGGCCCTTGACAAATTTTAAAACCTGATTGTCAATACGTTCCTCTGTGGTATTTTTCAGGGCAGTCAGCAATCCGCCGGACAGACTACTGAGCACCGTCAGGACGATCACCATTTTTACCATTTCACGCATGATGCATAACCCTTCCCATTGCTTTGGGTCTGATTTTATCAATAAGCGGATGAACCAGATTCATGATCAGAATCGCATATATAACTCCGTCCACATGAGCGCCCAGGTTTCGAATCATAACAGTGAGAAAACCGCCCAACGCCCCGTATATCAGCATGGGGATAAAATGCACCGGAGAAGAGGAATCTTCAGGAGCCAGAAAGAAGGCGCCGATCAGGGTGTAGCCGGTAAGAATGTGGAATCCCGGGCCTGCGTAGATTTCCGGATTGTATAAGCTAAAGGCCAGGGCGGTGATAAACATGCCCGCCAGAAATGCCACGGGTATTTCCCAGCGGATAAAACCCCGTAAGATAAGATATATTCCTCCGATAATCAGGCCGAGCCCGAAAGTTGCTCCTATACCGCCTGCTTGATTGCCTAACAGCAGATCGGCCATTGTAAATGATTCCAGGGCCCCGGTTCCGTATGATTTATAAAGCACCAGCGGATAAGCTGCCGGAAAATCAAAACTAAAGTCTACCAGAGCGGCGTTAAAATCCAGGTACAGCGGCCAGGAAACAAGAATAATGGCATATGCAACCACCACGGGATTAAAGGGATTCCCGCCGATGCCGCCGTAAATCTGCTTTCCTATCACAACCGCCACCAGGGTTCCTGTAATCACAACCCACCAGGGAGTTGCCGCCGGCAGCAGCATTCCTAAAAGCAACCCGATCAGGGCGGCATTCCCGTCGCCTATTGACACCGGACGGCGCATAATCAGGTTCATTATAAATTCCCAGGCCATTGCCGAACCAACCGAAAGAGTCAGTGCGGCGAGCGCAGGGATACCATACTGGATCAATCCGGCGATCACGGCGATCAGGGTGGCTGCAATAATATTATATTGCTTGCTTGTTATACTACTCCCATCGTGCCAAAAGGGAGCATGGGAGACTGTGAGCTTCATCCGATTAGGCATTTGCTTCCTCCGCTGCGTTCATGCGTTTTACGGCATGTTTGGCCAGCCTGATAAATTGAAAAATCGGTATCCGGGACTCGCACACATAAGCGCACAGCCCGCATTCAATGCAGGAAAACAAAGCGGCACGTTCTGCTGCCAACTCGTATTCCCCGGCGTCCATATATCTTATCAGTTCATTTACAGGCACATTGACGGGACAAATTCTCACGCATTCGCCGCAATTGGTACAGGGAGAGTCTTTTCCCTCCACAATTATATCGGCCCCCTGAACTATTAAGGCATCCGTATCCGGCTCCACGGGATGTTCCAGTGAATAGAGTGCAGCCCCGGTCATGGGACCTCCCGCTATCAGGCGGTCGCCGGGCTCGATTTTTTCGCCCACGGCATCAAGGATTTCTGAAATATGCGTCCCCACGGGCGCCGATACAAGCTGCCGGGTACCGTCCTTTTTAACTGTTGTGATTATTTTTTCCAGCGGAATCCTGCCGTTGTTAAATGCTTCACCCAGCGCCGCCACCGCCTCGGCGGAAAGAAAGCAGACCCCGCCCTGCTCTATCTGCTCGTAAAGAAGATTTCTGAGGATCATTTCGGGATGAGCTGCGGGATAACGATTTGCAACCGATCTTACTCCGGCGGCTGCCGAACCGGCTGCCTGTACCTGGCTCTGGGCCACCGTCAGTACAATGTTCTGCACGCCCGTGATCTTACGAAGTATGTCAATGCCGGTCTTGACGGATGCAATACCGGTCTTGATTACATATTGAGTGGTAACGGTCATCAGATCCCGGTCTGCCCCGAGAATCACGATGGTTTTAACGGATTTGCCGGACTCTGCAAACTGCGACAGATCCGGTTTGCCTGGAATCGTGGACAGAAACCGGATAGCGCCTTCCAGAGTCGGTTTGTCTGAAACCTCCTTGAATGCAGGATCAGCCGCAACCTCTTCGCCGTCCTGCTCGACGTCTATGACCACTGCGGTCATCTGCTTTTCCATCATTCCTATAAAGGGCGAGATTTCCGAAATTTTCCCCGCCACCGGTGAAACCGTATAACCGGCGGGTTCGCCTTCGAGAAGCTGCAGACGCTGTCCGGGAATCACTGAATCGCCGGTTTTAATCAGGGCCTTGCCGGCCCGTTTGAAAGGAACATCGATAAACAGGGTAACCCGCTGTTTCGGCTTAACAGAAACAGGCTCCGCCCTGACGTCTTCAATGCTGTCGTATGTAAGCTTGGGTTTCGCGATTCCGAAAAATGGCCTCTTAATCATGGGTCTACCTTTATCTGGGCTTTATTGTATGACAGTCAAACATATTCCGGGCCATTAATATCCATGGCAGCTCTGGCAGTCTTCCTTGGCGGGACCCGCCCCGGTTTCTTCATGGCACTCCGTACACTGCCCGTGGAATGCCTCGGTGCGCTCGCGCGGTTTATGGCATGCAGTGCAATCCTGTGTGGCGGGGCCGGTACCGAAATCTTTGTGACACCCGATGCACTGCTGGTGATATGAATCTGTCAGCCCCGGCATGTATTCGCTGCCGGTATCGCCGTGGCAGGCACCGCAATTCTGCGGATCTGCACCGCTTTCCGGATCGTACATGTGATGACAATCGGTACAGGACAGGCCGTAATATTGACTGTGTGTCTCGTGGTCAAACAGGCCCTTTTCACCAAAGGCCGGCTTGTAGGCGCTTTCCCCGGTATGGCAGCTGCCGCAGGAAACCGCTTCTTTTTTGTCGCCATCTTCCTGTTGCCCGGCAATCTTGTGATGGCAGTCTGTGCAGGCAAGCCCGTATTCCAGGCTGTGAGTCTTATGTTCGAACAGGACATTGTCACCGGTGCATTCATACAAAACACGAACCGGTTCTTCCTGGGTTTTGGCCGGCAACAGACTATAACCGATAATACCGACAAAAAGACAGGCCAGCGCAATTCCGTAAGCAAGTTTCCGTTCTTTGTTCTCAGACATGTTCCGGTGCTTCCTTTCAGAGGGCATGCTTTCCGAGTTGAACCCGGCATCCAGCCTTCTTCTCGGCTGCTTTGATCGC
Source organism: Desulfobacteraceae bacterium (assembly GCA_021737545.1). GTDB lineage: Bacteria > Desulfobacterota > Desulfobacteria > Desulfobacterales > Desulfosalsimonadaceae > Desulfosalsimonas. Next base: position 11,516 of record JAIPDT010000036.1, read on the forward strand.
CTTGCCGGATCGCCGAATAAATACCAGAAATTTAAACTATTGCCTCTATTACGGAAGATGCAATTTGTCAAGCATTTTAAACAAACTTTACAAACCCGCAGCTAATCGGCTTTTCTCCGCAGAAACGTCGGAACATCCAGCATATCAAGATCAAAATAATCATCCATGCTGTTGGCCGCTTTCTTTTTGCGCTGATCCTCCCCGGATTCCTTTTCCTCGGACTGCTGCTTTTGCTTGACACGCCAGAAAGTCGGCTGATCAAGTGTTTTTTCATATTCCCGGTCTTCCCTGGTATAGTCGCGAACCACTCCCCGCTTGACGTCTCTTAACTGCCGCACTGACTTTCTGGAAAGATGCATATCTTCATCGCTTTCCTCTCCGATGCCGGTGGCAATGACGGTAATACGCATTTCATCGCCCAACGTGTCGTCCATGGCCGTTCCCCAAATAATTTCAACGTCGTCGTCGCCGATCTCATTGTAAATCCGCTCCGAGGCCTCTATGGCCTCCTCCATTGTAAGCTCGGAGTTGCAGGTTATATTCATAAGCACTCCCTTGGCCCCGGAAATGGAGTTGTCTTCGAGCAGGGGGTGGGATATGGCTTTTTCCGCCGCCTCGATAGCCCGGTTATCTCCGTTGGAAATCCCGATTCCCATTATTGCCATACCCGACTTGGACATGATGGTCCTGACGTCTGCGAAATCAAGGTTGATAAGCCCGGGGTGCATGATCAAGTCCGTGATTCCCTTGACGGAATGATGGAGAATCTCGTCTGCCATCTTAAACATGTCGATTAAGGTGGCGTTCTTCTTGGCAAGCCCCCGCAAACGGTCGTTGGGAATCGTAATGACCGTGTCGGCGACCTCCTTTAAACGTGCGATACCGTCTTCGGCCTGCTTGCTGCGTTTTCTGGCCTCGAACTTAAAAGGCTTTGTAACCACCGCCACGGTAAGCGCCCCGAGTTCCTTGCAGATTTCGGCGATAACCGGCGCCGCGCCCGTGCCGGTGCCGCCCCCCAGACCCGCGGCAATAAAGATCATGTGGCTTTCGCTTAAGGCCTCGCGCAGCAGGTCCGAGGATTCGAGCGCGGCATCCCTGCCCACGTTCGGGTCAGCACCCGCGCCCAGTCCCTGGGTCAGCTCTTCTCCGAGCTGGATCTTGGTGTTGGCCTTGGCGTGTGCCAGAGCCTGGGCGTCGGTGTTGGCGGCGATAAACTTCACCCCGTTTAAATTGGAGTCGATCATGTTGTTTACAGCATTGCCGCCGCCGCCGCCGATTCCGATGACCTTGATTTTTGCGGACTTTTCGTTGTCCACGTACGTAAAATCCATCTCTGACCTCCTTTTATGGGTTTAAATTCGAAATCCAAATTTCGAAATATAACAGATGCCTATACCACTTCACTAAACCACCGTTTCATGCGGTTTATAATCCTGTGAAAAATGTTTGTATCCCGGATACGAAATTTTTTGCGCCCCTCGTCTTTTGCCCCATACAGGACCAGGCCCACTCCGGTTGCATACATCGGGTTATTTACCACGTCTACCAGACCGCTGATGCCGTGGGGTGTTCCCCTGCGAACAGGGACTTCAAAAACGGATTCCGCCACCTCGCCGATTCCATCCAAAAGGGAAGCACCCCCTGTAAGAACAACACCCGAGGCGATCTCCTCATTCATGTCCGCGCGATTGATTTCCCTGCGGATCAGGGCGAATATTTCCTCCACCCGGGGTTCCAGGATTTCGGCCAAAATCTGTCTGGGCAATTTTCTGCCCTTGCGGCTGCCTATATCCGGCAAGTCGATTGTCTCGTCGTTTTTAATCCGGTCCGAGGCGCACGTGCCGTGTTCCTTTTTTATACGTTCGGCCTCTGCCATGGGCACCCGCAATCCGACCGAAATATCGTTGGTCATATTGTTGCCGCCCAAAGACAGGACAAAGGTGTGCCGTATTGTATTTCCCGAAAATACGGCCAGATCCGTGGTCCCCCCGCCGAGATCGATCAGGCCGGTGCCCACTTCGCGCTCTTCCGGGGTGAGCACGGATTCACAGGAAGCAATCGGTTCAAGAATGATATCGCATACATCGAGCCCGGCCTGGTTGGCGCATTTGACAATGTTCTGGGCCGAGGTCACGGCACCCGTAACTATGTGAATCCGGGCCTCCAACCGCACTCCGGCCATTCCCACAGGGTTCTGAATGCCGGCTTCCCCGTCTATTATGAACTCCTGGGGCAGCACGTGGATGACTTCGCGATCCATGGGTATGGCAACCGCACGGGCGGCCTCTATAACCCGGTTGACATCCGACTGAGTGATTTCATTGCCCTTGATGGCAATCACGCCATGACTGTTGAATCCGGTGACATGGCCCCCTGCAATCCCGGCATACACGGAGGAAATTTCACAACCCGCCATAAGCTCCGCGTCCTGTACCGCCTTTTTAATGGAATCCACTGTGGAATCTATGTTGACGACCACTCCCTTGCGCAACCCGATGGAAGGGTGGCTGCCAATGCCTATAATATTGATTTTCCCGTCCGATACTTCGGCCACCACCGTACAGATTTTGGTGGTACCGATATCCAGGCCTACGACGATCTCTTCCTGGTCTTTCACCTCAGGCCTCCTTTTGCAGTTTGGTTAAATTTGTTTCATCTTCTGCGGGCCTGGCGACAATCCGATCCTCATATCTTAAGTCGAGCTCCTTGAAAGCGGCGGGCGCCCCCTCGCGCTTCAGATAAGAAAAAATCTTTGACAGGCGCCGATATTTACTTTCATATCCGCCGAATCCAAGATGAATCTTTTCGGCGGGGAATTCTTCAGTTGTCACGGTCAGGCCAAGTTCCGGGTCCACGTTTATCTTTTTTATACTGTCAAAAGGCAGCAAGCAGCCTTCTTTCATTGCGCGGCGGACCACCTCCATCACGGATTCGGATACCCCTTTGCCCTCGCTGCTGTCAGCCTTCCATGCCCGATACTCCACCCCGGAGATCACCGGAAGTTTTTGAAATTGCTCATTCCCGGTTTCCATGAAAATTTCACCGCTGTTATTCACCAGATAGGCTTCGTCCAGTTCGATAACAGCCACCGGCATATGCTCGTGAACCCGAATCATGAAAGTATCCGGAATTTTTCTTCTGATTTCCACATTTGCCACCCAGGGCAGTGCAAGCAAACGTTTTCGGGCGGTACTAATATTTACAGAGAGAATATTTACGCCCTCTGCTATCTTTGCCGTCTTCAGAATCCGTTTCCGGGACAGCCTCTCCACACCCGAAACCTCCACGTTTTCGGCCCGGAAATAATCGCACCGGGTCAGCCATTGATAGCCGAAAACAAACATCAGGCTCATTGCTCCGATTGCCGCCGCTGCACAAAACACTTTCAAAAGCGCCATCTGCCATCCGGCGGGCAGGGCCTGGGTTCGCCGCGAGGCTTTTCTGTACCGGTTTTCCCGGAGTCGGTTATTATTTTTCTTTTGATTCACCAACAGTTCTTATCTCCGGCTCGAGTTCCACTCCGTATTCATGCAACACCTTTTCCCGGACAATATCCATAAGACGCAGAATATCTGTCGCGCCGGCCCGGCCCAGGTTGACAATGAAATTGGCGTGCACCTCAGATACCTGCGCATCTCCGATACGCGTCCCCTTTAATCCCGCCTGATCAATCAAATATCCGGCAGGCGCATCAGCCGATGGGTTTTTAAAAACGCATCCTGCAGAAAATCCTGCCGGCTGTCTCTGCTTTCGCCTCGCCCGGAGAGTTTCTGCTTCCGCGGCCTGAGTCCGGGGATCGGCGGGCGCAAGCTCAAAACTGGCGGCCAGAACAATCGGCTCATATCCGCTTTTTGCAATAATTGAGCTGTCCCATACCAATCCGCGGTAGTTAAATAAAAGAGCCCGCCTGCATATGATCTCCTTTTGATCAGGTACGTGCAGAACCTCTATTGAAGAGAGCACGGATTCAATGGCGCCGTTTTCAGTTCCTGCGTTCATTATCACAGCTCCGCCCACACTACCGGGGATTCCGAGCGCAAAATTCATCCCCGCAAGGTTGTTTGCCAGCGCATACCTGCAAAGAGCGCTCAACCGAGCGCCCGCGCCCGCGTGCACCGCAACCGCATCCTGATCCGAATCTACTGCGGCAATATCGGAAAAACCCGGCCGCAGTGAAATCACCACCCCCCGTATCCCCGAATCCCTGACCAGCAGGTTTGTTCCCCCGCCCAGCACAAACCATGGAACACCCGTCTTTATAAGCATGGCCAACAGACCGGTCAGTTCATAGGTATCGGCCGGCGTGGCCAGGGCGTCTGCCGGTCCTCCCACCCGCAGGGAGGTATGCCCGGCCATGGGCACGTCAAATTCGACCCTTTCATTGAACCGATCCATTAGTGTTTTTTTAAACGCATCTGTCAGCAAAATGTATTTTCCATGGTTACAGACGGTCTTTTGTTCCGTTCAGCCGAACGGACAGCGACTCTCCCACCTGCCACACATTTCCAGCCCCCAGAGTCAAAACAATGTCGCCTTCCTCCAGAATCTGCTCCAGGTATTTTAACGCGGCATCCATATCGTCTGCCGCATACGCACGTTTATGTCCGTGGGCGCATATAGCCCCGCAAAGACCGTGATGGTCCACCCCTTCTATTGCCTGCTCGTTTGCGGAATACACCGGCAGCACCACCAGGATATCCGACTGGTAAAACGACCTTGCAAAACCGTCGAACAGGGCCCGGGTTCTGCTGTAACGGTGGGGCTGGAAAACCACCACCAGCCTGCGGTCCGGCCAGCTTGTCTGAATCGTCTCCAGGGTGGTCTTGATTTCAGTGGGATGATGCCCGTAGTCGTCAATAATCTTGATCCCTCCCACTTCGGCCTTGATTTCCAGGCGCCGCTGCACGCCGGCAAGGTTTTCAAGGGCCGTACGCATGGTCTCAAAAGGGATCTCGAGCTCATGGCCGACTGCCACGGCGGCAAGCGCGTTTGCTATATTGTGCCTGCCCGGCAGGTTAAGGGTGATATCACCCATGTGATCTCCCTGGTGATATACTGCAAACCGGCTTTTCTCGCCCTCAAAAACCACTGCAGCAGCCTGAAAATCGGCCTGGGCCGACAAACCGTAGGTGACACAGCGCTTCTTTATCTCAGGGATCAGATCCTGGACGTGTTCATTATCCAGACAAAGAACGGCAAGGCCGTAGAAGGGCAGCCTGTCAATGAACTGGAGAAATACCTGCTTGATCTGTTCAAGGTCTTTATAAAAATCCAGATGCTCCAGATCTATGTTGGTAACCACTGAAATTGTGGGCGAAAATTTCAGAAAAGAACCGTCGCTTTCATCCGCCTCGGCCACTATAAAGTCACCCCTGCCCAATACCGCATTGCTGCCTATGCTTTTTAGCTTGCCGCCGATGACCACCGTGGGATCAAGCCCCCCTGCGTCCAGAACCCCCGCAAGCATTGAAGTCGTTGAGGTTTTGCCGTGGGCGCCGGCTACAGCTACACTGTATTTAAGACGCATAAGCTCGGCCAGCATCTCGGCCCTTGGAACCACCGGCACTGATGCGCCGACAGCGGCCGCCACTTCAACATTGTCTGTCCGTATGGCAGACGAAGTCACCACCACGTCGGCGCCCTCTATATTCTCCGCGGCATGGCCGACAAAGATTCTTCCTCCCAGGTCCTGCAGGTGGCGGGTCACCTCTGAGTCCGAAATATCGGAGCCGGAAACCGAATAGCCCAGGTTTAACAGCAGCTCGGCTATTCCGCTCATGCCGATGCCTCCTACTCCGACAAAGTGTATATGATACTTTTTACGATACATTCGCTATCCTGCCTGTTTTGCTTATCTTTCCGCAGCCGCAGCTCCCGCTATTTCATCCAGGATAATGGCCGCGGCATCAGGCTTTCCGGCGGATTCGGCCGCGGCCCGCAGCTTTTCAAACCGGGAGACGTCTTTTTGGTATTGCTCCAGGCGTTGCGCCAGCGCACGTCCGGAAAGATCCTTTTCATGTATGATTTCCGCGGCACCGGCGGATGCCAGACCCTCTGCGTTGGCAGCCTGATGATCGTCCGCCGCGTGCGGAAACGGGATAAACAACGCGGGCAGCCCCACGGCCGCAAGTTCGGCCACAGTTGAAGCCCCTGCCCGGCACACGGCCAGATCCGCATCTTTATAAAGCGGTTCCATGTCGGTAAAAAACGCCGAAACTTCCGCTTCCACGCCCCTGGCTTCATAGGACTGCTTTACCGCGTCTTCATCATAAGGACCTGTCTGATGAATCACCTTAAAATTCTGCGGCTCTTCTATGTGCGAAAACGCCTCGATCACTGCCATGTTGATAGAGTGGGCACCCTGACTGCCGCCGAGTACAAGCACGGTAAACAGTTCAGGAGGCTCTTTTTCCCGGGCCTGAATTCTGAGTTCCGCACACCTCCGGATCCCGCTGCGCACCGGATTGCCTGTAAACACTATTTTTTCCGTGCTGCAGCCCATGTCTGTATCTTCAAATGAGACAAACACCAGGTCTGCAAGCCTGCTCAGCCATTTGTTGGTCATGCCCGCAATACGGTTCTGCTCATGGATAAACCTTGGAATGCCCGCTAAATAAGCAGCCACAATAACCGGTGCCGAAGAATATGCTCCCATGCCGAGCACTGCGTCCGGCGAAAATCGTCTGAGCATGCCCATAGCCTGAGAAAATCCCCTGGGAAGAACCGCCAGGGCCCCCAGTTTCTTTAACAGCCCCATTTTCTTAAAGCCTGCTGCAGATATCTGCGCTGTTTCAAACGGGGTATCCGCGAGCACGGTACGCTCCACCTGCCTGCCTGTGGTAATGAAAAGGACCCGGGAAGCAGGGGCCCGGCGCATAAGCTCTTCGGCAACCGCGATTCCAGGAAACAGGTGCCCGCCCGTGCCGGCCCCGGCAATCACCAAGTCAAGCGGAGTATCCGGGAAGACGATCCGGCCTGCTGTTTCTGTTTTCCCTGACTCTTCGGTGCCGAAAGTATTCATTTCCGCCTCGCGGTGCCGAT
>JAIPDT010000037.1 GCA_021737545.1 Desulfobacteraceae bacterium
GGTTTTTGGAAAGTCCCTGCGGGAGGGTGTATCGCCCGAAGCGCAAAATTTCAAATCGATAACACTTTTAAATTGCAATTTTTATAATGTTTATAGTATGTTAAAATGAAAACCGTCTAACTTAACCGGACAGTAGTGACTCCACATAAAAAATAAAGGTAAATACTTGAACCTTAGATTACTCATGTTCTAATTCATTTCTTTGGCCAATCACTATGGGTTCAGGAGTCTCATTGAGATAAATGATGTCAAATCCAGCAAGAAGCAACAACTCCTTCATTCCTTCAACTGTGCTATAATAAGCATATTTGCCTAATTGTTTTGACTTTATTCCTTGTTTATACTGTTCACTGCGGGAAGGATTACCAATAAAGCATATATACTTGACTTTATATTTTATCAAATCCAGAAATCGCCATATATCATCAAAAAAATAGTAAACAACCCTTCTAGCGATAAGCGTGTCAATACCTTCAATAATCTTATCATTTTGGAATATATCTCCAAAAATAAAATGGCAATTGTCCACATTTATTCCTTGATTTTTCCAGGCCCCTTTAATTTTAAGGGCTTCTTTATAACGGGAAGGTGTATAATCTATACCAACCACGTTGTCTTTTTTTAACGATAGCCCTAAGGCAAAAACCCCTTCTCCAGAGCCTACTTCAAGTATCCTCTTCCCTGGCAAAAGGGGGTAAATTAGATTATACTTCTCAGGGACCTTTCCTTGATAAAAAAGGCGGGCAAAATCCCGATAATCTACGGATAATATCTTATCTTTATATCCATAGAATTTTGTATAATGATAATCAAACTTTGGCGGAGCATTTAAATTTTTCTTTTTGAATACTCGCCCATTTAAACGAGTAATTATAGAATAAAAATAGCTTCGAGATATTACATTTAAAAGCTTTACCAACATAAGGCACCTAATTTGACAATCTTTTTAAATTATAAAAAAATTTATTTTGTTTTTTTATACCATGCATCTGGCCAAAAACCCTTCAAAAACGTAGGCTGCTTCCCCTCGAATACACGATCAAAAACTGATATAGCCTGCTTGGAGGAAAGAGAACCAGCCAAAACCCCGGGCCACTGAAAAACATCTTTGCGGTAGCTAACATAGCCGGGCAGCAATACTGGAATTTTATCATAATTAAGAGCTGCAAGAACGGATATTCTGTGTTGCCCTCCTTTAATCAGGTAGGCATAGTTTCCTGGTTCCCTGCATAGTACCCTTGCTGAAATATGATCTTTAATGGAAGCTGGACTCCATCCATGCTTGCGTATAGACTCCGTCAGATTACAAATTCGTTTAATTTCAAATTGCCCCCTTTTCTTTGAAATCGGACCTAAAATTTGGTGCCCATCCCCGGCTTCCAAAAATAAGCCATATTGTTTGGCTTCTCCAATTGCGATTTGTAAGCGACTCTTCTTAACATGAGGACCACAGGAATCTATCCATGGCAACTCTCCTTCCAATGGCTCTATTTTCTCTGGGGCAGTTAGATTCTCCTGCCTCGGTACATCTAGTAATTCAGCTGCGTTTTTAGGTTGGGCATATTTATAATAAGAATATAGAGGCGAGGTCGAAAAATCTATTGTATTATTAATTAAATATTCATGTGCTGTCATTATGTAAGGATGTGAAGAATCAAAAGAGATCTTAAATGCCATAGGATGAAACCCTCTACATAATTCTATCGGCACTGTCATAAGCACTGGTCGCCCTGCGGATCTAGTGAAAGCCTCAATTGGATCTTCAATAAGCTCCGTGAAATCTACAGTTTCAGAAAATGGGCGAATATAGATAGAACGCATATAGCCGAATCTAATCGCTACCCGGTTAAGATATAATCTTAGAAGTCGTTTAATTTTCTTTTCAACCTTTCCCATAAGCCTTTTTTTGTGTCCTTCGTTTTCTGCCGAGGAGTCTCAATTGAAAACTCATAATACGTGGTTTGAGATATACTCTGAGCCTCGGTTATCTGACTCTGATTTCATTATATTTTTACTGAAGCATTCTTCTCCGCAGACAAAATAAGAACAAACATGCTGCATAGGCATCGGTGAATTCGGTCAAAACAGACATCAAATGACGCCGCATCCTTCCCAAAAGGGTCGAAAATGTTTGCCCGGGCATACCCGGATGGCTCCTTCGGTGCCATGGTGTCGAAAAAAGGAAGGAGATACATTTGGGCCTTGTAAGTCGGGAATCGCTTCTGTAGCGCCCTGAGATGCGCATGCTCCATGGCCAGGATCATGTCTGCCTGACGCACTGCATCCAGATCCACCTCCCGGGAAAAATGGCCGGAAATATCCGTATCCAACCGTGACGCAGCATGTAGCGCTTCTTCAGGAGGCCGGTTTGATTTGCCCACTTCCAGACCGGCTGAAGCAAAAAAAAACCCGTTTTTGCAATGCATTACCGAGGCGAGATATTCGGCAAACGGGCTCCGGCACAAGTTACCCTTGCATATAAACAAAAAACTCCGAGGATTTTCCGGAAGGGGTGGATTAACCATCCTCATAGTCTTGAGACGCCACCAGTTATCCCGCAGATGCGCCTTGACTGACCGTTTCAGGTTTTGCATTTCTGCTGATTCTCCAGATGAAGTGCCTGATAAAGATCAAGATAATTCTGCGCCATATGACTATTGGAGAACTGCTTTTCTATTTTTTCCCTGGCCGCCCTGGTCATGCGCGCCCACTTCTCTCGATCCGAGCTGAGTTCAAGACACTTGGCGGCAAACCGTTCAGGGCAATGATCAAGTATGAGAAATCCATCTATTCCATGATCAATGATCTCGGCAAATCCTCCGACATCCGGTGCTATTACCGGGATGCCGTTTGCCATTGCTTCAAGTACGCTCATAGGTATGCCTTCATGCCAAGAGGTGTTTATAAAAACATCAATTTCACGGTAAAAAGATGACATATCCACAAGATGGCCGGGCATTGAAAAAGAGCCATCAAGATTGTACCGCGTGCGGAGATTTTCCAGATGTGTTTTTTCCGGCCCGTCTCCGGCAAGCACAAAACTGATATTATTCTGCTCCTTTCGGACCAATGCCGCGATATCCATCAACAGATCGTAATTCTTGACAGGCGTCAGACGACCGCAGGAGCCGATAACAAATTCCTTGCGTTCGGGTTTTTGGGCCTCTTCCGGCAGTGAAATCCCGTTATGGATGACAGCGAGTTTACCGGCACGAAAACCGCATTCTGAGACCAGGGCGGTTTTCATTTCCGTAGAAACAGCCACGGTCTTATGAAAGCACCTGGAAAGCAGAAAAAAATTTAATGCAGTAAGTATTCTGCTTTTGAGGGGCTGATTATTGCCATATCCTTCAGGCAATCCGTGCTGAGTTGAAACCAGGGCAGGTCTTGGTTTCAACCGCCTGGCGGCCAGAAACCCGGCCAGGTTCTCCTTGTAGCGATGGGCATGGACGATCTGGGGCCGGAAAGCGCGGAGGATTTTTCCCAGTTCATAAACGATTTTGGGAAAAGAATGAACTCTTTCATCCACGATAGCGGTGTTGATCCCTGAATCCGCAAGTGCCTGCGAAACCCGTCCCTTGTTTAGCACCACTGCCAGTAACGCAAAGTCTTTCCCCAAAGCAAATGTGCGCAAAAGGTTGACGGCCATCACCTCGGCCCCGGCCCAAAGGTCGCCGGAAATTATATGAGCGACGCGTAGGGGGGGATTTATCTGTTTGGGTTCCGACACTATTCTTCTTTGTTCTGCGGTACCGGCCAAACCGATTTATCCCGCAAGGCTGGCTTTTTTCTCCGCCACATTTCGAAGGGATACGACAAAGGCAAGGTTAAGCCAGAAAAAGGGATAATAAAGTGTGGTGATAAACATGCCGGACACGATAAACCCCAGCATGCTGATCTCAAGACCCTGGGCGATATGATGATACGTTTTGTTTCCGGAGTCCCCGCTCAGCCGCTTAACCGCCCTTGTGTTCTTATAAAAGGAACCAATCAGAACCAGCAGAATCATCAGACCGGGATACCCAAGTTCCGTGCTGGCCTGAAAAAAAATATTGTGCTGCACAAACAGGTTCTCGGTTTCATTGTAGGCCTTTTTTTTGGCCTCCACGTAGTTCCAGGGGCCCACACCGAATACCGGGTAATCGTTCATCATTTTCCAGGCAATGGCCCAGTTGTCCAGCCGGTCCTGCCCGGATTCATCCTGCTCGGTGCCGATTCTTTCAAACTTTTCCAGTTGGGCCTCTGAAAGCATGGCAAAAAAGCTCACCCCGACAAGAAGCAGCAAAAGAAAATACTTCACCTGGAAACGTTTTTTTTTCCAGAAATAAAGCAGACAGGCCGCTAGGGCCACCGCACCGCCTCTTGTGGAGGTTATCAGGACGCCGAGGACAGTCAGGGCCGTGTTTACGACGTGGAACCATTTATTCGGAAACTTGTTAAACAGCCTGTATTTGTCAGCAAAAATCATGTACAGGCTCAGCCCGAAAAACGAGGAAAGGGCGGCGGACATATCGTTCGGGTTAGCGAAAAACCCGGCACCATAATATGCTCCGCGAATGCTGCCAGAAAAACCAGATAAAACCCAGCTTCTTAGAGCAAAATTTGTATAGGAAAAATACAACAGAGCGATGAAAAAAATAAACCAGATCAACTGCTTTTCACTGGTGATGGTGTTGACGGTTAAAAAATAAACCAGGAAAAACTTGAAAAAGTATATGATAAATTCCCAGGAGGTACTGAAATTTACTCCCGCCAGGCTGCAGACCAGAATCCAGGAAAAATAGAGTCCGACCAGGAAATTAATCCGGTTTTTGACCTCGATTCTCCGGCCCGCCAGCAGAAAGCAGATGATAAAAAGCCCCGCTGAAATATCGCCGAAAGGAATGCCCTTGAAAATGGCATATTTTTGATGCGGCCGGAAATACTCGACAAAATAATAAAAAAGGCAGGCATAAAAGGCGATGTCGAGTTTTCCGGCATGCTCTGCGAGCGCTTTGCCTGGCTTTGCTGCTGCTTCAGCCACCGGATATATCCACAGGTCGAGCCATCATTACCGTTGATCTTCCACGGGCCAGTAGTCGGGAAGCAGGTTCAGGATTTTTTCGGAAAATTGTTTTATATCGGTTTTTGCCCGGCTGATTTGATCTTTGGGCACAATGGCCGACACCTGGACAAAAGCCCCGTCATTTTTGTTGTACAGGACTTTGCCGATAAATCGGTGGATATTCTGCTCCAGCCCGGAGCCCAGGACCTTGCTGCCGGCGGCCTGATACCAGTGCAGCATTACACTGTAGTTATAACCTTTTCTGGCGACCACGTAGTTGACCTGCTCCCGGCTGTTGTCGGACTGAAGAAATACTTCCCGGTCGGTGACAACCCCCCACCCCGCCCCGGGAAGGCAGGCATACGGATTGTGGCCGGTCCTGCCACCCTTGGCTGTGCCGTAATACCCGATGTAAAGGTCAATCACGCGGCCGTCCGGCGCGCGATAGTGGCGGTAGACATGCTTGTCCGCATTGAGTTCTTCATACACGGACTGCGGGAAACTGTCCTCTGTCGCGCTATACTCGCCGATCTGCATGGGCAGGTTTTCCAGATTGGTCTTGACCACCACCGGCAGGCCCCGGGCGGATAAAGCCGCGGCGACGGCAAGTGTGAACCCCAGCAAAAGGATGGATGCGATAAACGACTTGTTGCTCATTTTCATGCAGGCCCTGGTTTTATGTTCATACGAAATTTACCGATCCGAGGGGTCTTTGCGGCCCCACTGGTTCAAAAGCAGATATCCTGCCAGCATCAGAATAAAGCCAAAGGCAAACACGATCAGGCCAGAGAACTCGTGCAAAAAGCCGCGGGCCACCTGCTCGCCGTAAAAGTGGGCAAGTATGCCCGTACCCGCCACCCGGAGGATATTTACCGCAACAGCCAAGGGTATGGCGGACAGAACCAGGATGCCGCGCCGCAGCCAGCCCTTGTCCATGAGATAGGCAAAAAGCACACCGAGCATGACAAAGGCGGTCATGGAACGGATCCCGGAACATGCTTCGGCCACTTCGAGCTGGGCCTGGGCAAAATAAAGCATGTTGCCCTCCTGGAACACCGGTATCTGCACGGTCTGGATAATGACCCGGGAGACATCCGTGACAAACAACTGGAGGGGAAAAGCAATCAGGTTGTAAATCGATATGGGCACCGGAATCATAAACAGCAGATAGGCCAGGGGAAATGCAAGGATTTTGAAGACATCCCTGCCAAAATTAAACAGCACAAGCCCCATCAGGGTAAAAACGATCATTGCCCGCTGGGCCACAGCCACATGCCCGGCCAGGACCAACAGATAAATGCCCAGACTTGCGGCAAGGAGCAGCGCCCCGTAGTTGCTGACACGTATCGGGGCACCGACCAACTGCTCCCTTTTGCTCCAGATCAGCACAGCGGAAATAACCGGCACAAGAACCCCGTGGGAGTTATTGGCGTTGTTCATCCAGGTATGCCAGAGTTCCGGGTAAACCGGGAGAAAAACCAGGGCCCAGAGTGCAAAAACAACAGCCGCTTTTACCCAATAAGAAAAGGGGGATAAAGAAGACATGGCAGATACCGGGTTGTGTAAAGTTTTCATTTGACCTCGGCTACCTTTTGGAGGGTTCCCAATATACGGCTCTTTCACCCCTGGCGAACTTGATCCAGGCCGCGAGTATGGCGGCATTAACGACAATAAAATAGTAGGGGATTTTCAGGATGTTGATAAATGGCGCAAGAGGCGCTTTTTGCTTTTTCTCCCGGGGGCTGCCAAACTGAAACAAGGCATATACCCCGGCAAGCAAATAAAAGGCGATCTGCAATACCAGGAGAGAAGCATAAAACCCGGATGCGGATATCAGCAAAATATTGGCGACCAGGGCCAGCACGAGAAAAAAGGGCACGAGCCACCGGCAAAGCTTGTGACTGAAAATCTCCCAGGAAAAAAGGCCGTAATGAACAGGGTTTAATACGTCCCGATTGCGCATCAAAACGGCGATGCCCCGCAGCACCGTGCGCACCTTGCGGCTGAACTCCTTTTTTTCATCGGAAATGTTGTGGTAATAACCCAGGCTGTCGGGATCGGAGACCCCCCGCAGGCCGAGTTTCAAAGAATTGAGAAGCGTGTTGAAATCACTCTGCAGATCCACGGCCCAGTGGGCGCAAACCTTGCGCCGGGCTGCAAAAAAGGAGCCGCTCAGGCCGACCACGGAATACACCCGGGATTCAAGCCGGCGCAACAGCATCTCATATTTCACGTATGCCCCTTCCCCGCTGACCCGGCCCTTTTCATCAATGAACCGGTCTTCGCTGCTCACGCAGCCCACAGTCGGGTCTGCAAAATTGGCAACAATGTTTTTCAAACCCTCCGGATCCAGCATAGTGGCCACATCGCTGAACACCAGGATTTTTCCGGATGCCTGGTCCACGGCACACTTCTGGGCAAATTCCTTGCCTCTTCTTTGCGGGGCGCGTATCAGCCTGAATTCAGGATAGGCGTCAACAATCTCATCGGTTTTGTCAGTGGAAGCATCCGAGGCAAAGATTATCTCCAGGCGGTCTGCGGGGTAATCCAGGGCCAGGGTGTTTTCGATCTTCTTTGCGATGCGCGCCTGCTCGTTGTACACGGTAATGATCAACGAGACATGCGGCTGGTAACCGGTATCCCGGCGGACCGATTTTTTGCAAACCCGGGAGAGCCCGTAGAGAATCAGCGGATAGCCGATATAGGCATACCCCACCATCAGTATGGAAATCCAGAAAACAAACTCTGCCGGGGGCTTCATGATTTACCGGTTTCCTCAAGGCATGCAAGGATTTTTTGGCGGTCCCTGCGGGTGACAAACCCGTGCACGGGAAAGGTTACAAGCCGGGCAGCGCACTTGTCTGCACCGGTAAAATTATCCGGGCCGTTAACGCATTGCAGACCGGCAATGCCATTAACGGCACCCGGGTATGAAGGCATGATGCCAAGGCCATGAGCATCACTTGCTTTGAGCAGGGCATCCCTCAGATCGGTGCTTTGTACCATAACGGGCAGCCGAATCAGCGGCGGGGTCTCTGCGGCGGAATTATTTCTTTCAGGTATCGGGGTCAGCCAGGAAAATCGGGCCAGATCCTTTTGCCACGCCAGCACGTTTTTTTTGCGGACCGCCTGGAATGCCGCAAGCCGGTTTTGCCAGCCGCGTGCCAGGCCGGCCTGGAAGGAGGAAAACCGCTTTATCGGAAAATCCGGATTATACAGGGTTTCGCCCAGTTTCAGCCCGGGCATGGCCTTTGGCAGCCAGAAAAACGCCGGCCAGGTAAGTATGGAAAGCGCCAGCGCGTATGCCGCAAGCCTGAAACCGTCGCCTGCGGTGTTCGGGTTAAGTGCCTGCATACAATTTTCAATCTCTGCTGCCAGCCTTTTTGAGCCGGTAATGATAATGCCGCCTTCGACTGCGGTAAAGGCCTTGCCCCGCCCCAGACTGAAAAATCCGGCGTCTCCGAAGGTTCCCAGGAGTCTGTCACCGTGCTTTGTGCCCATAGCCTGGGCGGCATCCTCTATAACTACGGCGCCGGAGTCGTTAAGTGTACGGCGCATCCGCATAATATCTGCCGGCAATCCGAACAGATGGGGGCAAACCACGGCCAGCAAGCGCTCATCGTGGCCCGAATGCACTGGAAAACCGGAAAAATCATAGTCCAGGGTCTCCGGGCTGACATCTGCCAGGCGCACCTTCAACCCGGCCCGGACAACTGCAGAAGGCACGGAATAGCAGGTAAACGAAGGGATCAGAACCTCATCGCGCTCCGGACAAATACGCTTAAGCGCCCGGAGGATCACTGTGAGTGCCGCTTTGCCGGAGGAAAGCAAAAAGCAGTGCTTGGTCTGAAAATAATTCTGGACTTCGGCTCTGAAGTTTTCGACTTCCGCATTTCCGGAAAAAAGGGCATGGAAGCCTTTGCATATATCATCTGCTGCAATGGGGGCGGCCGCCGGGGGCAGGGTTCGCTGTATGCGCATATCAGCCTGTATTTACGAGTCAAAGGGAAATATACTTGCGGATCCGGCTTCCCAGGAAAGTGGCCGCCGGCAGGGGCATATGCCGAATGAAATTTTCAGCAGCAGCCCGGCCCCGGCCCTTGGTGTTTGAATTCGCCGGGCGCTCCGCGGGGATCGGGCCGGCGCCGTTTTTATCCAATTTCCATTTTTCCCAGTAAAGCGGCCGGGGTTCTGCCCCCCATTGGGCCTTGAACCGATAAGTGCCTTCTCCGGGGGTGGAACGCCCGAAATCAAAATAGCTGTATCCCTGGTCTGCGGCAAACTTCAGAAATGACCAGTACAGGAGCATGTTCGGGTTAAACCGGTTCAGATGCGGCAAAGAGGATGCCCAGGGGATGGACACGGTCCGGCTGTGGCAAAGGATAATCCCGCCGGCAGCCGGGGTTTTGTCCGGCATGTAGACCATGCCGCATTTTGCTTTATCCCCATAATGTCTTAATACCCCGGCCATCCAGTTCCGGCTGTGCACGGGAGAGCCAAGGGCTTTCATGTTTCTGGCAAAAACCGGATAAAAATCCGCCAACAGCTCAAAGCCGCCGAGACGAACCGTTAAACCGTCCCGCAGCGGTTTTTTTACCTGGCTGCGGACCTTGGATTTTAAAGTTTGTAAAAGCGCCTCCGAACTGCCCGGCAGTTCAAGGAGCATGCGGACTTTTCCAGCCTGTGATATATTCTCATCCGCACACATGCGAAGCTCTATTTCATGAATTCCGGCTTTTTGCGCATACCGGCAGGCATATCGAAAAAGGCATTCCCGAATATCGGGGCGATCAGCCAGGATACCCCCCAGGTCACAATAAGGAAGGGAAACAAGCGCTCCCCCGTCCAAGGGCAGGTGCACATGCACTGCGGGCAGAATACCGAAGATCCGACCGTTGTTTTCAGCCAGAAAATACGGGCAGGAAAATCCGTAGGCAGTTTCCACGGCCTGCTTCCAGCCGAAAAAATGATAGGCAAGCCCGTTCGGGTGCGCGGCCACATACGCGTCCCATTTTTTTTTATCTCCGGTGCCCGCAATGCGGAAATCAAGGTTTTTGTCCGGCTTCTCCGGCTGCACGTACTCCGTCCCTTTCGGGGGCAACTTTTTGCGCCGCACCCTACAACAGGCGCCCTGTTGTTGGCATTCATGCCGCCCCGGCCGCTGCCGGGAAAAATCTGAAAATTGAAATCAAGATTTCAAAGCCGCCGTGAAGAAAGTCTCCTAAACTTATACACTGCGGTCGACTGAATCGCCAAAATATTTGCCTACAACACTTCTGCCGGATTTAACCCGGTTTACGGTTACAGGCACTGCATATACGCTATTCGTGCATAGCAATAAAAAACTATTAAAAATGCCTAGTAAAATTCATAATCTGCCATGCGCCACTCGATTGCACGAGAGGCACAGCAATTTATATGCCACTAATTGTTGCTACCCGGGAAGCGGGCAGGGGACCCAACCTGAAGTCATTTAACAGCCGTTCAAAGCGCTGCATTGTCTTATCCAGGTTGATGTAGTGCCTGAGCTTTGACCGGAGCCGTGCCTGCCTGAACCGGGGCTGGGTATGGTCAATTTCCCATGGATGTAAGTAAAAAACAAATGGCTGCATTTCTTTATTATTGATACGTTTTAATGCCAGTTTTGTAAACCAATACGGGAAGATGCGGAAATATCCGCCGCCGGACACCGGAATTTTTCTTCCGAAGAAAACGGCCGTGGATATGGGAAACTCTGTCATTTCCCTGTCATTGAACTTGTATGGGAAGCGGGGGGCATCCGGTATTCCATAAACGTCATGGCGGATCGGGAAAATGCTTGAGTCCGTGGTAAAACCCGTTTCTGCCAGAATGTCAAGCGCCCACAGTGATTGCGCGGTGATCGAGTAACTGGGTGCCCGGTAGGCGGTGATTTCCCGGTTGCAGATTTTCTCCAGCAAGGACTTGGCCTTCAATGTATCGGCCCGGAATTCCGCGGGTGTCAATTCGTAAATCTTTCGATGCCAGTAGCTGTGGCATCCGATATCGTGACCATCTGCCATGATATCGAGCACGAGCTGCGGGTATTTATCTGCAATCCAGCCTAAAACGAAAAAAGTGGCCCGGACATCGTGTTTCTTGAGCAGGGAAAGAATGGTGCGCAGATTTGCTGTCACCCTGGACTCCATGCCGCTCCATTGGCCTGATGATACGATGTCGGAAAAAGCGGCGACATGGAAGTAATCTTCAACATCTATGGTGAGGTAATTTTGCATTTGCCCTGCTTCCGGATTTTACCTAGTGTAACACACCTTACCATATCTGCCGAAAATGAAAAGTCAAAACAGGCAAAAAACCGCCCTGCAGGATGACCCGCAGAGCGGTTTATGCAAAAAGACTCGGGATTGTTTTGTCTTAACTAAGCAACGCTTTTCCTTTTACGGCGGCGTGCAGCCCCTGCCATGCCGGCCAGGCCGGTGCCCAGCAGCAGCATGGTGGCCGGTTCGGGGACGACCGGGTTAACAGATTCCACCATTGCGACAAAATCCGTAAAGTCCCCATCGGCACCCGGAAACGCCAAATCTTCAAAAGCGAGGAGATATTCAGCCATCGTCCATGTCCCAGCCGAATAAGGATCTATTTGTACAGTATCACTGCCATTTCCCTGGTATGCAGCCATGTGGTCCGTACCGTCGCTATTAAGCCCAGTATCACTGTACCAGAGCCCACCCCCCGAATTAGCACTGGAATCTAAATAGTATCCGAAACGATTAGCGGCAAATGTTCCTTTATCCACTTTATCGACTCGCACTGTTCCATCCGCCAAAATGTTTAATGTTGCTTGATCCCCCCCTGTAGACGAGCCAGCGAAAATTTCCACATAATTGGTGGGATCAGCATAATCGTAAATCCCAAATGTATTATCCGGGGCAAAACCCGCAATCTCAACAACCAGTGTTGTGATAGAGCCGCCGGTAGCGCTGATCGCCCAATAGGAATCACCCTCATCTGATAACTCATCAGTAGTTACATCAATACTGCTACCGTCCTCAGGCGTTACTGTTATTCCGTCTAAAACTCCCTGAAGCGCTGCGCCTCCATCAGTGCCAAACGGAACCGCCATTGCGCTTCCCGAAACAAACAACACCGCTGTAAAAATAGCTAATAGGACTAATAATCGGTTTTTCATTTTGCTCCTCCTTAAAATTGAATTTTATGGCTTTCGCCCCCCAAGCCTTCACCCCCGGACCCGTTCTTGGCCCTGGAAAATATCCTTCCACATTACAGAACATATGTAGCAAGTTGTATGCCATTGGAACCAGCCTGTTTCATCTGTATTGAAAGTCCGCGTACTCATTGAAAAAAATGGCAGCATGGGGGTATGCATTTTTTAAAGAGCAGAAAATGATTTCAGAAATCCGGAAAAAGCGCCCGGCAGATTTACAGGACGGTGCAATTAAGATTGCAGCAGATGCGGGCAAAAAGACGGGAGAAAAAATTAGAACCGAGGCAGAAGCAAGGAAATTGTATCCGGGAGCGAAAGACCAGGGAGCAAGCAAGTATTTGAATTGTCACGATAAAGGCACTACGCGTTTTAAGTTATTCCGAAAAATCGGAATATAAATTCAATTTTCCGGAATCTGAAAACAAGGAGGGGAAAATCTCAGGGTTCCAGTTCAAGGGAAAGCGCCGCCTGGCTAAAATGATCCTTGAAAACCAGGCCGGCCTCAAAGGCGGAGTTCTGATCATTGATTTTTCTGCGCCAACGGAGCTGGGCAATGCCCTGTAAGTGTGGAATTACAAAATCATCGCCAAAGTCGAAAAGCACCAGGGTTTCTTCGGGAATTTCCGTTTTTAACCGGACGCGCATGCCGCCCCGGCTGTAATCCAGTGCGGTGGCTTTTTCGGCAAACTCTCCGGTCTCAATCCCAAGCGGATCACAAGAGCGAATCGTTACGTTCCGGTTATGCGATATCCGCATAAAGCGCCGCCTGCCGGGCGTTTCGCGCCTTGATTCCCGGGCAGTGGATTTTTCAGGCGGACTAAGTTGCTTATAAATATGGCAATCCTTAAAGTCCGTGGTAGAACAATAAGTGAGCAGATGTTTTCTTGACGGCAGATAGATGCCGTCAGACTGGAGTCCACAGGCCTGCATCTCGCGCAGAAAAAACGGGCAGTCCCCGTTTCCCGATGTTTGCATATCCTTTTCCCCGTATCTTTATTCCGATGCTCGGACTTCAGTTAATGTAAAATCATTGTGGCATTTTTTATGCAATTTACACGCCATTATTTGTTTTTCCTGGTTTGCTTCGGTTTGATATCATAGCGTTTCATTTTGTCATAAAGTGTTGTCTTGGGCATCTCCAGGCGCTCGGCCACCTCGTCTATCCGGCCGCCGCATTCTTTGATTGTATTTGAAATCACTTCCGCTTCAAAAAGTCGGACGCTTTCTTTTAACGGACGATTGAAGAAGTTTTCAATTGGCGTCTCAGCGGCAGGAGCTGACTTTTCCGGGTCCGGGTGTTTCATGCTGATACCCAGGTCCTTTGGAGAAACCATGCCGTTTCGCGACATCAGCACAGCTCGTTGTATCGTATTTTCCAGTTCACGCACGTTGCCGGGCCAGTCATAATCCAGGAGCTTTTCCACCACGCTGTTGGGCAGATAAGTAACTTCCTTATTAAAACGCTCCCGGTATTTTAAAAGAAAATTCGTGGCCAGCACCACAATGTCTTCCTTGCGTTCGCGCAGGGGCGTCTGGCGCAGGTTGATCACGTTCAGGCGGTAATACAGATCCTCCCGGAATTTTCCGGCGGAGACCGCAGCCTCGAGATCGGAATTGGTGGCGGCAATGATACGCACATCCACGGAAATGGGCTGGTTGGAGCCCACCCGAATCAATTCACCATCCTGCAGCACGCGCAGCAGGGCGGTCTGCATCCGGGGGCTGATATCCCCGATTTCATCCAAGAAAATGGTTCCCCCGTGGGCCTCCTCGAACTTTCCCTTGCGGGCATTGCCCGCACCGGTAAAAGCACCCTTTTCATAGCCAAACAAATCACTTTCCAGCAGGCTTTCAGTGACTGCTGCGCAGTTAAATTTCAAATAAGGCTTGCCTTTACGGTTACTGTGCTCATGAATCAGGTCCGCCACCAGCTCCTTGCCTGTGCCGGACTCGCCGGTGATCAGCACCGTGGCATTGGAGGCCGCGACCTGGTAGACCATCTCCCGAAGGGCGCGGATCGGCTTACTGTCGCCGAGCATGCGGTCCCGGCCGACAATCCGCTCGGTCTCCTTTTTCAGATAATTGAGCTCCTTGTACAGCTCTTCCCGCTCTGCCTCGCTTTCCCGCAGGACAGTGATTTTCTCCTTGAGTACATTCTCAATGTCCTTGCTGTATCGTTCCAGCTCCAGGGCATGCTTTTTTTTCTGGGTGATATCCCGCAGAATCAGAAGCGAAAGCTGATCTTCCCGATACCCCTCAAACGGGATGTGTACGTATTCCACGTAAAAATCATCACTGAGCTTTCTTTCAAAGACCTGCCCGTATTTTTCCCGGCTGTTCGTGCATTGAAACGGGCACGACTCCTTATCACACGGCGATTTTGTACCCAAAATGACCTGGTGGCATTTTTTCCCTTTCTGATTGCCAAACCTCGCCAGGGCGGCCCGGTTCATGGCCTCGATCACGAAGTCGTCCCTGATGATCATCAACATGTCTGGCAGCATATCAAAAAGGGCCCGGTTGTTCTGGGCCAGGCGAGAGACTTCCCTTTGCGTACTTGCCAGTGTGTCCTGCATGGTTACACTCCGGTTGTTTCTAAATCATAAAGATAACCGCAAGGGCGGGCCTGCTCCCCGCCTGAAAAAAATCCATATTGCTTATCTTGAGCCTTTTTGAAAAAGCACCACTTTCACTGTCTGAAAGATGGTGGCCAGGTCCATGCCAATGGACAGGTTCTTAATATAATAAAGGTCATATTCCAGCTTATGCAGCGCATCTTCTTGAGAAGCGCCGTACGGGTAATAAATCTGTGCCCAGCCCGTGATTCCCGGCTTGACCACGTGCCGGATGGCATAAAAGGGAATGCTTTCGGCCAATTCCGACACAAAAACAGGCCGCTCCGGCCGGGGCCCGACAAAGCTCATGTCGCCCCTGAGCACGTTAATCAACTGGGGCAACTCGTCTATCCGGGTTTTCCGAATAAACCCCCCAAAACGGGTGACCCGGCTGTCCTGGGCCGCAGCCCACACCGGCCCGTCTTTTTCTGCATCCGCACACATTGAACGAAACTTGATGATGTTAAATGCTTTCCCGTTTTCTCCCATCCGCTGCTGGCGGTAAAAAACGGTTCCCGGCGTTTCAAGCTTGATCACCATCGAACTGATCAAAAACACGGGCAATGTAATCAAAAGCATAACGGTTGCTGCGGAAACGTCAATTACCCGCTTAAGCATTCTGGTCATACGTCCGACATAGAACCCCTCGGAAAACAGCATCCAGGACGGATTTACCCTTTCCACCATGATCCGGCCTGTGAGTTCCTCGTAAAATCCCACCGCATCCAGGATTTCGATACCCATGAACTTGTATTCGATCAACTCGTTCATCGGCATCATACCACGTCTTTCATCCAGGGCCAGCACGATTTTCTCAATGGCCCGCTTTTCGCAGAATTCGCGAAGATCCCGGATTTGTGAAAAAACCGGGATGCCGGCCAAGGCTCCGGAATCCGGCGGGTCCCCGACAATGGCCTTGATCCGAAAGCCGGAATCCTTTTTGCTTTCAATGGCCTCTGCAATCTGCCCGGCAAACCGGCCCGTTCCGATCACTGCCAGGGGCTGGTCAAACATCCGGTGTTCCAGCACCCGGAAATACAGAAAACGCCAGAAGATAATCGCCAGTCCGGCGCCGAGCAGGCCGGCCAGAAACATCCGCATGGAGATAATGAGAAACGGGAAAAAATAGTAAATCCCCGCCAGCACGATGCAGCCGAAACCAAAGGTCTGGAGCACCTTTAGCAGATGATCGGAAAATTTCGGAATAATCGTTTGATCGTAAAGATCAAAATAATAGAAGCAAAGCTGGAAAACCAGGGTTACCACGAGGGCACGGAAAAGATAAAAGGGCAGAAGCTCGCGGTACTCTGCGGCACCCGGCCAGAAAGCAAATACAAAATTGATAATGAGGAAGATTAAAACGCCCTCACCCGCAATAAAGATTAGGTTGCGCCAAGGGTAGTATTTCTTAAGGATATAAGGCATTACAACAGCTTCGCTGAAATTCGAAATTCGAATATCGAAATCCGAAACAAATCTGAATTCACAAATAAAAGAATATAAATCAAAAACTTATAAAAAAACCACCTAAATGCCAACCTAATAATCATTAGGATGAATAGTGGTAATAGCCCGAGCCATAGCCGTAACCGTAACCCAGTTTCTTCTCCAGAAAAGCCTCCACCGCGTTTTCCGGAAAGGCATTAAACACAACGCCGTAGATTCTATCATGCCCCAATGTTTCGGCGAACTGTTTTACATGCGCCTTTTTCGCAGCGCCATAGCGAACCACCAGGACCACCCCGTCCACCTGCTTTGCAAGAGTACTGGTTTCAGAGGCCACAAGGTCTGGCGGACTGTCAAACAAAATGAGACGATCCGGGTACCGCCCGGCCACCTCATCGATCAGGGATGCCATCCTGGCGGATTCAAGCAGCTCTGCGGGGTTTTTCGGCGGCTTGCCGCTAGGTATCAGGGACAATTTCGGTTGTCCGGTCTTCCGGATCAGCATGGAAAGATCCACGTCTTCCTGCAGATAATCGACCAGGCCGGCTTCGTTGGTCAGCCCGAAAAGGCCGGCCAGCGTTGGATGCCGAAAATCACAGTCCACCATCATGGCATAATTTTCCATCCCCTGAGACAATGCGATTCCCAGGTTTGCACAAACAAACCCCTTGCCCTCATGCGGAATCGCGCTTGTCACCAACAGGGTTTTCGGCCGGTTCCCGGAGGAAGGGTATAAAATGGAGGCCCGAAGACGCCGAAAGCTTTCAAAATACGCCGTATTCGGATCTGTTGCAATCTGCAGGCGCAGGTCCCACTGCTGTCTTGAGACCGAATTCGCCGGCCCGGCGGCCCTGTTTCTTGTCGGAATGCGGGCGTCAGCGGCATTTTCCGACTGATCCGGGGGCGATGCAGGTTCGGCGGGCACGCCCGGCTTATTCTTTGCAGCAGAAGAAGATTTCTCAAATGCTTTTGTTATCTTGCCCATAAAATGTTTGCCTTAAGCTGTTGGTTCTCGGGGTCAGGGACAGACTTTAAGTCTGTCCCTGGAGCGGGTGCGAAGCACTGATCCCTTAAATAAGAATATCGCCCTGCTGCCAGAAATAAACCACTGTTGCCGCCAGGGCCATGGCCCAGGCCGAAAAAAACAGGGACCATATAATGCTTTTGATCCGCTCGCGTTTTTTCTCGGCTTCCGTGACAATCAAGGGCAAGGCGCAGGTCACCGGAAGCTGCAGGGTGCTTTCAACCTCCTGGGACTCCTTAAAAGATGTATCCAGGAAATCCAGAGTGACAACCAGCCCGCCGCCTGCTGCCGCACCGGCAAAAAGCGAAAGCATCAGAATCTTTAAGAACGTTCCCTTGATCGGCGTTCGGGGCAGATAGGCGGAATCAATGACCTTGAACTGGCTGCCCTTCTGGCGGACCTCCAGGCTTTCTGCCGCTTCGGCTGCCAGGCTCCTGGAAAGCAATTCGTCGTGGTACTGCTTTAATTCTTCATAGTCCCGGGTCAGGGAGGCCCACTCGGCTTCCCGCTCCGGGGCCGCGTCTATCCAGCGCTGGTATTTTTTCATCTGCTCCCGGATATTTTCGGCTTCCCTGCGCAGCGTTTTGAGATTGACGTCGATTTCTTTGAGCTGGGCCGCAAGCTCTCCGATCCGCTTGTCCTGACCGATCAAAGCAGACATTTTACCGTTGTTCTCTGCCGGCTCTTGCCCGCTTTGCTCCTGTCCGGAGTTCTGGCCGGATTTCAACTGCTCAATCCGCCTTTCCAAACGTTTTACCTCCGGATGCTGCGGCGTATACCTTGACATCAAGTCCTGAAGTCGGCTGCGGGCGGCGGCAAGCTTCTGTGCGCGGCTGGATTGGCCGGTCCGGGTTGCCGAACCCCCCTCTTCACCGTCAGCGGCGGCTTCCTGCTGCTTTCGGCGCACCTCCAGCTGCTCGGCAACCAGCATGCGCGTCTGCTCCAGGTTGTAAATATTTGTCTGCAAAGAGCTGTATTGCTCCTGTAAAGCATTGAGCCTTGACATGTTGGCGGAACGCTGCTGCGGCATCTCGTTGTAGTGCTTTAGCTTGTAGTCCCGCATCTGGGCTTCTTTTTTATTCAGCCGTTCCTTGGCCATGCGAAGTTCATCCTGGATGTAAGAAGCCCTTTCCCTGGCCTGTTCTTCCCGGAT
>JAIPDT010000038.1 GCA_021737545.1 Desulfobacteraceae bacterium
GTCAATTTTTAGATGGCAAAGTAAAAAGTTCAAGATCAAGGCGCGCAAATATCGAGGAATGCAGCGTACTTAATCGTACGTGAAATTCCGCAGATATGCAGCGCAACGCAGATATTGGACTTTTTACGAAGCCATCAAAATTTACCCCGAGCTTTATGCTTCAAGAGCATTCCGGACAAACCCGGGCATCCCGTATTTATCAGCCGCTCTTTTCCATCTTTTAACGTGGCGCTTCTGAAGTTTCTCAAGATTGTGAACCCCGCTTTTGGCCCTGTCAAAATCTATGAGATAGGCATGCCCTTTGGTGTCCACCAGCACGTTTCCTGGATGAAGATCCACGTGATGGATTCCGTGTGAAGACAGGATCCTGACTTGTTCGGCCACCTCGGGCAGCACCCGGCGGGCTGCAGCCGGGTCGGTAAAACCCAGTTCTGAAAGCGTTATTGCGCTATTGATTCTTTTTGTAATCAGCCATGCACGGTAAAGGAGGCTTCCCTGCAATACATAGGCCACGGGTTCGGGCGCTTTAATCCCGATTCGGCGCACGTGCTCCAGCATTTCGAACTCGGCCCTGCTGCGCGATTTGCCGATTTTCAGATACGTTCGTTTGTTTATATGGCGTATCAGCCCGCCCCGGAAATACGGTTTTATCATAACCCGGCCCACGCCGTTTAAACGTGTTGTTTTCGTTGCTATTCGTCCGGAGAGAATGCCTTCGGCCGGTTTTTCAGCCGCTTTAAAACATGAGATCAGATGCTTTATCTGTGGCTCGGTCAAGGTCGTGGCAGAGCCTATGCAATAGTCTTTGTATTTGAGAATCAATGTCATTTCAAGCCAGTGCTTGTCTTTTTTGTGTATATTCTGTATATCTAAAAATACTTATAATATGATTCCGCTTGAAAATCAATCAGCCAAGGCTTTTATGGATATTCTGATCGTAAAACTCGGGGCGCTGGGAGATGTAATCAATACCCTGCCGCTTGCAGCCGCATTAAAGAGACGGCTTAATGCACGCATTACATGGCTGGTGGAGCCTTTGAGCCGACCGCTGCTTGAAAAGCACCCATGCGTGGATCGGGTTATTGTTTTTGACAAAAAGCGATGGCTTGGCAGGTATCCGGATGTAAGACGCAGGCTTAAGGAAGCCCGGTTTGATGCGGTCCTGGATCTTCAGCGGTTGTGGAAATCCGGACTGCTCGCATTGACCGCGGCAACGGATCGTAGAATCGGTTTTGACCGCAACAGATGCAAGGAAATGACCTGGCTGCTTCCGTTTGAGCGGATAACTCCTGCTGATCCGGGCCGTCATATGCTCTGCCAGTACATGGAATTTGCAGACCATTTGGGGGCAAAAGTTGACGACATAACCTGGCAAATCCCGATTCCGGAGGTCCTGCCCGAGGGGCTGCCAAAACATTTTTCGGTTTTAAACATCGGGGCGACAAAGCCGGCAAACCGGTGGACGGTCCGGGGTTTTGCCGGGCTCTCGGATGCACTTTATGACCGGTATGGTCTCCGGAGTGTGATTACGGGAGGGGCGGAGGATGCAGACATGGCCGGAGCAATCGCAGAGGCGGCAAAAAGTGAACCGGTCATTTTGGCCGGGAAAACCGGAATCGAAGAACTGATAGCGGTTCTCGACAGAGCAGGGTTTGTTGTAAGCTGCGATACGGGTCCCATGCATCTGGCGGTGGCGCTCGGCAAACCTGTGGTGGCGCTTTTCGGTCCTTCAAATCCTCGCAGGACCGGACCTTTCTACGGAGAAGTGATTCAAAAGCATTTGCCGTGTGTGCCCTGCAACAAAAGGCACTGCAGAAATCCGTTGTGCATGCAGGAGATTACTGTTGCAGATGTAATGCAACGTATTGAAAGGATTCTGATAAAAGGCAACGCGTGGAGCGCCGGGTTTCCAAACAGGTGTATAGAAGAATGAAGATACTGGTTGTGGGCCCCTCGTGGGTCGGGGACATGGTAATGGCCCAGGGCCTTTATAAAAAAATAAAAGCCGATCATCCGGGCTCGGTTATCGATGTAGTGGCCCCTGAATGGTCTTATCCGCTTATAAGCCGTATGCCCGAGATCCGGCGTCCCATCGCTCTGCCCGTGGGTCATAATCGTATGAAATTAAGCGTTCGCTACAGGATCGGCAAAGAGCTTGTACAACAAAAATATGACTGGGCGATTATAACTCCAAGGTCCTGGAAGTCGGCGCTGATCCCTTTTTTTGCCAACATTCCGAGGCGGACCGGATACAGGGGTGAGTTCCGTTTCGGGCTGATAAACGACTCCCGGCGCCTGGATAAAAATAAACTGAATCAGACCATATTAAGACTGCTGGCACTTGCTCAGGATAAAAAACTGCCCCTGCCTCCAAAAATCGAATATTACCCGGAACTGGCCGTGGACAGGAATAACCAGTCCAGATTGATAAAGGAGTTTGGCCTGACCTGGGAGCCGCCGGTGGTGTGTTTCTGTCCGGGAGCGGAATACGGGCCAGCCAAGCAGTGGCCTGCTGCCTATTTCAGGGAATTAGCTCAAATGCTGATTGCAGAAGGATACCAGGTATGGACCATGGGGTCGGCAAAAGAAGCCGATCTGGGCTGCGCCATAGATCCGGGATATAAGAGCGGGTATAAGAATCTGTGCGGCATGACCCGGCTGGAGGATACAATTGATTTAATGGCCCTTGCATCCCATGCTGTTTCAAATGATTCAGGCCTTATGCATGTGGCCGCAGCCGCCGGCATAAAACTCGAGGCGATTTACGGTTCATCAAGCCCCGCATATACCCCGCCTCTGAGCAGCAGAACCAATATTCACCGCATAGAACTTGAGTGTTCGCCATGTTTTAAGAGCACCTGCTCTTACGGTCATTTTAAGTGCCTTTACGAAATTTATCCGGAAAAAATTTTCAAAAGCATGGTTTCGTCTTAAGAGTGTACACTTGCATGTAGTTATTCAGATGCATGCCTTGATTGCTGAAATGGCCTTTTCCAAATTCACCGCTTGGACAGTGGCGGCGGCCAACGGCATCTGGGGTATTATTGACCGGTCATCCAGGTAATGGTTCACATGCTTGGCTCTAATCACTGTCAAGGTCGGACACCCCGCAGCGACCGCAATGTGCTTGGGGCCGCCGTCATTTCCAATCCATAGATCACACTGCTCATATATGGCGCCCAGATCCTGAGGACTGGTAGGGCCGTAATTCCATACCGTCGGGGAATGCCGCATTTGCTGTACCACTTCGGTCACCTGCTCAATTTCTTCCGGTCCATTGGTCAATACAATGGCGGCATTATAATTTTCAATTAGCCAGTCCGCCAGTTCGGCATATCGTTCGGGCGGCCAACGCTTGCCACTTACCCGTGAGACGGTTGATAGGGCTATCAGAGGACCACACTTCCGTTCTTTCGCTGCAGACAGGATTGCCTTGGCTTTTTGACGGTTTTGATTTGAGATCCGAAGGTCTAAGTCATAATCGGAGGGTTTTGGAAATCCGGCGGCTGAAATCAGATTGGCGAACTTCCTTGGCACATAAATATCCTGTTTTTGGCCGTTCACGGTCTGATCATATACGAAGTTTCGTATTCGCCGCTTGTTCCAGCCGATCTTATACCGGCTTCGCAATGCCATTACAAGGCACATGGATCTCGGGCTGCTTTGTAGGTCAAAGATAACATCATAGTGGATTGCCCGAATATCAGGAATGACATCAAAATATTTCCAAAAAGCCGGCTCAATGGTAAACAGGTTGTCTATGTACGGATTATTTTTCAGCACCTCGCCTGGCCCCTTTAATGCCAGAAAATCGATTTGAGCCTCGGGAAAGGATAGTCTTAACTCTCTTATAACCGGCGTGGTCAGAAGAAGATCGCCCAGGTGCCGCAGACGAACAATCAATATGCGAGGGCCTCTCCATGATACCTTGTCGTTTATATGGCGTAAGGATTTAATGTTGTCTTTCAGCATGACTTATTCTTCTTGGTCAAGATTTTGTTCCCTGATTTTGTATCTTAAGTGCCTGCTAAAGCAGGAAAAAGAAGATGGTTCATTTCTCGATTTTAAGATGTTTAATGCTTGCCTTGTCTTTCAAAAAATGTCAAGAAAGTTATCTTTGATCCTTGAATGCTTAATAGGGCTAAACCATTAGTTGATTGAAAAGACTGAATTTTTATAGTAAAAATTCATTATGTTAACATTTGCCGCCTTGACTGTTATCTGCATCCCTGTTTCGCAGAGCTTATTGAGAATGCGAGTACGGCATTTTAAAGAGTTTTTGTTTGTGGAGATAGAGTGACAAAGATTTGCCACATAAATCTTGCAAGGGGTTTCCGGGGAGGTGAGCGTCAGACCGAGCTTCTTGTCAAAGAAATTTGCAAATACGAGGATATAAGGCAAAAGGTCATCCTCCGGGCGGATTGCCCGTTAATAGATCGGCTTTCAGGGGTGGATGAAAGCCTTGAACTGAAACCTATATCAAAGCCTTATATCCTGCATGCCGGGGATGTAAAAGACTGTGATTTGATCCATGTCCACGAGGCAAAAGCCGGGCAGTTCGCATATCTGGCCACCAGGATTTATAAAAAGCCTTATGTGATTACCAGGAGGGTGCTAAAGCCGTTAAAAGCAAATCCTTTTACGCGAAATGTCTATTCAGGAGCCGAGCGGGTAATCGCTTTGTCTGGTGCAGTAAAGTACGTACTGGTCAGGTATGATTCCACGTTAAACCCTCTTGTTATACCCAGCATGACGAGCAGTCTGTCGAGCAATCAGGAATCAAGGGATAAAATCAAAAGCAGGTATAAGGACAAGTTTCTGGTGGGACATGCAGGGGCACTGGTGAATAAAGATAAAGGCCAGCAGTATATTGTGGAAGCCGCGGCTTCTATGCAGCATGAATACCCTCAAATTCATTTCCTGCTTTTGGGGCAGGGGCGGGATGAGGACCGGCTTAAAAGAATGGCGGCAGGATTGAATAACCTGGAATTTGCAGGTTTCAGGGCAAACGTGGGAGATTATTTGGGTGCTTTTGACCTGTTTTTATTCCCGTCTTTGCAGGAAGGCCTGGGCTCGGTGCTGCTGGATGCCATGCAGTTCAAATTGCCCATTGTGGCAACCAACGTGGGCGGGATACCGGACATAATAGAACACGGGGAAAACGGATTACTCATTCCACCGGCAGACTCAGGGGCACTGGCTGACGCTGTCCTGTATCTATATAAAAACAGAGATTTCTGCATCCGGTTGGCTGAAAATGCTTATAAAGTAAGCATGAAATATAAGCCGAGTGAGCTTGCAAGACATTATCTGCAGGTTTACCAGAGCATTCTCGCCAAGAAGATAGGCTTGACACCTGTCTGACAAAGAAGTAACAGAGTTGAATATTATAAATCCGGTGTTTGAGCCGGATTATTTTTATGCGGGGGCCTTGATTGGTATAATATGCAATTCCTTGAAAATTATAAAATAAATTTCCTGTTCTCTGAAATTGGGCGGCCTTGGGATTATTGGTTTCTGGGATTTCTGATTTTTTTCTTCCCTATCGGGTCCTGGCTGGTTCCAAGTGCTGACAGAAGTATTTTAAATATTTTAACAATTGGAGGATTGGTCGCTTTTGCCGCATGGCGAGTTTGGCCCTGCAGCCGTCGTGAAACCCTGGTGGTTTTTTCGATGCTTTTCCTTTTACTGATCCCGTTTCTTTCCTGGTGGATAAACGGCCTGGAAGATGCAGACTATCATTTGGTTCGCCGCAGATTACTTTTTCTTTTTGCAGTATTGAGCCTCTTCTGGGTGGCCCGGCGCAGGCCTTCTGACAGTTTTTTCTGGCTGGGGATCGCGCTGGGTGCCTTTTTAATCGGCCTGATTGGACTTTATTTCTTTTCTCTGGGCGGAAACTTTAGACACAGTATCAGAACATATACTCAGGTTAATCCTATTGCTTTCGGCCAGTTCGCAGTGATGCTTTCAGCACTTGCTGCTGCATCGGCTCCCTGGTTTTACCGGGTAAGGCCCTGGCTTGTATTTTTGCCTGTCAGCGGGGTGATACTGGGGCTGCTTGCTGCGGTGGGTTCGGCTACCAGGGGCGCGTGGATTGCCCTGCCGGTGCTGTTCATTATGCTGGGCTGGTATTATCGTAGCGGATTGCGCAGGCATGTATGGAAAGTTGTTTTCGCCTGTCTGATCTTCCTGGTGTCGTTTTACGGATTTTCCGGGTTGCAAATTCTCGAGCACCGACTCGGGGAGGCGGTTGTCCATCTGAGTGATTATTTGGAAAATCCGGAAAACTCTCAGAGCAATTCCGTGACAATTCGGCTGCAGATGTGGCAAGCTGCTTTTGAATCAGGTATAAAGTCTCCGGTTATCGGACCCGGCAAAGCCGGATATCAACGGATGGCCAGGGCGGGGGTGGATTCAGGGAAGTATCACAGTAGAGTTGCAGAATTGCACTTCCCCCATTCAGCGTTTGCCACTGCGTTCGGTTATAACGGGATTTTAGGATTGTTGTCCCTGTTGCTGGTTTTGGTTATTCCAGGCTGGGTATTCTGGAAGCGGGTCACCCAAGCGCCTGACAATAATTGCAGATCAATTGCTTTTGCCGGTTTGCTTGTTGTTGTCTCCTATGCTTTTTTCAGTCTCACTGAATCCCCTTTTGAGCAGCGACTGACTATAAACTTTTATGCCATGATGGTATTGTTTGCTCTTACGGTTTCTGCTGCCGGGGACGATGTCCGGAAAAAGAAGGCGCCTTGAGTCTGGACCGATATCCCTATTCGGTTGTTTCCGTGTATTCAGGTATCCGGCGGGAAATATCCATACAGAACTGCGTGTGATTAAATGAGATCCGGTAAGAAATACAGAATAGGTCTGGAGGCATCTTCGGCCCTGTCCCATAAAGTTAGCGGTATACAGCGTTATATCAGGGAACTTGTCTCCGCCCTGGCAGGATTGGCTGAATTTGAACCGAATCTTGAACTGGAGTTGTGTTACAAGGGTAACAGGATAAATAAGAAAGGCTGCCGTCCGGATCTGCCTATGGGGTATAGATGGTACTGGCCCGTACCTGGTTTTTCCACGGGCCGTTATGATCTGGTGCACTCCCTGGATTCCAGTCTTCCATGGTCTCAGCCTTCCAGGATGGTCTGTACGGTTCATGATCTTTTTTCCGCTGTTCTGGACGGGTACAGTTCTCATCGGTTCAGAAAAAGAAAGATCCACACTTACCAACGTCTTGTGCGTTGCTGTGACGCAATCATTGTTCCCAGCAATGCCACGAAGCAGGATATTATAGAGTATTTGGCATATCCGGAAAACCGGATTTACGTTGTGCAACATGGGGTGCAGCAAAAATTTTTTCAAGTCCCGGCTGAAAGTACCAGTAAAAATTCAGATATTATCCCTGCCGAACCCTATATACTGTGTTTCGGGCCCCAGAAAAGGAAGAATTTCTCAAGGGTCCTCCGAGCGTTTATTGAATCAGGCCTTTACAATACTCACCTGTTGCTTGTTGTAGGATGCCTGGATCCGGAGGCGATTGCATTCCTGCAGGGCAAAGGCATAGAAAACAGAGTAATAGGCATGGCAGGAGTGGCTGATGAAAAGATGCCCGCCTTATATATGGGAGCTTCGGCTCTTTGTTTCCCCAGTATGTATGAAGGCTTCGGACTTCCGATTCTGGAGGCCATGGCTTGCGGGATCCCGGTGATAACAAGCCGGATTAGCGCAACCGCAGAGTTGGGATCGAAACATGCGGTTTTAGTCTCTCCGGAATCTGTTCAGGAGATTGCCAGAGGCATTAAGCAGGCATTGACTTTTGATCGCTTCAGGCTGGCTCGGGCAAAAGAATACGCCCGGCGTTTTACCTGGGATGAAACCGCAAAAGCTACGCTTTCCATTTATAAAGAGATTTTAAACATTTGAAATCAATTGTGCATACAGAAAGTTGGGGTTGAGAAAGGATCGAAATATGGATTATACTCCTATTAGTGTTGTGATTGCATGCTTCAATGAGGAAGATAATATTGAAGCTTGCCTGGAAAGTGTAAAATGGGCAGATGAAATTTTGCTGGTGGATTCTTTCAGCACTGACAGAACACTTGAAATTGCGAGCCGATATACTGACCGTATTTTTCAGCGTGAATATAAAAGTGATACCGATCAGCTCAACTGGGCAATTCCGCAGGCAAGATATGAGTGGGTGCTTGTTGTGGACTCGGATGAAAGGATAACAACGGCATTAAGAGACGAAATCCTTTCTTTGGATCTTGTTCAAACTCAGGTTGACGGGTACTGGATAAAAAGGACCAATTATCTTTTTGGTAAGCGGGTATATTTTTCCGGATGGGGTAGGGATCGGGTGATCCGGCTGTTCAGGCGTGATATAGGGCGTAAGGAAAACAAGCGCGTACACGGGCAAATTCGGGTCCCCAATACGGGGTGTCTGGTTCAGCCCCTAAAACATTATCCTGTGAGGTCCATGAAAGTTTGGGTGGAAAAAATTAATAGGTACACTACATGGAAAGCCATGGACAAGGTTGAAAAAAACAATCCACAGGCTTTGTTGAATCTGTTTTTCCGCCCGCCCCTGAGTTTTTTTAGGGATATGGTGTTGCGGCTGGGGTTTCTCGACGGGTGGCGGGGTCTTCTGATATCCGGAATGTCTGCTTTTGCAGGAATGGTTATGTCGGCAAAGATGATCCAGCTTCAAATGTATAACAGCCTGAAAAAAAAAGAATAAATTTTTTTATTTGTATTCCACAACCTCTCTGTAAAGGGCAAGGGTTTCCCGGATGGTTTGATTCACATGGAATTTTTCGTTTAATTGTTTTCTTGCCTCCTGTCCCATTTTTTTTCTTTGTTCGCTATTTTCATATAAAATTTTTACCGCGCCGGCTATGGCGCCCGGGTCGCCGGGCGGTATAACTATGCCGCTTTTGCCGTCCTCGATCAACTCAGGGCTTCCCCCTGTATTTGTTACAACAGGGGGCACGCCGTATGCCATTGCTTCTATAACGGTTTTCGGAAGCCCTTCCCGTTTGATGGCCGGCAGCACGTATACGTCGCTTGAACCTGAAATAGCGGCAGCATCTTTTCGGAATCCCGTAAGGTGGACCCTTGAGGTATTTTGCCCGAGCTTGTTCAGAGATTTGCGGAGAGCTTTTTCATCCATTTTCCCGACAATCAAAAAATGAGTTTTTTTAGCTATTTGTACCGGAAGATTGTTCATTGCCTCGATAAAAAACTGTATCCCCTTTCTTGGCCTCATGTTGGCCACTGTCGTAACCACAAACGCATCCTCGGGAATGCCGAATTGAGTTATGTCCACCCTGGGTTCCCGGTACCAGTCAAGGTCATGTCCTTTGTATATGGTAACCGGCTTGTAAGACGGAAACCGCCATCCTGCAAAACTCATGTTCAGAAAAAACTGCCTTACCGCCTCGGCAACGCAGACGATCCGGTCTACCCGGGGATGGAGATATGTGGCCCAGGAAACTGGATTAAATACGCTTACATTCCCCACAATCCCGCGATAGGCTATTATTTTTACAGGCAGCCCTCTGGAGGCAAGCAATCCGTTTGAAACTGCTTTGTTGTTGAATACATGAAGGATGTCAGCATTTGTGTTAACAAGCCTTGCCCGGATCGAACGGATTGCTTTACTATCGAAATGTTTTTTAATTTTAAGAGGGGTGACTTTTATGTTGTTTTCAAGAAGGAACTCCGTGTATGCAGAGGAAGGAGGGCACATGACTTCAGTTTGAACGCCGGATCTGGCAAAACCTTGAAATTGATAGGCTTCAGCCTGTGAAAGATTCGTTACAGCAAGAACTTTCATATAATCACCTGTGGTTAAATTTTAAACTATTTTCTTAATTTTCTCCATGACGCTCTCCCCTTATTCGTTCAATAAGCGAAGTCGTGGATCTGTCCGGCAGTAGTTCCACAAGCCGCACTTCTCCGCCGTAAGCTTCGACCTCTTTTTTGCCCACCACCTGATCGACCGTATAGTCAGAGCCTTTTACCAGGACATCCGGCTTTAGTGTTTTGATAAGTTCAAGGGGGGTGTCCTGATCAAAAAGCACAACAGCGTTTACACAGTCCAAAGCGGCCACTATGGCGGCCCTTTCCTGCTGCGGGATCAGGGGGCGGTCTGCGCCCTTGTTTAGCCTGCGGATAGAATCGTCTGTGTTGATGCCAACCACAAGCACATCCCCCAATGAGGCGGCCTGGTTTAAGATATGGAGATGTCCTGCATGCAACAGGTCAAAACAGCCGTTTGTAAACACGGTTTTCTTTTTTTGGCTCCGCCACAGCCGCATGCGCTGTTCCAGCATTGTGCCGTCCAGGATCTTGTCCCGGGTATACGGGTAGACGGCGTCCATTAATTCTGTTGGTTCGACTACCGCGGTGCCGGCTTTTCCCACAACAACTCCTGCTGCGGAATTTGCTATAAGAGCCGCTGTATGCAGATCAGCACCGCTTGCAAGGCCAAGCGCCAGTGCGGCCATTACCGTGTCCCCTGCGCCTGTAACATCAAAAACTTCCCTGGCAGCAGCTTCGATCCTGTCAAGGGTGCCGCCGCCTTCGGATGTCCACAGCGCCATGCCCGCCTCTCCCAAGGTGACAAGCAGGGCTTTTACGCCGGTTTCCCTGCATATTAAGTCCGCCGCAGAAGCCATGGATTCGTCATCTTGTGTTTCAACAGGCCTGTCGAGTGCCTCCCTGAATTCCTTCAAATTCGGCGCGATTACAAAGGCGCCCCTGTATTTTCCAAGTCGTCTGGACTTGGGATCAACCGCCACCGGGGCGCCATGGGCGTCAGCCATGGAGATTATGTTTTCGATCAGCGAACCTGTGAGCACGCCTTTTGCATAATCGCTTATCACCACTGCATCAGGGGGGTGCGCATTTTTAAGGGATTCAAGGATCCTGTTTTCTGTCTGCTTGTCAATGGCATGGGTTTGTTCCCAGTCAAGCCGTATCATCTGCTGACCCCTGCAAAGAACCCTTAGCTTGCGTATTGTGGGGCGGTCTTCTGCCTTGTGTACGGCTTCGGTGTGGATGCTCTTTTTGTCGCACAAGTCAAGAAGCAGTTCTCCGGCACTGTCCGAACCTATAATGCCGCCAAGGGTTACTTTGACCCCCAGGGCGGCCAGACCGTTTGCCACGTTTGCGGCACCCCCCAGCCTTCCGAACTCTTTTGAAACATTTACGACCTGAACCGGTGCTTCGGGCGAGATTCTTTCTATACCGCCTTCTATGTACTGGTCCAAAAGCAGGTCGCCTACCACCCATACGTGTTTGGCGTTTGCGTTCTTCAGAAATCCGGCAAGACTTTCGGCAAGAATTGAAGTCTTTTGCATCTGTTACCTGTCAGCGGGTTTTTGTTTCAATTGCTTCCGCCAGTGCATGCAGGCATATTTCATGGATTTCCTGGATTCTGGCGGTCCGGTCCGAGGATGTTGCAAACAAAACCTCGGCCCGATTACCCAGGCCCCCTCCTTGTTGCCCGGTAAAGGCTATAATCTTTATACCGAGTTTGCATGCCGCATCTGCTGCTTTTAATATATTGGAGGAATTGCCGCTGGTGCTGATGGCTATGAGAATATCGCCTTGATTCCCAAGAGCCTGGATCTGCCTGGCAAAAATTTCATCAAACCCGTAGTCATTGCCTATTGCAGTGATTGCGGATGTATCGGTGGACAGGGCGATTGCGGGAAGGGCCCTGCGCTCGGTTTCGTATCTGCCCACCAACTCTGCGGCAAAATGCTGGGCATCTGCCGCACTACCCCCGTTTCCGCAGACAAGGATTTTGCCTTTGCCGGTAAGGGCGTTTGTGCAAAGATTTACAGCATCTGAGAAATTTTGGCCAAAGGGTTTAATCGAGTCCTTTAGCGCCTTTATATGTTCTTCTGCAATATCCTCGAAATTTCTCATTTTGCAAGTTTTTCCTTTGTTGCTGTTATGGCCCTGCATGCAGATAGCAGGTCGTCGAAAACATGGACGCTTTTGGTATCAATTTCTTTTACAATGCCTTTTTGTAAATCCGCTTCCGTGTCCGCACCTTTTCCGGTGCGTACCAGAAATGAAGCAATTCCCGCAGTTTTTGCAGCTAAAAGATCCCGGGCTGCATCCCCGATAAAAACGGTTTCGCAGCGTTCAAATCCGGTTTGCCTGATTGCTTTTTCAAGAAGACCGGGTGCCGGCTTGCGGCACCTGCATCCGTATTCCGGCAAGTGCGGGCAAAAATATATGCCCGCAAAAAAAACCCCTTGTTCTGCTGCCTGGTTTTTCATTTTTTCATTTATCCGATAAAGCCCCTGTTCGTCAATCAGCCCTCTGCCCACACAGCTCTGGTTGGTGGCAACAGATATTGCAATGCCGGCTTGAGCGAGCATCGACAGGGCCTCTTTTGCCCCGGGAATCCATATCCATTCTTCCGGGGAAAGTATATATCCTTCCGGCGACTCCTCGTTTATGACGCCGTCGCGGTCAAGAATTGCATGCCGTATATTGCCAAGCATTTGCTGAAAAAATATTCCTGTTCCTGCGTTTATTCCTGTTGGGCATCAAGCCATTTAAGGTATTGAAAAACGCCATGTTCAACTGTCTTAAACTCCAGATCGCAGCCCGCGCCGCGCAGTTTTGCAAGATCCGCCCTGGTGTAGCTCTGATATTTTCCGGCAAGATTTTCAGGAAAAGGTATGTATTCTATTTTGCCGAATTTGCGATAACTTATCACCGCGTTTGCAACCTCGTTAAATGTCTGGCTCCTGCCGGTGCCCGCGTTGAAAATCCCTGAAACTTCCGGATGATCCATAAACCAAAGTGTGATTGCAACAGCATCTGCAACGTATATAAAATCCCGCTGTTGTTCGCCGTCCCGGTAGCCTCCTGATCCTTCAAACAGCCTGATTTTGCCTTCCCGGCGGTTTTGATTGTAAAAATGGTATGCCACACTGGCCATTTGGCTTTTGTGAGATTCTCTCGGGCCGTATACATTGAAGTATCTCAGGCCGACTATCTGACTTTCTGCTTCATGGAAAAAGCGCCGCACGTATTGATCGAACAGAAGCTTGGAGTAGCCGTAGATGTTTAACGGTTTTTCGAATTCCGGCTTTTCTGTAAAATTTGCGGATCCGCCGTAGGTGGCTGCAGACGAAGCGTAACTAAAAGGGATTTTGTGTTTTGTACAGGCATGGAAAAGCTTTTTTGAGTATGTGAAATTGTTGCGCATCATGTATCTGCCGTCCCATTCCGTGGTATCAGAGCACGCGCCCAGATGAAATACCGCCTTTATGCGCTCAAACGGCAGGGAGCCTTTTTCCGCGGCCGCCAGAAATTCCTCCTTGTCCAGGTAGTCGCTTATTTGCAGATCCGCAAGGTTTTTAAATTTTATGCCGTTTTCCAGGTTGTCCACGACAATAATATCCGAAATGCCTTTTTTGTTTAAGGCTTCTATCAGATTGCTGCCTATGAACCCCGCGCCTCCGGTCACGATTATCATTTTGGCGCCTTTCCAAATTCTATCTATTCACGGTTGATGGTTTCCTAAAAAGTCGATTTCTTCGCTCCGTGATCATTTTGAGCGCTGATAAATCAGTCTGCTAAATTTCTCAAACTCGGGCTTGCGCCCTCAAACAATGAGAAATTTTTAAGCAGCCAAATTTATCAGCTTACTCTCAAAATGCTCAAATGTCGCTCAGAAACAACTTTTTAGGATTCTATCACGGTTAACCGTTCATATTTTACTGCCCACTGATCACTGCCCACTCTTTACTGCCTTGTCCGCTGATTTTCAATGCTTTTTTATTGATGGCAAAGTAAAAAGTCCAATATCTGCGTTGCGCTGCATATCTTCGGAATTTCACGTACGATTAAGTACGCTGCATTCCTCGATATTTGCGCGCCTTGATCTTGAACTTTTTACTTTGCCATCTAAAAATTGATTTTTTACGAGACTGTCTTTATTAATCCTGTTTAAAATGCGGGACTGTTTTTGCTTCCGGCAAGCATGGATAATTCTTGACAGTTTCCTGTAAATCGGAGAAATTACAAGATTGTGTGATTCGGAAAAAAAAGATTTTTGAAAGCAGCAAGAATAAGGAACGCGGAATATGAATCCCATTGCAGAGCAGTTAAATGAGACTATTTCAAGAGGCAATCCCTCTTTGATGGAAATGCTGTCAGATGTGGGAAAGAACCTGTTTTTCCCAAAAGGGATACTTTCTCAGAGTGCAGAAGCCAGGGAAAAGGCCACCAGGTTAAATGCCACCATCGGCATTGCAAAGCAGGAAGGCGGGGCCATGGTTCTGCCTTCTGTGATGAGTTGTGTTTCCGGACTGGCCCCGGAGGAATCTGTCACTTATGCCCCGTCCTTTGGCATACCGGAGCTGCGGCGAAAGTGGCAGGAATCTCTTTATGAGAAAAATCCCTCTCTTGCCGGCAAGGCAGTAAGCCTGCCGGTGGCAACAAACGGCATCACCCATGCCATCAGCACGTTTGCAGACATCTGGACTGATCCGGACGACGTGGTCATCATGCCTGACATGATGTGGGGCAACTACAGCATGATCTTCAATGTCCGCAAAAAAGTGCGCCTGAGCCACTATCCCATGTTTACTGCAAACGGCGCCTATAATGTTGAAGGTTTGGCGGCTTGTCTGGAAAAAGAGGCGAAAAACAATCAGAAGGTAATTCTGCTGTTAAACTTTCCCCACAATCCCACGGGCTATACGGTCACCGAAACAGAGGCAGACCGGATTGTAAAGATAGTAACCGATGTTGCGGAAAACGGGACCAATGTAATCGTGGTCTGCGATGACGCTTATTTCGGGCTTTTTTATGAAGAAGGGGTGCTTGGTGAGTCGATTTTTACAAGACTGTGCGAATCCCATCCAAGACTGCTTGCGGTAAAGCTCGACGGGGCAACCAAGGAAAACTACGTGTGGGGTCTGCGCGTAGGCTTTCTTACTTACGGTACTGTTGTACAGGGCGATGCAGCCCCTGTCTATGACGCCCTGGAGCGCAAGACCGCCGGATGTGTGCGGGGCAATATATCCAATGCTTCGCATTTAAGTCAGTCCATTGTTTTAAGATCCATGAAGGATGAAAATTACCAGGCGGAAAAAAATGAAAAGTATGAAGTGTTAAAGTCCAGGGCCCAAACCGTGAAATCGGTTTTATCGGATCCCAAATACGCTTCTGCCTGGGATGTTTATCCTTTTAACTCCGGCTATTTCATGTGCATCAGGCTTAAATCGGTCAATGCCGAGAAATTGCGGGTGCACCTGCTCGACAACTACGGAGTTGGCCTGATATCCCTTGGAGAGCATGATTTGCGGGTGGCGTTTTCATGTATAGAAGAAAGCGAGATCCGGACCCTGTTTGATATTGTCTACCAGGGCGTGCAGGACCTGAGCTAGGCATTTTTCGTTACCCCGGGCATAAGGCGGGAAAGAAGATATAGTGGCTTACATGGACCGTATCAAGCAACTGCCCGTGCTGGTAAAACAACGTATTCGTACTGTCAATATCGCCCGGGCGGGCAAATGGAGCCTTTTTTTCGTCCTGATCGGCGTTATTGCAGGTATGGGGTCCGTAATATTCCAGTATCTGTGCCAGCTCGGAGCCCATGTGTTCATGGACTGGATGGCGGGATACCGACCGCCGGCCCCGGCCGGCGAGCATCATATCATGCCCCCCACCTCCACGGTTTTCAATCGCTGGGTTTTGCTTTTTCTTCCTGCGGCCGGAGGACTGTTAAGCGGCTGGCTTGTATATAAATTCGCCCCGGAAGCCGAGGGGCACGGCACGGACGCGGCAATTGATGCCTATCATAACAAGGGCGGTTTCATGCGCTCCCGGGTGCCGATCATCAAGACCCTGGCCTCGGCTGTTACCTTGGCAACCGGAGGTTCCGGAGGAAGGGAAGGTCCTATTGCACAGATTGGAGCGGGATTCGGGTCTTTTCTGGCCACCCGTCTTAAACTCTCGGAAAGAGAACGCCGCATCATGCTGGCCGCGGGCATTGGAGCAGGCGTGGGCAGCATTTTCCGCGCCCCTCTGGCGGGCGCACTGTTTGCCTCGGAAGTGCTGTACAGTGATCCGGATTTTGAATCCGAGGTAATCATTCCGGCCGGGATTTCCTCTGTGGTGGCATACTGTCTTTTCAGCCTGGTTTATGGTTGGGGCACGCTGTTTGCCTCCCCGGAGTTCAAATTTCAAAACCCGCTTGAACTCGGTCCTTATATCGTGCTGGCAATAGTACTGGCAGGGCTGAGTTTTTTTTATGTCAAATCCTTTTACGGGGTTGCAGACCTGTTCCGGGCCATAAATATTCCCAATCATTTCAAGCCGGCCATCGGCGGCATGCTAACCGGAATGATCGGATTTTATCTGCCTACCACCCTGGCTTTTGGATATGGATACGCGCAGCAGGCTATTTTTGATGAACTGGCAGTCTCTGTGCTGCTTGCCCTGGCCCTGGGAAAGATTTTGACTACTTCTTTTACCATCAGTTCCGGCGGCAGCGGGGGCGTGTTCGGGCCGTCAGTGGTAATAGGCGGTGCCATGGGCGGAGTGGTGGGAAAGCTTTTCCACCAGCTCATACCGGGAATTGTAACCAATCCCGGGGCTTTCGTGGTGGTGGGAATGGCCGGTTTTTTCACCGCAGTGTCCAATGCCCCCATTTCCACGATCATTTTTGTCAGCGAGATGACCAATTCCTACGAGCTGCTTTTGCCCAGCCTGTTTGTATGCTCGATTTGTTATGTAACAGCCCGGCGCTGGGGTATTTATCAGAAACAGGTCAAAAACCGGGTGGCCTCTCCGGCCCATACGGGCGAATTCATGGTTGACGTGCTCCAGCTTATAAAGGTGCGGGATCTGATGCATCTGGTGCACAAGGCGCAGTCCATACCCGAGCATATGCCTTTCCAGGAGTTCAAGCAGTTTTTTTCCCGGACCAAGCAGCACTATTTTCCGGTAATGGATGAAAACAACCGCATGGTCGGTATTTTTTCCAGCACCGATGTCAGAAGCGTTCTTTTTGCCCCGGAAATAGAGCAATTGGTTGTAATGCGTGATATCGCCACTACGGATGTGATTTCCACCACTGCATCCGAGGACTTAAACACTGTGCTCCAGAAAATGACCACCAGGAATATCGACAGCCTGCCGGTGGTCTCAGAAGACGACGATCGGATACTTCTGGGCCTGCTCCATCGCCGGGATTTGATAGCGTTCTACAACCGTCAGATTCAGCGTTTAAGGGCGGGCGAGCTAAGCGGGGGCGAGGCCTGAACACGTTTTTTCAGTATTTCACCGACATAAGAAACAGCCCGTGGGGCGGGGCGGTGAACCCCGCTTTGTTGCGGTCCAAAGATGCCTTTATGGCGGCAAATTCTTCTACTGTTATTCCGGATTGACCCACTTGTACAAGTGTGCCAACGATGTTTCTTACCATGTAGCGAAGAAACCCGTTGGCGGATATTTCAAAATTCAGGTGCCGCTTGTCCGGGGGGTGGGTGAACCCGGCGGAATAAACCGTACGGACGGAATTTGATTTGGGGCTTCCT
Organism: Desulfobacteraceae bacterium; assembly: GCA_021737545.1. Classification (GTDB taxonomy): domain Bacteria; phylum Desulfobacterota; class Desulfobacteria; order Desulfobacterales; family Desulfosalsimonadaceae; genus Desulfosalsimonas. Next base: position 17,580 of record JAIPDT010000038.1, read on the forward strand.
GTATTTTCAAATGCCGAAAAATCGTGTTTGCCTTTGAGCATATCCGCTGCGCGCTGCATTGCATCCACATCAAGTGGGTTTTTTATATGCCAGGCATACTGTCTGCCGATCGCGGCCGGCAACGGGCGGTTTAAAATATTGTAGCGGTAAGTTTTTTCTATTGCATTGTATCGGGCATGGAATTCGGAGGATACCTGTTCGCAGCTTTGGAGCACTATATCTGACGGCAGCAGACCGTTTAGCCCCGAAAAAAAGTCCTTTTCTGTAAGCCGGGTATTACATCTAAAATTCGCTGTCTGGCCCATGGCGTGCACGCCTGCGTCCGTGCGGCCCGAACCGGTGATCCTTATTTTTTGCCGGGTCATCACAAAGAGAGCGGCCTCGATTGCGCCCTGAATCGTTCGGCCTGTTTTCTGTACCTGCCAGCCGTTGAATTCAGTTCCGTCGTATTCTATGGTAAGCTTGAAATTTTTCATTATTTGTTGTTTGATGGCAAAGTAAAAAGTCCAATATCTGCGTTGCGCTGCATATCTTCGGAATTTCACGTACGATTAAGTACGCTGCATTCCTCGATATTTGCGCGCCTTGATCTTGAACTTTTTACTTTGCCATCTAAAAATTGACT